>CAISPW010000285.1 GCA_903887465.1 uncultured Oscillochloris sp. | reverse complement strand
GATCGTGACAAACATCCAGGTGACAAAGTCCTCGAAATCGGCTATCATCGGGGAGCCTCCGTGTGTGGGCGGCCTACTTCATAGACCAGCCATACCATGCCGGAGGCGTCCCGTCAAGCGGTTTCAACTAGCACAACACCCCAATACGTAGTTCCCATGTTGCCATGGTGGTCTCGCGTAACCGCTTCCGATTACGCATTTCCTTGGTTGGTTCATACGTTAATTGGGTGATAATCCCATCAATGATGAGCTTTCGCTCGTTTGCTCGGTAGTATGCAAGATCCGCCTCTGCCTCATCGGTTATTTGGATGTCATAAAATGGCATGGTCGTATCATCATCAATAGCGTATTCAGTAATGCCTAATGCAGTATACCATACCTCAGGAATGGCGTGTAGTCGGAAACAGGTATCGTACTCCATCGTCTTTCTCCTGTTCGATAGGATGTGATGGATCGACGGTTTTCCCGCGCTGCGATCCCAATGGTCGAAGATCGAGGCGCGTTTGACGTGGTACAACAGGCGCTCCGGTTGAGCAACCTTGAACCAGTGGAGGCTTTTGATAGGCCGCCCAACGCTGGGCTTCACCTGCGCCGCTGGTTGCTTCGATAGATGGCACCGCGCGACGGCACGAGACGCGCATCAAAAACGCACCAGGTTTGATGACGCGCCAGCGGCGTCAGGTGCGAGCCATGTTGGGCGGCTTGACGGGCTTTTATACGTATTCACTAGCCTCGCTGGCTAAGATATGGCGTATTGGTCGTTTGTTTTATCCTCTCGATATATGGAAATGGCTTACACTATTGTCGCCTTTTCTATCATTCGGTTGCCTCTGTAGATATTGCGTGCTATAATTGTGTAGATGTTTTTATCTACCGCTCTTGGGAGGGCATCTATGACTACGACGACCATCCGTGTTTCGTCCGAAACACGCACCTTGTTGCATGACCTTGCCTGTCAGGCAGGGACATCCATGCAACAGGTGCTTGAAGAGGCGCTCGCGCAGTATCGCCGTCGCCAATTTCTCGAGGCGCTGAATGCGGCCTACGCGGCTGCACCATCAGATCCCGCCGCACACGCCGCAGCGGAATCAGAACGTGCTGCGTGGGACACGACCCTGCTTGATGGATTAGACGAACGGGAGACGTGGCATGAGTCCTGAACCATCACGCGGGGAGATCTGGCTTGCCGATCTGAATCCCATCCGTGGGCACGAACAAGCCGGCACACGCCCCGTGCTTGTCATTTCGACCGACCTCTTTAATCATGGGCCAGCAGGATTAGTGTTTGTGCTCCCCTTAACGCGAACTGATCGCCGTATTCCGGCCCATATTCCCATTGATCCCCCCGAAGGCGGTATGACGAGTCGCAGCCTTATTTTATGTGATGCGCTACGATCCATTTCAAAAGATCGCTTCAAAGGGGTTCCCTGGGGGCATATTTCAGGAGGGACGATGCAGCGTGTGGAAGAAACGTTACGGATGTTGCTTGATTTATAGACGAGCGCTGTTTGCCGCCCAACGCTGGGCCTCAAGCGCGCCGCTAGCGACTTCCTTGAATGCCACGGCTGGGCGGCACGTGACACGCACAAAAAACGCAGCAGGTTTGAGGCCGCGCCAGCGGCATCACCTGCATGCCAATGTTGGGCCGCATGCGAAACATCATAACCCCTTCGTGGTTTTTTAGGACGGTGACGCGCGCGTCCGTTTTTAGAGGTAAAACCATTAACGCTGGTGTCCGTATCTGACGGTTCGGACGGGCTATCTCATTCGGGTGTGACTGAAACGTGTAGATGGCCTAGAGTATTTTTGGGACTTTCCGAATTTACCGCGTTCTGATGAGGTAAAACGAGTGTCGACATCTCGCCATCTACGGCGTGGAATCGTGACTTGGGGAAGATGTTGAGGGTTCGTCCAACCTGCGGGATAATCGGAGACATCAAAACCAACCGATAACATCTCGGAGGTAGCTGATGACCCTCAACACCGAGTCGATTGTACCGCAGCTGCGCCGCGACTTCGAGACCCTCGTGGACTATGTCTCCGGCCCGGCGAGTACCGAACACAATGTGTACACGGTGGAATTGCACCTGTTCCGGAGTCTGCTCGCACTGGGGGCCGCCTTACTGGGTCTGTTCTTTCGCACCCGCGCGGCAGTCCGTCCTCCCACCCCTGTGACCTCCAATGGGCAGCCGATGGCCTGTCAAGGCCGCCTCTCCGTGCGCTACATCTCGATCTTTGGCGAGCTATAGCAGTCCTACGCCGGTCGTGAAGCCCGTTGCGCCAAGTTCCAGGGGTGCCGCATTGGGAAGCGGTAGCCAATCAAGCGGGTTCACAACCCCGGTAGGATTGCTATATGGGTGCCCCGCCATTACTTCACAGCCACTGGACAGGCAAGTTCTGCCCCACTTGATGCCGAACTGAGCCTGCCCGCCACCGCGTATTCCGATCTGCTGCGCGAATGGGGCGCGTACGGTGATACCGAGCATGCCTATCGTGAGAATCAGACCCTCCTGGAACGTCTCTTGGGACTAACGCTGTCGGTGCAGACCCTCGAACCGCAGATGCTGCGCTCGGCCCTCGATGTGGACGCCTTTTATGCCCAGCCGGGTGAGGGGCTCGACCCGACGAAAGAGGGAAGCATTCTGGTGGCGCAAGCCGATGGCAAAGGCGTGCCCTTGATCAAGGCCGCCAGCGACCAACCCGTGCGCCTGGGCAAAGGCCAGAAACGCGGCACCAAAAAAGAGGCCATCGTCACCGCCCTCTACACGGTGGCCCCCTACGTGCGGACGGCCGACGAGGTGGCCGATGCCATCCTGCACGCCGCCGACCCAGCACTGGTGCGCCCGCGCCCCCGACCGGTGGGCAAAGAACCGCACGCCACGCTGGCGGGCAAAGCTACCGTCTGTTCCGACCTCGCCGCACGCGCGGCGTAGCGCGACGGGGCGCACCTTGCGCATCGGGTCGCGCTCACCGATGGGAGCGAGGCGCTCCAAGATCAGATACAGGCCCACCTTGGGGACTACAGCTTGGTGCTGGACATCATCCATGTCAATGAATACCTCTGGGATGCGGTCAACGCGCTTTTGGGGGAAACCCATGCCGGACGCACGGACTGGATACGCCCCAAGCTGGTGCTGCTGCTTGAGGGCAAGACGATGGATGTGATCACGGCGCTGGAGGAAGCGGCCGCCACTGCCACGTGTACCGAGACTCAACGCAAGGCGCTGCTGCGCACGAGTGGCGACTATCGCCGCAACCAGCCGCATATGGGCTACGACCACTACCTTGCCCAGGGATGGCCCATTGGCACCGGCGTGGTGGAAGGGGCCTGCGGCCATCTCGTCAAAGACCGCATGGAAAAGGCGGGTATGCGCTGGACCATCGCCGGTGCGCAAGCGGTGCTTGACCTCCGGGCCGTCCGGCTGAATGGCGATTGGGGATGCCTACTGGATCTTCCATCGTCAACAGCAGCACCAGCGTTTGTATGCCACTCCGCCCGCAGCCTTACCGGAAGAGCAACTTCTCCGCCACGCCGCATGAGCGATCAACATGTTTTGGTCACACCCAAATGAAATTCTACCCCCACTTGCGCCTGAAAAACAGTTCTAATACTCAATACCTTCGCCAAAACTGACTGCGAACAAACATGGCTTCTGTGGTACCGTTGGGGTGGTGAAACGCACACAACGGAAAGCCCACATAAGCCATGGACGCTATTCTACCATTGCTCTGCTGCCTGTCCGGTGAACTTCGGATGACCACAATTCGGCACTTGAGCCGGATCGCCCTCGCGATGCTCACGATCACGGGGCGGGTGACGATGCTCGGGCTCTCGCGCTGGACGGGAACGGGTGGGAGCTATCGCACCATCCAACGCTTCTTTCATACGCCATTGCCCTGGGCGGCGATCCTCTGGGTCTTCGTACGCACCCAGATGCTCACACCCGGCGATGATGTGCTACTCGTCGGGGATGAATGTGTGGTGACCAAAGCCGGCACGGAGACCTTCGGCGTGGATCGCTTCTTTTCGAGCATCTTTGGCAAACCGGTGCCGGGGGTCGCGCTCTTCGCGCTCGCCCTGGTCAGTCGCCGCTAACGGCAGGCATTCCCGGTGCAGGTGGAGCAGGTACTCCGCGAACCTGCGGTGGTGCCACCCCCGACTCTGCCCGCGGCGAAGAGGAAACCGGGGCGACCGAAGGGCAGCCGCACCCAGGCCAAGGCCGATGCGCCCCTCAATGCGGAACACACCCGCATCCGTACCATGATTCAGGGTCTCTTGGTTCGCATTCGCCCGTACCTCACCGTGAAATACCTGGTGGTGGATGGGCATTTCGGCAACCACAATGCGGTTCTGATGGCCCGCCGACTCGGATTGCATCTGATTTCGAAGCTGCGGAACGATTCGGCACTCTATTATCCCTATGATGGCCCCTATGCCGGACGTGGCCCGCATCGCATCTATGGTGAGCGGATTGACCCCACCGCCATCCCGGAGCGCTTCCTGAAACAGACGAGCGTGGAGGGCGACATTGAGACGCGCATCTATCAGGTTGAGGCGCGGCACGAGACCTTTGACCAACCGTTGAATGTGGTCGTGATCGTCAAACACCATCAGACCACCGAGAAGCAGGCGCATGTGTACCTCTTCAGCACGGACCGCATCCTGACCTGGGATGTCCTACGTGACGATTATCAGTTGCGTTTCCAGATGGAGTTCACCTTTCGTGATGCCAAACAGTATTGGGGTTTGGAGGACTTCATGGTGGTGAAAGAAGTCGCCGTCACGAACGCGATGAACCTGGCTTTCTTCATGGTGAACCTCAGTCGTCGCCGCATGCGGGATCGTCGAGGTACTGACCCGAACCGCAGCGTACTCGATCTCAAGGCGCACGACCGAGGGCGTTCCTATGCCGAGGACGTGATTAAACTCCTTCCGGAAAAGCCAGAGCCGGGTTTATTGCATCGGATCTTGGCCGCCATCACAGGGATAGGGCGTATCCATCCGCTCCCCGCTGAGCCATCACCTGGATAATTGGCGAAGGTATTGTTTATCTCAGGTGCTATAGCAATCCTACCGGGGTTGTGAACCCGCTTGATTGGCTACCGCTTCCCAATGCGGCACCCCTGGAACTTGGCGCAACGGGCTTCACGACCGGCGTAGGACTGCTATATCGTGTTCGGACATTGATATTGACTATACAGCAGTAAACAGTATCGGAATTAAGCCAGAATACCCCTGAGCCATCACGCTCAAAAGTTCTGTTCCGTTCAGCCGTAATAGTTCAGGGGGTGCGATTGGAGGGGAAGAAGTGCCACGGATGGCGTGGGTTTACGCGGTTGGTGAAGATACGATGGTTATGCCAGACCGCCAGCAATGCCAACATCCCAGTGCTCAGCGTGCGATGCACCGCCAGATGGGGCCGCATGATGGAGTGGTAGTACTCCACGGCGCTGCTCACATGCACCGCGTCGTCCCAGGCAGCCAGCAGCACTCGAGCGGCCGGACGCCAGTCGCAGAGGATGGCGGCGAGGATGTCGGTGCTACTCCGGCGCAGTGTCCGGCGGTGCCGCCAAGCCCAGGCCAACACGGCTTGCTGGTTAGGCGGCAGCACGGCGCGCAGATCACGCTGCACCTGGTCGACGTGGGCCACAAAGGTCAGCAGCTGCGGCAGGCGTTCGAGCAGGCTGGCATGCAACCGCTGGAGCATCGCCTGCGGTGGGGAGGGGGCGGTGTCAGCGACCTCGGCCAGCAATGCCAGTACCGCTTCCAGCTCGGTCTGGCGCTGGCGCGCATCCAGCACCCCACGGGCATCGTAGACGACCACGGCCAGCAGGTTCCGAAGTTCGTTGGTCAGGTAGGCCACGCCGTCCGCGACCCGGCGGGCCGTGGCGAGGGCCTGGGCGTGATCCTCCCCACCGGCGTTGGGCGTGCGCCCACGCGGTCGCTGACCGGCGGCAATGCGGGCGGCTCGCCGCTCGGCGGCGGGTCTCCGCGCCTTCAACTGCGTGACGACCCGCTGCAGACGGGCCAGCACCTGCGCGCAGGTGTGCGTCACGTGCCAGGTATCACTCTGGACAATCATGGTCGGCGTGACGGTGCGGCATGCGGCCAGCATCGGCGCGCCGCCATCGAGGACGACCCGCTCCCAGCGCAAGCCGCGTGCCTGCAGTTCCCACCGCACCAGGATCCAACTCTCGGTGTCCACCGCCAACGGGCCTTCGCTGGCCCAGACGGCACCACTGTGGACATCGACGACGTTCAGATAGGCCCCGCGCCGGTCGTTGGCATAGATCTCATCAAGGGCCAATGCACGGGTGCGGTCCGGCACATGGGTCTGCATCCAGGTTCGTGCGCGCTGGTCGGCCTCCGCCAGGATGGTGGTGATGGTCTCCCGGCTCACCCCACGCGGCCGCACCTCCGCCAATGCGTATTGGATGCCGCGCACGCTGGCATGGGTGATCCAGAGCGCCAGCACCTGGCGCGGAGTCATAGTGGAGGAGGAGGAAACCTCCGTCGTGGCAGGAGGGGTGAACGCCGCCAGCAACGCCGCCTGGGCCTGATCGCGCCAGGCATAGCGCGTGGGGCGCGAAACCTGATACTCCCGGCTCATCTGCATCACGACTCCGTACTCATGCGGATGTGCCAACAAATACGCGGCGCATTGTGCCCGCTCGGCGGGCGTGCGAGGATGGGTCTGACCCATGTGGTCATCCCTGGCGGTATGGCTTGTGGTGGTACACGAACCATACTACCAGGGTTGTTTGTCTGCGGGCCGAGCCAGACTGTAAAGTAAACTCAGCCCCTCTGAAACCTTGTCTAAACACGAAATTGCCTGTCCGAACCATGAGAAATACACAGAGGCGTCAATCGTTGTACATCTGAAGTCGAAATAGCCCGTCCGAACCATCAAAAAGAGGCCCCAAGCGTCCATCATTGTACACGCACGCACGAAAGCGCCCGTCCGAACCATCAGATACATACACCGGCGTCAATCGTTTACATTCAAGAATGAGAGAGCCCGTCCGGACCGTCAGATACGGACACCGGCGTCAATAAAGGTTATTCCGATTTGTTTTGTCAAGTTGCGATTTAACGCTTTAGAGAGAGCTAAACGCGGTATGAGCGAAAT
>CAISPW010000284.1 GCA_903887465.1 uncultured Oscillochloris sp. | reverse complement strand
GACTTTGATGTTATTCCGACGAAGAATGTTTTGGGTCATTGTCATCCTCCTCACCCTGTATGGTGCGCAGAGTATAGCATGCCTTGGCGATATCCCTCGAAAGCGGCCCACCAGGGCTGGATGCACCTGAACCATGCCTAACAAACAAATAGTTCTGGTGTGGTACAGCTACGCCGTATCACACCAGAACTATTGTTTATATGCCCATCGGGCGCACCATAACGAACTACGAGTGCCTACAGATCATCAGGCGTATCGGTGTGGGTCGCAATCGCCGCCTTGAGTACGTTATCGAGCAGCACCATCGTCGTCACCGGACCCGTGCCGCCGGGGACGGGGGTGATTGCGCCGGCCACCTCGAAGGCGCTCGCGTAGTTGACATCGCCGCATATCGTCCCGTCGGGGCGGACGTTAATGCCAAAGTCGATCACCGTCGCACCGGGCTTGAGCATATCGCCCGTCACCAGGTCGACCTTACCGGCCGCCGTCACCACAATATCGGCGCGGCGGACCTTATCGGCCAGGTTGCGCGTGGCGCGGTGGCAAATCTCGACGGTGGCCTCAGCGTTCAGCAGCATCGTCGACATCGGACCACCCACAATCGCGCTGCGTCCGATCATTGCCACATCACGTCCGGCGACCTCGATCCCATAGCGCTGCAGGATGAGCATGCCTCCGGCTGGCGTATTCGGCACCAAGCTCGGCTTGCCCTGGTTCAGCAGGCCGACGTTGATCGGGTGGACACCGTCGATATCTTTGCGGTGATCGAGGCGAGAGACCGCCGCCGCACTATCATACTTCGCCGGCAGCGGCATCTGGATGAGCACACCGTCAACGTTGACATCGGAACTGAACGTGTGGATGGCATTCTCAAGCTCGCGCTGCGTCGCCGTGTGGTGTAGCAGATAGTACTTGAAGTTCATGCCCACGCGGTTACACGAGACCTGGAGGTTGCGCACGTAGCGCTCGGCCGACTTATCACCGTAGACATGGATTACCCCGAGCGTCGGCGTGTGATTGTGCTGGGCCACATAGGCCGCCACACGCAGGCTCAGATCTTCGCGCAGCTCGCGGGCCAGCGCCCGCCCATTCAGAACGACTGCTGCCATAGCACTTCCTGTGTTTTTGCAACGATGACGGGAGAACAGACGCCGCGATAGCGCCTGCCGACTGCTGCTTGCATGTTCCCATATTCCTGGAATGTATCTATTATATAATGGATTTATAGCTATCATAGGTGGTAATCCTTTAACTTTTTAGGTTGTGAAATAATGACCAATCGCACCTACCCAGGACAAAAGCGGCTGACGTGGCGCTGGGGCGCAGCCCAACCCCCTGCTGGAGGCGACTCTGGCGGGGGCGTCCACACATCTATGGTACAGTTAGGGCCACTCCCAGCGCCCTACACACGATCCTTATGCATAACAAGGTTTCAGGCCACGCGCACCCCACGCGCACCCGCACACCACGCGCGGGCCGAAACTGTGGAGAGATCACCGATGCAGCAGCGCGTCACCTTACACCGACGCCCTCTCGCCCTCGCGATCCTCGCCCTGGCAATGCTCGCGGCCATGCTGCCGTACCTCCCCGCCCGTGGCCAGTCTGTCGGCCAACGCACCTACCTGCCGACCGTCTTCATACCGCGCCCAGACACCCAGCCCGCCGCGCTCTCCTTCTGGGGCATGAACCTCTACCTCTCCAAGCGCGAGCGCCGCAACTCCGGCGATAATCTGCCCCTTCTGGCCGACCTAGCCTATACTGCCGGCGTGCGCTGGACGCGCGAGGAGCTGCCCTGGGATCTCATCGAGCCGCGCAACGGCACCTTCAGCACCGTCTACGACGCCAACCTGCGGCTCGCCGCCGAGAAGCGGTTTGGGATCATCGGCATGCTGGCCACCACCCCGGCTTGGGCCAGAGACCCGTCATGTGCCAGCAGCTACTGGTGCCCGCCCGCCGACGTCAATGAGTTCGCGCAGTTCGCCGCATGGATGGTCGAGCGCTACGACGGCGACGGCGTCGATGACGCGCCGGGCTCACCGCGCATCGCCTACTGGCAGATCTGGAACGAGCCAAATGACACCGCCCTCTGGCCCGACATTGCTGGCGGCGCGGACGCCCGCAAGCTGCGCTACGGCCAGATGCTGGTGGCGGCCTACCAGGCAATCAAGGCCACCGACCCCACCGCGAAGGTGCTGATCGGCGGGGTCTATATCTACGACGGCAGCTGCGCTGGCGGGGTCTGCGACGGACTCAACTTCCTAAACGCCGCCGGCGGGGTCTTCCCACAGGTGCCCGCCGCGCGGCAGGCGTTCGATATCTTCGCCATCCACCCCTACATCCCCACCCGCCGCCCGGACGAGCCGGAGATCCCGCAGATCATCACCGTCGAAGGGCGCATCCGCAACACGCGCAACTGGCTGGACGACCCGGCAATCGGGCGAGCCGACGCGCCAATCTGGGTGGACGAACTGGGCTGGTGTACGGCGACCGGTACGTGCCCCGGCGGCGTCCAGGTCAGCGAGTCTCAGCAGGCCAACTACCTCGTCCGCTCGATGGTGATCGCCCAGCAGAGCGGCGTGCAGCACCTGAGCTGGTTCCAGTTCCAGGACGCCTTCAACAACCCAGCCCGCGAGTGGGGCAACGCAGCAATCGTGCGCCAGATCAGCGGCGGCAGCTACCTGGTGAAGCCGGCCTACAGCGCCTATGCGGTTCTGTCCGGTGCCCTCGACGGTGCCACGCCCGCAGGCACCGGGCCGATCCACAGCCATGTCTACGACCCGGCCAACCCCTATGTGGGCAGTGGCGGCACCTACGATTACCGCTACACGCGGGGCGTCCAGGTGATCGATGTACTCTGGCGACCCAATGACACGCTGGAGATGAGCCTACCCGTCGCCGCAGGTGCCACCGTCACCCGCATCGACATCGACGGTACGCAGATGCCGCTGGTTCCCTCTGCCGGGGCCGTGAACCTCACCCTGAGCGAGCAACCGGTGATCATCGTCCAGGGACCGTAGTTCGCGTCGTTCGTGTCATTCGCCCGGCGTCGCGTCGTTCGCGATCCAACCCCCCGGCGTCGCGTCGTTCGCGTCGTCGGGGGGCCGAAGCATCGCCGGGTGGTATCCGGGCGGCGCAAATACGCAGGGGCGATGCTTCGGCCCTACGGGGACGCGCCGTTCGCGTCGTTCGCGTCATTCGCCCGGTTTCGCGTCGTTCGCCCGGTTTCGCGTCGTCCGCGATCCAAACCCCCGGTTTCACGTCGTTCGCGCCGTCGGGGGGCCGAAGCATCGCCGGGTTGTATCCGGGCGGCGCAAATACGCAGGGGCGATGCTTCGGCCCTACGGGGACGCGCCGTTCGCGTCATTCGCGCCGTTCGCGTCATTCGCGTTCGCGTCATTCGCCCGGTTTCGCGTCG
>CAISPW010000283.1 GCA_903887465.1 uncultured Oscillochloris sp. | reverse complement strand
GCTTCAGCGGCCTCAGGCAGGCCGCTTCAGCGGCCGTCGTAGACCTCGCCCGCCCGTTTACGGGCCGGGCGCTTGGACTTTTGCGGTAGTGCAAAAAAAGACCTTTCGGGGGCGGCTTTGCCACCGCTCTGGACTACAAGGCAGCCAATGTCAAGCCGCAGCAGGAGTTGAGCGATAATTAGATTTGTCGCGGGGCTAATCTCGGTGATCTTTCGCAAAGCCCAGAACAAGATTCAGGATCCGGCCAAACTGCGGCGGCTGATTGACCTGATCGACCGCGAAACCTGGGTTGGCCTGGACATTGACGTGAAGGGCGAGGTTTACGGGGGGCTGCTGGAGAAGAACGCGCAGGACACCAAAAGCGGCGCGGGCATACTGGCGCGCAATGCAGGATCTTCGTCTGAACCACGTCCTAGACGCAAAATATGCGCCGCCGCGTGTGCGGGGCGCATATTTGAGAATGTGGTGGGCGATAGTGGACTCGAACCACCGACCTCATCCGTGTGAAGGATGCGCTCTAACCAACTGAGCTAATCGCCCGGATTTGTAACGGCAGAAGTATAGCATACCCTCGCGCAGCGCGCAACTTCAGAGAAATTCCGGCAGGTTGCAATGTCGCTGGATCTGCGCCCCAGACCGCGCTTTTTGTAGCTGTTTGGTGGCTTCGCCGCCAAACAGCTATAAAAAAAGATCGCGTGAGGGTGGCATCACCACCCCCACGCCCCCGCCAGCAGGCACCATGACGCCAACCCTCCGCGATCAGCCCTCGCTCTTGAAGAAGAGCGCGCCAAGGGGCGGCAGGATCAGGTTGAGCGACTGCTCGCGCCCGTGGACAGGCATAAACTCCGCCATCACGCCGCCAGCATTGCCGATCCCGCTGCCCCAATACTCGCTGCCATCGCTGTTGAGCAACTCGCGCCACCAGCCGCCGCGCGGCACGCCAATACGGTAATTCGCTCGCACCACCGGGGTGGCGTTGATCACCACCAGAATGACATCGCCGGTGCTCCTGCCCTTGCGCAAGAAGCTGTAAACGCTGCTGTCGCTATCGCTGACATCGACCCACTCGAAGCCCGCCGGTTCACAGTCAAGCTCATACAGGGCCGGCTCGCTGGTGTAGATACGGTTGAGGTCGCTCACCAACTGCTGGAGCCCGCTGTGCGTGGGGTATCCGAGCAGATGCCAGTCCAGGCTGCTATCGTGGTCCCACTCGCTCCACTGGCCAAACTCGGCCCCCATAAACATCAGCTTCTTGCCGGGCTGGGCATACATGTAGCTGAAGAGCAGGCGCATATTGGCGAACTTCTGCCACAGATCGCCAGACATCTTATCCATCAGCGACCCCTTGCCGTGGACGACCTCATCGTGCGAGAGCGAGAGCATATAGTTCTCGGTGAACATGTAGAGACCGCGAAAGGTCAGCTCGTTGTGGTGGAAGCGCCGGAAAATACCCTCGCGGCGCATGTACTGGAGCGTGTCGTGCATCCAGCCCATGTCCCACTTGAAGCCAAAGCCCAGGCCACCCACGTACACCGGGCGCGAGACCATCGGCCAAGCGGTGCTCTCCTCGGCCATCGTCTGCACATCGGGGAAGCTCTTGTAGACCTCGGCGTTAAACTGGCGCAGGAACATGATCGCGTCAATGTTCTCGTTACCGCCGTACAGGTTAGGGATCCACTCGCCCTGCTTGCGCGAATAGTCGAGGTAGAGCATGCTGGCCACGGCATCCACACGCAGACCATCGATGTGGAACTTATCCAGCCAGCAGATCGCCGAGCTGATCAGGAAGCTGCGCACCTCATTGCGGCCATAGTTGAAGATGTAGCTGCCCCAGTCGGGGTGGAAACCCTTGCGCGGATCCGCGTGCTCGTACAGATGCGTGCCATCGAAGTAGGCCAGGCCGTGGCCATCGGTGGGAAAATGCGAGGGCACCCAGTCGAGGATAATGCCGATACCATGCTGGTGCAGGTATTCGACGAAGAACATGAAATCCTGAGGCGTGCCGCAGCGGCTCGTGGGCGCGAAGAAGCCGGTGGTCTGGTAGCCCCATGAGCCGTAGAAAGGGTGCTCGGTGACGGGCATCAGCTCGATGTGGGTGAAGCCACACGTCTTCATATGGTTCGCCACGAGCGGTGCCAGCTCGCGGTAGCTCAGGAAACGCTCGGGGTTCTCGGGGTCGCGCATCCACGAGCCAAAGTGCATCTCGTAGAGCGACATAGGCGCGTGGGTATTCTGGCGCTGGCCACGGGTGGCCATCCACTCACCGTCGCTCCAGTCGTAGTCGCGGTCCCAGACCACAGACGCCGTACGCGGGGCCACCTCATAGTAACTGCCAAAGGGGTCAGTCTTATCCTCACGGTAGCCGTAGTAGCGCGAGGCGATATGGAACTTATAGGAGGCACCCTTACCAACGCCGGGAACAAACCCCTCCCAGATCCCCGAGCCACCGCGAATCTTCAGCGGGTTAGGGCCGGGATCCCAGCCATTCCACTCACCGATCACGGCCACATACTCGGCGTTAGGTGCCCAGACCGCAAAGTAAGTGCCAGCTATACCGTCCACCTCAGTCGGGTGAGCGCCCAGCTTCTCGTAGAGCCGATAGTGGGTGCCTTCGCCAAAGAGATAAACATCATCGTCCGTAATGGCGGGCGACGCGACGGGCGCGGCGACCACTACCGCCACCGGGGACTCGCGCACCTCCGCCACCAAGGACTCGCACACCTCCGCCACCGGGGACTCGCACACCTCCGCCACCGGGGACTCGCACACCTCCGCCACCGAGGACTCGCGCACCTCGGGCAAGGTCTGCTCGGCGGAAGCCTTCTTAGATCGGCTGCCCCGAAGCTTCTTCTCATTAGTCATATCGGTTCCCTTATTGGTATTCAATATATAGCGCAGGGACGACCTTCGCGCCCTTCGTGTTCGCGTCCTTCGCCCCGTTTCATGCCCTTCGCGATCCAAACGCCCTTCGCGATCCAAACGCCCTTCGCGTTCGCGTCCTTCGCCCCGTTTCGCGCCCTTCGCGATCCAAACGCCCCGTTTCGTGCCCTTCGCGATCCAAACGCCCTTCGCGATCCAAACGCCCCTCGCGATCCAACCACAACCCTATGGCGGTCCAGCCACCTGGCGCAGGATCCCGTTCAGCGGGATGCTCATCCAAGCCGGGCGGTTGTTCATCTCATAGCCGAGCTCGTAGACAGCCTTCTCCAGCACATACACCTCCAAGAGCGTCTCCAGGTCAGCGCGGGCGGCGGGCATAAAGGGCGACCCGCCAGCGTGCTCGCGATAGCTGCCCAAGTAGGCCGCGCTGACCCAGAAGCACCAGAAGTCGGCCCAGCGGCGCAGGCGGGTGGCGTCCTCCTCCGTCACCGCCATGGCCCCGACGCGGCTGAAGTAGCTAGAATAGGCGGCATACTGGAATGAGCGCAGCATACCGGCCACATCGCGCAAGGGCGAGCGCTTCATCCGCCGCTCGCTAATCGGGCGCATCGGCTCACCCTCCAGGTCGATGATCATGAAGTCCTTGCCGGTAAAAAGCACCTGGCCAAGGTGATAATCGCCGTGGATGCGCGTGCGGGCGGCATCGATCCGCACGCCGACGATGCGCTGGAAGCGAGCCAGCAGCGGCCCCTCGCTGGCCAGGGCGGCCTCAGCGGCGGCGCGGGCGCTCGCGGGCAGCGTCGGCAGCAGCTTACGCAGCCCCTCGAAGGTCTGCACCGTAAGGGCGCGCACACCCTGGTAGATCGAGCGCTGGTAGAGCTGCGTGAACGGCTCGGGGGCGAAGTCCGGGCCAGTGCCGCTAGCCAGAGCCAGGTGCAACTCGGCGGTGCGCTGGCCAAGCAGGCGCACACGCTCCAGGTAGCCCCCCACGAGATCCTCCGCCAAGGTCGGCTCATCTGCGCCCGACGCCTCCAGCAGCGCCGCCAGGGTGGTCGGGGTATCTGGCGCATCCAGCGCGGGGCGGGCCAGCACCGCGTCGAAGTAGCTGCGCAGCACATCCAAGGTGTAGGCCCAGGCATCGCCCTCATTGGGCACAAAGCCCTGGAGGATAGCCAGGGTCATGGGTTCCTCTCCGCCACGGGTGTACTCGATGCTACCGGCCACCGGCGGCGTGCGCGTGAAGCCGCGCTCGTCGGTGAGGAAGCGCCCGATCTCCAAGTCGGGGTTGATCCCGTTATCGACCTTACGGAACAGCTTCATGATCAAGTGGACGCCAAAGGTGATCGAGGAGTTGCTCTGCTCGGCCCGGACGGGCAGCGGCTCCAGGCTGGCGTCGCCCAGGCCGTGGAGCATACCGCGCAGCGCCTTCGCCGGGATGCCCGCCAGCTCGCCGCCGCGCTCGCTGCGCAGGCTGCGGCGGCCAGCGATCAAATCGCGCAGGGCCAGGCAGAACCCACGATCCACCAGCGGGTCGTAAAGCACACACGGCTCGTGCTGAGTCGTCGCGAGGCGCAAGCCCGCCACGACAGCGTGGCGGGCGTCAGCCAGGATCTGCCGCGCGTGATCGCCCTCGGCGTAGGCCAGCGGCAGCAGGTAAGTCTCGGCGCTGCCCTCGGTGTACTGGACGCTGGCCAGCACGAGGTGGGCCAGGCCGCCCGCGTAGAGCAGCCTGATCGTATCGACAATGCTAACGCTCTTGATTTTGCGCGCCTTGGCCCCGAACCAGCGGCGCGGGCGCATGAAGTCGGGCAGGATCTGCTCCAGCTGGGCCTGGTGCCCAGCGTAGAAGATCGCGTCCCAGTGGTTGGCGTCGATGCGGATCAGCGGCGGCTCGCCACCGGCGGGCGCGCTCAACAGCCCGCCCTCCGCCCGCTGCGGTGCCAGGCGGAACCAGTAGAACGAGTGCGGCCCGAGGGTAATCAGGTAGGGTCGCTCGCTAAACGCCGGAAACTCGACCTGGCCAAACAGCTCCACCGGCATCATGCCCTTAAACTCGGTCATATCCAGCTCGACAGCCTGGACGAAGCGTGAGAGGTTCGCCACCACCAGGATCGTCTCGCCCGCGTGGCGGCGCAGGAAGCAGAGCACCTTGCGGTTGTCGGGCTGGAGGAACTCCAGGCTGCCGCGTCCGAACGCCTGGTAGCGCTTGCGCAGGGCGATCAACCGCTTCATCCACCAGAGCAGCGAGTGCGGGTTGGCGCTCTGAGTCTCCACATTCACCGTCTCGTAATGATACTCCGGGTCGGTGATTGGCGGCAGGTAGAGCCGCTGCGGGTTAGCCTTCGAGAAGCCCGCGTTGCGGTCGCCCGTCCACTGCATCGGCGTCCGCACGCCATTGCGGTCGCCCAGGTAAATATTGTCGCCCATGCCGATCTCGTCGCCATAGTAAAGCACCGGGGTGCCGGGCAGCGAGAAGAGCAGGCCATTCATCAGCTCGATCTTGCGGCGGTGGTTGCCGAGCAGCGGGGCCAGGCGGCGGCGGATGCCCAGGTTAATGCGCGCCTGCGGGTCCTTGGCATAGACCCGGTACATATAGTCGCGCTCCTCCTCCGTCACCATCTCCAGGGTCAGCTCATCGTGGTTGCGCAGGAAGATCGCCCACTGACAACTCGCGGGGATGGAGGGCGTCTGGCGCATAATCTCGATGATCGGGAAGCGGTCCTCCTGATAGACGGCCATATACAGGCGCGGCATCACCGAAAAATGGAAGGCCATATGGCACTCATCGCCGTCGCCGAAGTAGGCCACCAGATCCTCGGGCCACTGGTTGGCCTCAGCCAGAAACATACGCCCAGGGTACTTCGCGTCCATCTGGCGGCGCAACTGCCTGAGGAAGTCGTGGGTGGCGGGCAGGTTCTCGCAGTTGCTGCCCTCGGCCTCGTAGAGGTAGGGAATGGCGTCGAGGCGCATCCCGTCCACACCCATATCCAGCCAGAATTCCATGGCCTTAAACAGCGCCTTATGCACCGCCGGGTTCTCGAAGTTCAGGTCGGGCTGGTGGCTGTAGAAGCGGTGCCAGTAGTACGCCCCAGCGACCGGATCCCACGCCCAGTTGCTGCTCTCGAAGTCCTTAAAGATGATCCGCGCCTCTTTGTAGACCTCGGGCGTATCCGACCAGACGTAGAAGTCGCGGTAGCTGCTGCCCGGCTTCGCGTGGCGCGCGCGCTGGAACCAGGCGTGGCGGTCGGAGGTATGGTTACAGACCAGCTCGGTGATCACGCGCATGCCGCGAGCGTGGGCCTCGCGGATGAGCGCGCGCACATCCTGGATGCTGCCATAGGCCGGGTTGACGTCGTTATAGTCGGCGATGTCGTAGCCGTCGTCACGCAGGGGTGAGGGGTAGAAGGGCAGCACCCAGATCGCGGTGATACCGAGATCCTGGAGGTAGTCGAGCTTGCGGATCAGACCTTTGAAATCGCCGATCCCGTCGCCGTCGCTGTCGCAGAAGGTGCGAACGTGAACCTCGTAGATCACGGCGTCTTTGTACCAGAGCGGGTCGTCGGCAAAAAGCTGCGGGTGCTTTTTTATGACCATCGTTTGCTTTCTATTGCAGGTGTTGTAGGGGCGCGGCGCGGCGCGCCCCTACCGATCCCCGCCCCCTGGTGTCCCCTTGCCTACGAGTAGAACTCGAAGCCGCGCTCATCGCGCACGCGCCGGCGGATGCGGAAGACGTGTACCGGCGTGATATAGGGGTTCAGTTCCACATAGTTAAAGCCATCGCTCCAGATGTAGCGCATGTCGCGGATCTGGTCGTGAACCTGGACTGGCCCGCTGAGCCCCCAATCCTCCAGCGGCAACTCAACCCAACCGGACTGGGTATTCAGCGGATCGAGGCTGATCACCACCAGCACGATATTGCTCATGTCGGGGCTATGCTTGCTGTAGGCGATGATCTGCTCGTTCTCGATGTAGTTGTTCTCAACGCGGTGGAAGCGGATGCTCTCGTTAAACTGCAGCGCCTCGTTCTCACGGCGGGCGCGGTTGAGCGCCGCGATAAACCCCCGGATACTGCGCGAGTCGTCGAGGTTCCAGGTGCGCTGCTCATACTTCTCGTTGTTGCGGTACTCCTCGCGGCCCTGCACCGGCATATGCTCAAGCAGTTCGTAGGCCGGGCCGTACATGCCCCAGCTCGCGGCGAGCGTGGCGGCCAGCGCAGCGCGGGCGTAGAACGTGCCCCGGTGGCCGGCGTAGAACTGCGGCGTGAGAATATCGTGGGTGTTCGGCCAGAAGTTTGGCCGGAAGAACTCCTTGACCTCGCTCTGGGTCAACTCGGTCATGTACTGGGTCAGCTCCCACTTGCTCGTGCGCCAGGTGAAGTAGGTATAGCTCTGAGTGAAGCCGAGCTTGGCCAGGCCATACATCACCTTGGGCCGGGTGAACGACTCGGAGAGGAAGATCACCTCGGGGTGTACGGCCTTGATCGCGTCGATGCACCACTCCCAGAAGCGGAAGCTCTTGGTATGCGGGTTATCCACACGGAAGACCTTCACGCCCTGCTCGATCCAGTAGTCGAAGGAGTGCTTCAGCTCATACCAAAGGCCCTGCCAGTCCCTCGTCTCAAAGTCGAAGGGATAGATATCCTGGTACTTTTTAGGCGGGTTCTCGGCATACTGAATGCTGCCGTCGGGGCGGGCGCGGAACCACTCGGGGTGCGTGCTGACGTAGGGGTGGTCAGGCGAACACTGGAAGGCGTTATCGAGGGCCACCTCGATGCCGTACTGCTCGCGGGCCACGCGCACCAGCTCGCGGAAATCCTCCAGACTGCCCAGTTCAGGGTGGAGCGCGAGGTGGCCGCCCTCAGCCGAGCCAATCGCGTAGGGGCTGCCGGGCTCGCCGGGCTGCGCGCTGGGCGCATTATCCTTGCCCTTGCGGAAGGTCGTCCCAATCGGATGAATGGGCGTCAGGTAGAGGACATCGAAGCCGAGATCGGCCACATAGGGCAAGCGGTTAATCACATCGCGGAAGGTGCCGTGGCGAGCGGGATCGGGCGAGGCCGAGCGCGGGAAGAGCTCGTACCAACTGGAGAAACGGGCCAGGGCCGGATCCACCACCACCGTCAACTCGCGCTCGTAGACCGTCGCATAGTGACGCGGGGCGTGGACCGTCATCAGGCTCACCAGGCCGGGGGCGAAGGCGGCCGACTGGTCGCCGTCGCGCAAGGCGGCCTCGTAGGAGCGCAGGCGGATAGCCGCATCATCGGGGGCGTGGGCGGCAGCGTCGGCGACCAGGTCGGCACCGATCAGCAGGTCGACGCGCACATCCTGGCCAGCCTCGATACGCCGCTGCAACTGGTGATCCCAGGTCTTAAAATGATCGACCCAAGCCATCACGGTATACGTGTAGCGCCCGATCACATCCACGGTAAAGCTGCCGCGCCAGCGGTCGTTGAGCAAAGCCTCCATCGGCGACTCAGACCAGGCGGGGGCACCCTCGCGGCGGTAGCGCACCACCGCGCTAAGGATGTCGTGGCCGTCGGCGAAGGCGTCCACCTCAACCAGCACCGGCTCGCCGGGGGTACGCTTAATCGCATAGCGCCCGGCGTCGATCTCGGGCTGGAGCCGCTCCAGCACCACACGTCGACGGCCCTCGCCGAGGTCGCCCAGGTCATTCGGGCGCTGGCTGATCGGCACCACCAGCTTCACCATGGGTTCAGTTGCCTGCGCTGGCATCTCCATCTCCTTAAAAAAATAGCTGGCGACCGCAGCCCCAGAAAAAAAGATATGCTCAGATCACCGGCAGCCGCAGCCGGTCAAAAACAACCGCTGGCGACGGCGGGCCGCACCCACTCTTAAGCGAGAGAGCCGCAATTTGCACGGTGATTGTACTGAAGCCCATAGCATGTGTCAAACGTGGGCTTTAGGGCTTTAGGTCTTTGGATCACGGACGACGCGAAGCGGGGCGAAAGGCGTGAACACGGAGCCGCGAATGAGTTTACGGGGTATTCATAAGGCTGCGGATAAGCTTCATGAGGTGATCGTTGACCGCATCGGCATCGCCCAGAACCTCAAATTGGCACACAAATCATACAGACGGATGGCGATCTTCATGTTCACCTCGAATCAAAGGGTGACACCTGATGCGGACGCAAGACCCTGACCTACTGCTTGGCGAGCAGGATGAGATCGAGCTCCGTGCGATAGGCCGCAAAGTTTATGAGATTACCGTGCCCGCCGCCGTCGATCTGGATAAGTTGCGTTGGCGCGCTGCTATATGCCCGCAGGCGCACACTGGAGTTGTACGGGATCAAGCCGTCATTACTGCCGTGAAAAAAGTAGATCGGGCAGCGCACCTTGCCAATCCACTGATCGCTCCGCAACGGGTACTTCAGGAGAAACATGGGGATGTAGGGCGTCCTCTGCGCGGCCAGATCGTACATGCTGACGTAGGGTGACTCGAGAATGAGCATCCGGGGCGCGTTGGTGGCAGCAAGCGGAACGGCGAACCCACTGCCAAGCGAATGCCCGTAGATAATGATCTGATCCTCGTGATAGGACTGTCGCACATAGTCATAGACGACCTGGGCGTCGCGATGGAGATCCGCTTCATTGGTGACGTCCCCCGTACTCTTGCCGTAGCCACGGTAGTCGAAGAGGATCACATCGTACGCTTGGCGGATAAACCGCTCCGCGAAGGTGTCGGCATTTCGGAGGGTGTCGGCATTGCCGTGGAGATAGAGCACCACTCCTCGGGGGTTCGGCTGGGTGAAGTGGACAAGCGCGAGTGTCGCGCCAGCGACTGGCAGAAATACTTCCGTGTAGGGGCGTGTAAAAGGGTACGCGAAGTTGTGGGCGAGTACGGTGGGGTAAAAGATGATGCGCTCCTGGTTGAGGTAGAGGCTCAGGCATACGATCAGGTAGCCGACTACAGCCATCATTGCCAGGATGCTAAGGGTCTTGCGGAGTACGCGGAGGATGAGCGCGCGCATCGTTTGTCCTTCGTACTAGATTTTGGTGCGAAATGCATCAGGATATCATGAAACAACCCTGTGCCAGCACCCATTCCCACACGGTCAGCGTCAGCGGGACGGCGACGGGTGATTGGCCGCTGAGGCTGACCGTGATCACGGCCTGGTACACGCCCGCCAGCGTATCTTTGGGGATGAAGACATCGACCCACACGGGCTGGTTAAGACCGGCGGCCACGTTGAAGGGCGCGCCCACCGCCCGCGCCGGGGTGGTGTAGGGATCGAGAAAGGGGATGAGCGGATCGGGGATGCGGGAGTCACCACTGGGTGAGTGCTGAGGCACCTCTAGGTTGCCGTGCGCGGTGACGCTGATATTGGCAAAGTCGATGCTAGCTTCACGAAAAAAGGAGATGTGGTCGGCGGAGATAATGTGCCCCGCGCCATCGATCAGCGGGCTGGCGCTCATGGTGACGCCCGTCAGCGCCGTATGTGCGGTGACAATAATCTGTGCGGCCGCAGATGCTCCCCACTTTGGGGTCAAATCGAGGGCTGAAATGCCAGTTGCGAAGCTGGAGGTCATCCATCAGGCGGGAGCGACGTCGTAATATCGTAGACGAGTACCTGCACATCGAGCCCCTCGCCGGTGAGCAACTGGAACGCTAGGTCTTGGGTCGCCGCTTTGATCGCATGCTCATCAGCCGTAGGCGCATATGCGCGGATGCGCGCCTCCTCGGCGGACACGCGCGTGACGCGCACGACGCTACCGGAGCTGGCGGCGCTGATCCTCCGGGTGAGTTCGGCGATCGCTTGATCAAGGGTCATGGGTATCCTCCAGGGAACACGAGCAGCTTGTCGCTGTGATGATACAGGGTGTTCGGTGGGAGGGGTTCGGGGAGGGGCCTGTCTCTCCCCGAAAAAACATCCCCACGTGTACGGTCGTGCGCCGCTAGATAATATTCCGCTCCGTGCCAGCCGCGCCGCCGGCGAAGCGGTCGATCCGCAGTTCGTCGATATTAATCGTGTGGGCACGGCCATCGAGGATCTCCTCCGCCATCAGCATGCCGCTGGCCGGGGCGTGCATGATCCCGTGGCCGCTGAATCCGCTGGCGTCCACATAGCCGCCCAGGTCGGGGTGGCGGCCCAGGATAGGGTTGTTGTCGGGCGTGATCTCGTAGAGTCCGGCCCAGCACTGCTGCTCGGCGAGGCTGGCCTGCTCCAGGATGGGGAAGCGGGCCAGCCCGTGATCAAGCATCTGGTCGAGCCACGTCCAGTCCACCGTGGTATTGTAGCTGCTCGGCTCGGCAGGGTTCGACTCGCCCATGAGGATGCTGGCCCCCTCGTGGCGCATGTAGAAGCCGCTGCCCACATCGATGATCAGCGGGATGGGGCCGGGGATCTGCGGGAACGGCGTGGTCATGAAGACGTTGCGGCGGAAGGGGCGCACCGGCACCGCGAGGCCGGCCAGAGCGGCCACCTCGCCGGCCCACGGCCCGGCGCTGTTCACCACCAGATCGCAGCCTATGCGCCCCTGGCGAGTCTGCACGCCGCGTATGTGTCCGGCCTCAACCACAAAGCCGGTGGCCGGCGTGTCACGCCGGATGCGTACACCCATGCGCTGGGCCGCCCGCAAGTAGCCCATCGCGATGCCGTAGGGGTCGCAGTAGCCATCATCGGGGCTGAAGGTCGCGCCTACCAGGTCGTCGATGACCATTTGCGGCACAAAGCGGGCGGCCTCGGCGGGGCTGAGCAGTTCCACGTGTACGCCCAGATCGCGCTGGAGCGCCGCCGCCGCCGTATATGCCTCCCATGTCGCGGCGTCGTTCACCAGGAACAGGTAGCCGACATGGTGCAGATTGGCGTACCCGCCCGTCTCCTCGGTGAAGTGGCGCAGCCGCTCGATGCTGTAGCGCGAGAGCAGGATGTTGGTAGACATCGAGAACTGGTGGCGCAACCCGGCTGCCGAGCGGGCTGTGCTGCCGCTCACCTCGGCCTCTTGCTTCTCTAAGATCAGCACATCAGTGCAGCCGCGCAGGGCTAGGTGATAGGCCACGCTGGCCCCGACAACCCCCGCGCCGATGATCACGACTTGTGCGCCGCTCGATCCCATCGCATATCTCCCGCTCACACATAGCACAGACGCCCCGCTAGGCAGGGCGGTTGCAAAGCCGCCTCCGGCGGGGGTTTGGGGGTGGCTTTGCCACCCCCGAAAGATCTTTTTTTATTGGTTTTTGGCGGCGAATCCGCCAAAAACCAATAAAAAGCTAGGTCTGGGGCGCAGCCCCAGCAACGTTGCATCAGCCCTGCCCCGCCAGGGCGTCCCTATCCGCTATTATACACGAACAGGTATTGACCCGATCTTTTGTGGTTGGTTTAGCTAGGGCGGTTGCAACGTCGCTGCCGGCGGGGGGGTGGAGGTGGCTTCGCCACCCCCGAGAGATCTTTATTGTAGCATAGGGGGTCATCCCGCATCCCAGTACTCGCGCGGCCAGATGGGCCACCAAGATGGGGGAGAAAGGGACTATTGAAGTCACTGGCCTCGATAGCGTATGCTACAGATGACAGATGGGCGCGGCCCCAAAGGAAACGGCTTGCGAATAAGCCCCGGATAACCACTCCGCACTTATTCCCCTTTTACCCCTGAATTCTCCTACCTCCCCCGCGCCGCTTGCCGAAAGGCCGATGGGGCAGCGCCAGTCTTGTACCAGCGATAAAAACGGCGGCAGGTTCCCTGCCGCCGTTTCGTTGTGTAGGGTAGCTATATACCAAAGGGGGCGTGGGGATCATCCCACGCCCCCTTTGGTTGATCCACCCGCAAGACTCAGCTTTCGGCCCGCACCCCGAGGATAATGCTGCTCCCGTGCGGGATGAGATCTCCGTTATTCAGCCCCCGCCCATCCTTGATCTGGGCGCTCACCACCTGGCCGGGCGCATACGTGTCAAAGTCAGGTAGCCGGTCGCGGCCCTGGAGATCAACATACTCCAGCTTGATCCCGCTGGTGCTGGCAAGAATGGACTCCGCCTCGGCGTGGGTCTTGCCGATCACATCGGGGAAGCGCACCACATTGCCCAGGCTCACGTGAATCGTCACCGTATCGCCCTGGGAGATCCGCAGGTTGGCGCTGGGTGACTGGGCGATCACAAAGTCAGCGTCCACGCTCAGGCTTGGCACCTCAATCACCGTGACCTGTAGCCCGAGGGCGGTCAGTTGCGCGCGAGCGGTCTCGGCGCGGGCCTTCGTGACATCGGGCACCGTCACCAGCGCCGGCCCCAGGCTAACGGTGTAGGTCACGAGCTTGCCCGGCTCCAGCAACTCGCCGGGCGACACCATCTGGCTGATCACGAGACCCTGGCTAATCGTCGGGCTGTTCTCGGGCTGCGGGGCGGGCACGAGCTGGAGCTTGAACAACTGATCCTGGGCGGCGCCGTCGCTTAGGCCCACCAAGGTCGGCACGCTGACCCGCAGGTCGGGGGTGGCGCTGGGCTCGCCGATGGGAGTCAAGTCACCGGGTCGAATGACGCCCGCAGTGGGCCGGGTGCCGCCGTCCAGGCTGCCGAAGAACCGGTTCAAGGTACCGGTGCTGAAGAGCAGCACCATGCCGAGGACACCGGCGAGGATGAGCATGCCCACCAGGAAGATCCCGCAGCCCAGGCCGTCTTGGCGCGGGGCGCGGGCGGGGGTCTGCCGGAGTATGGGGATGCTGACCCGCCCGGTGCCGCCGGTGCCGCCGGTGCCGCCGGTGCCGCCGACCTGGCGCGGGGGGGGCGGCGGGGCGGACTGGCCGCGCTGGGCGGGCCGGTCGTTGCCGACGACCGGGTTCACCTGAGTCTCCTGCTGCGCGACCTGGGCGTAGCCAACAAGAAGCTGCGAGAACTCGATGGCGCTACGCGGGCGGCGGGCGGGATCCTTGTCCATAGCCCGCAGGATCAGCGCCTCAAGCTGGGCGGGGATCTGCGGGTTGATCCGGCGCGGCGGCGGCGGATCCTCAGTGACGTGTTTCATGGCCACGGCAATGGCGTTGTCGCCCTTAAACGGCAGCCTAGCCGTGAGCATCTCGTAGAGTACCACGCCGAGCGCGTAGATATCAGACTGGGCGGTGGCTTGGCGGCCCTGGGCCTGCTCGGGCGAGATATAGTCCACCGTGCCGAAGGAGACACCGGTTTCGGTGAGGGCGGTGCTGAGATGGCTCTTGGCGACGCCAAAGTCGGTGATGCGGGCCTGGCCACCATCGCTGGTGACGATCACGTTTTGGGGCTTGATGTCGCGGTGAACCATACCGGCCTTGTGGGCGGCAGAGAGGCCACGGGCGATCTGCCCGGCGATCTCGACGGCGCGGGCAACCGCGAGGGGGGCCTCGCGGTTGATCAGCGTCTTTAGGTCGGTGCCCTCGACATACTCCATGACGATGTAGTGGATGTCGCCGTCCTGGCCAACATCATAGACATCGACGATATTGGGGTGGGCGAGGATGGCGGCGGCCTGGGCTTCGTGGCGGAAGCGTTCGAGGAAGTCGGCATCGAGGCTGGTATGGCGGTGCGGGATCTTAATCGCGACGCGGCGATTTAGCCGCAGGTCGCGACCAGAATAGACTCGGGCCATGCCGCCCTCGCCGATCTTGCGATCAAGCTCGTAACGGCCATCGAGAACTTTCTGCTGCATCGGGGTTACATCTATAAAATACTGGCCGGGCGTAAATGTCCGATGGGAGGAGTTCGGGGAGGGCTTGCCCCTCCCCGAAAAAACACCCACCGGATTCTTTAGCGGTAAGCTACTACAACCGAGGCCGAAAGGCTACTTTGTAAGGACGCTGATGGCGCGGCTCGACCAGCGTATCCAGGCCGGTCGGCCTCCCCACGCGCTCCCAACGGTACGCACCGATCGATGGCCCCGCTGCGCCCATTATGGCACGGTGCGCTATGGGGCGTCAAGCTGAGGCGGGGGAGCCTCAGGGCGGTTGCAACGTCGCTGGGGCTGCGCCCTAGATCTCGCTTTTTGTTGGTTTTTGGCGGCTTTGCCGCCAAAAACCAACAAAAAAAGATCTTTCGGGGGTGGCTTTGCCACCCCCAAACCCCCGCCGGAGGCGACTTTGCTCATGCCCTGGGGGGAGCCTCAGGGCGGTTGCAACGTCGCTGGGGCTGCGCCCTAGATCTTTCGGGGGCGGCTTCGCCACCTTCACACCCCCCCGCCAGAGGCACCTGGATCGCGAACGGCGCGAACGTGAAGCTTTGGATCGCGAACGGCGCGAACGCGGGCGAATGGCGCGAAGCTTTGGATCGCGAACGGCGCGAACGCGGGCGAACGGCGCGAACGTGAAGGCGCAGGGACGCGGGCGTTTGATCAGAGTTGGGGTGTCTGTTTACAACAGACACCCCAACTCTGATCTTTTACCGCCTAATCCGCGCGCGCAGGGCGTCGAGGAAGAAGCCGAGAGCCTCGACGCGCAGGGCGGCGCAGACACCGAGGTAGAGCAGGCCGCCGAGGCCGCCGGCGAGGGCTACCTGGAGCAAGGCGGGCGCGCCGCCGAGCAGGGCGGCGGCGGCGGTGACGGCGGCGGCCATGATCACGCTGGACAGGAGACCCTTGGCTGCTGCCTCGCCGAGACGCTGCCCGCCCATGGGCACGGCGCGGGCGAGGAGCCAGGCGGCGATCAGGGCGTGGCCGACCCATTGGGCCGAGTTGCCGAGAACCAGGGCGAGAAATCCTAGCCGGGTGAGGGCCAGCAGGGGCAGGGCGACCAGCAGGTAGAAGCCGATGGCGGCCCCCTGGATGAGGTTCGGCGTGAGGGTGTTCTTGCGCGAGTAGAAGGCGAAGATCAGCACCTGGTCAATCGCGGCGGCGGGCAGGCCGGGCAGGTAGAAGCGCAGGGCCATCGCCGTGGCGGCTGAGTCGGCGCTGCCAAAGGCTCCGCGCTCGAAGAGCAGGCGCGTGATCGGTCCGGCGAGGGCCAGTAGCCCGGCGGTGGCGGGCAGGATGAGCAGAAGTACCACCTTGAGGCCCATGGCCAGGGTGGCCCGGAAGGCGTCCTCGTCGCCGATGGCGCTCTGCCGCGAGAGGGTGGGTAGCACGGCCAGGGCGACCGCCGAAGCCACTAGGCCGAGCGGAAACTGGATGAGCGTGGTCGCGTAGCGCATGGTGGTCGGCGCGGTGGGCAACCCCGAGGCCAGCCAGCGGTCGATCAGGGTGCCGACAATCGAGAAGCCGATGCCGAGGGCCACCGGGGCGTAGAGCCGCAGGATGCGCCGCACCGCCGGGTGCTCCAGGCTGAGACTCGGTCGCAGGCGCGCACCGCGCAGGCCGGGCAGTTGCAGGGCCACCTGGCCGACCGCGCCGACCATCGCGCCGACCGCGAGGCTGCTCACACCGAGCCGTCCGTGGAGCAGCACGATGCCCACGATCATGCCGGTGTTGAAGGCGCTGCCCACGAAGGCCGGCAGCAGGAATTTCTGCCGGGCGTAGAGGATGGCGGTGGTCAGCCCCGAGATGCCCATGAGCAGCACGGCGGGCATGAGCAGGCGCACGAGGCCGGTGGTCTGGTCACGCAGGTCCTCCTGGCCGGGCTGCACCAGCAGGCTGACTACCGCCGGAGCCTGCCAGACCACCAGGGCCGTTAGGAGGGTGAGGGCGGCCAGGGCGATGCTGACCACCCCCGAGACCACGCGCCAGAACTCGTCCTGGTCGCCCTCGGCGTACTCGCTAAACACCGGCACGAGCGCCGCGCTCACCGCCCCGTTGATCAGCATGTCATAGACGGTGTTCGGCACCGTCCACGCCAGGGTGAAGGCGTCGGTGGCGGTGCCGCGACCGAAGTAGTAGGCGATGGTCGGCTCGCGGATGAGGCCGAGGGCGCGGCTGGCGATGCTGCCGATGCCGATGAGGAGCGCGGCCACGGCCACACGCCTCATCGCGCCGCCTGCGGCGGGCTGAGTTTGCTCTGTGCTCATTATTCCGCACGTTATTCCGCATGATTCGATATGGCACAGATATGACCCCGGCAAAGCCGGGGCCATATCTGTGCCATATCGATCAGATTATTCTCCACCGGCGGTGGAGGTGGCCTCGCCGGTGAACTGGGCAACGATCCGACGCAGCGAGCGCGATTCGGCGGCGAAGGTCGCCGGGGGGCGCAGATTAACAATGGTGGAGGAGTCGATCGCGTAGCGCAGCACCTCATCGGCGTGAAGGTCGCGGGCGAAGCCGGCCATGGCCAGCATCGTGCTGTGGCCCATATCCGTCTGCACGTAGCCGCGCAGGGCGCCGGTGTAGTCATCTAGGCTGGTGAGTTGCTGGAGCAGGCCACGCTCGCGGACGCGGTTGAAGATCGCCATCAGCACCAGCTGCTGGCGCTGGTTGCGCCCGAAGTCGCTGTCGGCGTGGCGGGTGCGCGCATAGATCAGGGCGTTCTCGCCGTCGAGTTGCTGCAGGCCGGCCGGGAAGCTCACGCTGATCGTGTTGTAGTTGTCGGTGGGATAGGCCGGGTCGCTGATCGCCTCCGGCGCGTTGATCGAGATGCCGCCGAGCCGGTCGATCAGCGTCCTGAAGCCCTGAAAGTTGATCAGCACGAACTGATCGACCGCGACGCCCAGGAGTTTGGTCACGGTTGACTTGGCCAGGGCCGCGCCGCCGCCAGGGCCGAACTTCTTCTCGCCCACGGCGAACGCCGCGTTGATTCGCCCCTCGCCGCCGCTCGGGTACTTCACCCACAGGTCGCGCGGGATGGAGAGCATGCTCACCCGTCCGCTATCACGGTCGAGGCGAACGAGGACAATCGCATCGGTGCGCGTGGGCTCGGTGTCGGTGGGGCGGGCGTCGGTGCCGAGCAGCAGGATGTTCAGCGTCCGCTGTCGGAGGGTTGGGGTCGTCTCGACGCCAGGGGCATCGGAACTGGAGCCGCTTCCGGCACCTTGGGCGGCGGCAGCGGTATCTGGCTGGGGGTTGGCACCGCTCGATGAGCGGTTTGCCGATGGGGGGAGCTGGGCAATACTACCGGACGTGGGGCCATCCGTGGGTAGCAGGATCACCACCGGCGTTACGATCATCGAGTCAATATCACTCAAAGCCTGCCGCCACTCGTAGGCAAGGCGCAACGTCGTGGCAACGGCTATCAGGCTGAAAAGGATAACGGCGCCAAGAAAAAGACGCCTGCGAGAGAACGGCATACCTCCTGCTCTCCGGGTATTCAATGCGCTGTAGTTCGATCCACTATACCACAGGTTATCGCACAGTGACGGTGGCACCAATGAGATTAGGGTGACAGGACTCCGACATCGCCCGTGCTAATCGTGTGCAGCGCCCCGACGGCATCGCGCAGGATGAGGGCACCGCTGCGATCAACGGCCTCGGCCCAGCCGATGATCGGGCCGTGCGACAATTGCACCGTAATGCTGCGGCCGAGCGAATGCAGCCGGGCGCGCCAGGCATCGAACAGCGCCTGCTCCTCACCCGCGATCAGCAGGGCGTGCCAGGCGTCCAGGTGCCGCAGCAGGGCGCGCAGCAGGGCCAGACGATCAACCGGGCGACCGGCGGCGGCGCACAGGCTGGTGGCGGGGTAGCGGGCGAGTCCCGGTGGCGGGGAGTCGCTCACATTGACGCCGATGCCGATGATCACCCACGCGAGGGCAGCGCCGTTGAATCCGGCCTCAAGCAGCACCCCGGCGGCCTTGGCGTACACGCCATCGCCGGTCGGCAGCAGCAGGTCGTTCGGCCACTTCAGCATGGCCGCCAGCCCAGTCTGCTCGGCCACGGCGTCGCAGAGGGCGACCCCGGCCATCCAGACGAGGCTGAGCGCCCGCTCAGGGGGTAGCCAGCCCGGCCGCAGGGCCAGCGAGAGCAGCAGGGCGCTGCCTGACGGGGCCACCCAGGATCGACCGAGGCGCCCGCGCCCGCTGGTCTGCTCGTCCGCATACACGAGCAGGGGCAGCTCGTCGTCGCGCAGTTCAGGGAGCAACTGCCGGGCCACGTCCATCGTCGAGCCGACCTGCGAGTAGCAGCGCACGGTGCGCGGCAGGGTGGCGGTGCGGAGATCCGCGAGGATCGCCGCTCGATCTCGTACGTTATCACCCATACGCGGCATTCTATCAGATACCTGTCGTACCAGCGAAGCTGGCACATTTCCCCAAAACGCAGTAGAGCAAAAGGTACGCTGTCGCGGCAATGTTCGCCGGGGGGCTGAAGCCCCTGGCGAGGTTGACGACGGCCGCTGAAGCGGCCTATCTGAGGCCGCTTCAGCG
>CAISPW010000282.1 GCA_903887465.1 uncultured Oscillochloris sp. | reverse complement strand
TTTTGGCGGCTTTGCCGCCAAAAACCAACCAAAAGCGAAGTCTGGGGCGCAGCCCCAGCAACTTTGCATCAGCCCTGCGGATAGGGTTGACGCCCGTTAGCCGGGCTGCTATAATCGGCGCCGTCTCACCATCCCACACCATAGTTGGAGGTTGGCTCGCAATGGGTTTTATCGAGTACATGACCACGTCTAGCTCTGGCAGCGCAGGCTTCGGCACGCTCGCCTGGATCTTCTTTCTGCTCCAGCTTATGGGTGTGGGTGCGGGTGCCTATTTTGTCTACGCGCACACCGAGCGTAACCCGGCCCGGCACGCCTTTATGCGGCAGCTCGGGATCGCCCTGCTGGTGCTGGGCGGTACCGGCCTGCTCGCCGCTGCGCTGCGCCTAGTCGGCGTGCCAGTGATCAGCCAGCACCTCTGGCTCTGGATCTTGCTGCTCGTGGATCTGGCCACAGCCGGCTACATCACCTACTATATGCGCAGCGTACTCCCCGCGCTTGAGAAGGCCCAGGCCGGAAAGCGTGTTGTGCGCCCGGCCCAGGCCCGCAGCATCGCCAGCGAGGCCGCCCCGGCCACCCCGCGCCCGGTGGCCACCACCGGGCGTCGCGATGCCCGGCGCGAGCGCAAGAAGAAGAAGTAGGGACGAATCATTGGGCTGCGCGCCGGAGGTGCGCAGCCCCGTCGTTCGCCCCTACGATTCCCACCGCGCATTAACCCTCAGCGCCGCCCGCAGCCGACGCTGGTACTCGGCACACGGGATCTCGACCGTGCCGAACTGGAGCATGTGCGGGCCAACGATGTACTGCGAGTCGAGCAGCACAAAGCCCCCCCGGCGCAGTCGATCCACCAGATGCACCAAGGCCACCTTGCTCGCATCGCGCTCGCTATGAAACATGCTCTCGCCCGCAAATAGCCCCCCGATTGTCACCCCGTACAGCCCGCCCACTAGCCGCCCCTCACGCCAGATCTCCACGCTGTGGGCCGCGCCCCGCCGATGCAACTCGTGGTAGGCCCCTATAATCTCCTCTGAAATCCAGGTCGTCTCCCGCCCCGGTGCCGTGTCCGCGCAGGCCCGGATCACCGCAGCGAAGGCGGTATTCACACGCAACTCGAAGCGCCCACTGCGCACGGTGCGGGCCAGCCGACCCGGCACACGGAAGCCTGCGTCGAGCGGGATCACCGCGCGGATCTTCGGCTCGTACCAGCCGATGCGACCGCCCGCGTTGGCCATCGGGAAGATGCCGCTGCGGTAGGCCGCGATGAGCATGTCGGGAGTGAGCATAGCGTCCCTCATCCCTCATCCTTCATCTCTCATCCCTCATCCCTCATCTCTCATCTCTCATCCACCCGGCGGATCCCGCCGGTGATGATCTGGATGGCCCAGAGCAGCAGGGCCAGGGCGCTGATCGTGCCGATGGTCATCGCCCAGTTTGCGCCGTTGAGGGCCAGGGCGATCCACAGGGGCGCGCCGAGCAACCCGTGGGTGAGTACGCTGACCAGCAGCACCGATGGGATGATCACCATAGCCATGCTGAACCAGGCGTAGCGGTAGGTTGACAGCAGCACATACAGGGTCGCATAGGAGATCAGCCCGGCCATAACCGCCGCCAACAGCGGGCTTGGCAGGCCCATGGGCAGGCTGATCTCGCGGTACGACCACAGGCTGGTGCGCAGGCCCACCAGCTCGATCAGCAGGTGGTAGAACAGGAAGATCAGGTAGGTGAGGGTGCCGGAGATGCTGCCGGGGAACCACCAGCGGGTGAGGTAGAGGTAGAACACGAGCATCGCGGGCAGCGGGTAGTGCCAGCCGGCCACCAGGATGAGCGGCATGGGCGCGGGCTGGGTCAGCGCGGCAAGCACGCTGCCCAGGCTCACGCCGGAGTTTACCCCGTAGAGCAGACGCCACAGGGGCGCGGCCAGTGCGCTCAGGTGGCCAGATACAATCACCAGCAGGTAGATCGGGGACTGCTGACGCCAGGCTAGGTAGCCAGCGGTGCAGTAGCAAATAATTAAGAGGGCAATCGCCGCAGCTTGCATACAAACTCGGAATATTCGGGAGTAGGGGCAAAGCATCGGCACAGATGCTACGTCAGATATTCCCGATTCGTTTGCGACGCCGGTGCTTCGCCCCTATTCAAGATCAACCCCGGATTGCCATGCCGCCTTCAACTCGGCAATGCCGAGCTGGGCCAGGGTCTCCGCACCGTCGCGCAGGCATACCTCGCCACTGTCGCGCACCTCGCCCACGGCGGCCAGGGCCACCCCGGCCATCTGCGCCACAAAGGCATCCGCCTGGGCAGGGGCGACCTCGACCAGGAAGCGGCTCGGCGTTTCGCCGAAGAGCCGGGCCATCTGGCTCACCTCCTCGCCGCCATGGCCGATGTCGAGATCGAGGCCGATCTCGCCGGCCATGGCCATCTCGGCGGCGGCCACAGCCAGCCCGCCCTCGCTCAGGTCGTGGCATGCCCGCACCAGCCCGGCGCTGATCGCCGCGTGCAACTGGGCGAAGGTAGCCTTCGCAGCGGCCAGATCGACGTGCGGCAGGTTACTGGCCCCCACCTCGGCCCCAATCGCCTGGAAATGCGAGCCAGCCAGATCCTCGCGGGTGGCCCCCACCAGGTAGAGCCGGTTCCCCACCTCTTTCAGATCCATCGTCACACAGCGGCGCACGTCGGGCACATTCGCCAGCGCCGAGATCAGCAGGGTGGGCGGGATGGCCACGCGCTGGCCGGATGCGTCGCGGTACTCGTTGTTCAGGCTGTCTTTGCCGCTGATAAAGGGCGTGCCAAAGGCTACGGCGGCATCGTAGCAGCCGGCGGCGGCGCGCACCAACCCGGCCATGCGGTCAGGCTGGCGCGGGTCGCCCCAGCAGAAGTTGTCGAGAATGACCGTACGCGCCGGGTTCCCGCCAACCGCCACCACATTGCGCAGCGCCTCGTCCACAACGGCCATGGCCATCCAGTAAGGGTCGATCTGGCCGTAGCGCGGGTTGATCCCGCAGCCCAGGGCCAGGCCCTCGGCGCTCTCGGGCAGCGGCTGCAGCACCGCCGCATCGCCCGGCCCGTCGCAGCGCGCACCCACCAGCGGCTTGATCACCGTCGCCCCGCCCACCTCGTGGTCGTAGCTGCGCACGATCCGCTCCTTCGAGGCGATGTTGGGGTGCGAGAGCAGGCGCAGCAGCGCTGTGCCTGCGCGCAAAGCAGAGAGATTGCGCGAGGGTAGATCCGCGTTCAACGCTCCCTTCCAGAGGGCTTCCAGCACGCGCTGCGGTCGCCCGTCGTGCAGAAAGGCCATGTCGATATCGACCAGGGTATTGCCGGCGTGGGCTACGCGCAGGTGTTTATCATCGGTGAAGTGGCCGATCGCGCAGGCTCCCACATCCTCGCTCGCGCAAAGCGCGAGAAATATCTCCAGGTTCGCGGGCGGCACGGCCAGCACCATGCGCTCCTGGGCCTCCGAGATCCAGATCTCCCAGGGCTGGAGGCCAACGTATTTCAGCGGCACCTGCTCAAGCTCTACGGACACGCCCGTCTCCGCGCCGATCTCGCCCACGGCCGAGGAGAGGCCGCCGGCCCCGCAGTCGGTGATCCCGCTGTAGAGGCCGAGGTCGCGGGCCTGGAGCAGCACATCGAGTAGCTTCTTCTCGGTGATCGGGTCGCCGATCTGTACCGCGCTGCCCACCTCGGCGGCGGTGCTGTGGGCCAACTCGATGCTGCTGAAGGTCGCCCCGTGGATGCCGTCGCGCCCGGTGCGCCCGCCCAGCACCACCACCGCATCGCCGGGGCGAATGTGGTGCGGGTTGGATCCGCGCGGGGCGATGCCCAGGGTGCCGCAGTAGACCAACGGGTTGGCGGTGTAGCCAGGATCGAACAGCACCGCCCCGTTGACCGTGGGGATACCCAGCTTGTTGCCGTAGTCGCGTACCCCGGCCACCACACCGGCGGCGATGCGCCGTGGCGTGAGGACGCCCTCGGGCGGGCTGTCTTCGGGCGGGCCGAAGCAGAGAACGTCGGTGTTGGCAATCGGCCGCGCCGAGACACCCAGCACGTCGCGGATGACCCCGCCAACGCCGGTGTTCGCCCCGCCGAAGGGCTCCAGCGCGCTCGGGTGGTTGTGGGTCTCCACCTTAAACGAAACCTCGTGATCCGCGCCGAAGGCGATGATCCCGGCGTTGTCTACAAAAGCCGAAAGCACCCACTCATCGCTCCGAGCCGCCAGTACCTTCTCGGTCGCCACCATCAGGAAGGTTTTGATCAGGCTGTTGATCTCGACGTCGCTCTGCCCCAGCATATGGAGCATCGGGTAAAGCTGCGGATCGACCTGATCCCTGATCCCTGACTCCTGATCCCTATAGTTCACCTTCGCCTTAAACGTCTTATGGCTACAGTGTTCGCTCCAGGTCTGGGCAATCGTCTCTAACTCGCCATCGCTGGGGTCGCGGCCAAGGGCGGCGAAGTAGTCGCGCACGGCACGCATCTCGTCAAGGTCGAGGGCCAGGATGCCAGCTTGGCTGATCCGTAGCAACTCCTCGTCGTCGGCGGCGCGCAGAGGCACGCGGGCGATGGCGGGAGTCGCCGGGGGCGGTGGCGACACCAGGGCCGTGTAGAAGCTCAGGCGGGCCTGCGGGCGGTCGCCGGGTCGGTAGACCAGGACGGTCTGCACGAGGTCGATGGCCAACTCCTTGGCGCGGGCCTGCGGGTCAACCGATGTAGGCAGCAGATAGCGGCTGAGGGCGCGGGCCTGGGCGACCGTCTCGACGCCCAGGCGGCGGGCACCCTCGGCAGCGCTCTCGCCAGCGTTGTCGGTGACGCCGGGGCGGTAGGCGACCTCAACGATGCTCGAACTATCTGCGCCTAGCTCCTCCTCGGCCAGCGAGTCAACCGACAGATCACGCCAGTTCACTTGCTGCACCACCGGGTCGTGGAGCAACTCGGCCGCCATGCGCGCCACATCGGCGGGGGAAAGCTGGGGGCCAGCGAGCAGGTACAGCGTATGAACAACCTCGCCAGCGGCGGTCTGCTCGCGTGGGGCAACGGTGACAAGAAAATGGGGCATGGCGTATCCAGGGTGGTGGCGGCTTCCGGGGCTTCGATTGTAGCCGATAGGGGATGGGGCGTCAAGGAAGGCATCTCTACACCAGGGCGGTGCAACGTCCTGGGGACTGCGCCCCAGCGCGAGCTTTTGGTTGGTTCTTGGCGGCTTCGCTGCCAAAAACCAACCAAAAAGATGCACTACCGCATACGTCGCCCGGTCAGGCTGAGCGCCCGGCCCGTAAACGGGCGGGCTAGGTTGACGACGGCCGCTGAAGCGGCCTCAGACA
>CAISPW010000281.1 GCA_903887465.1 uncultured Oscillochloris sp. | reverse complement strand
GTCGCTGAGGATCTGCATTGCGGCTGCGGACACGGCATGGGTACCTCTGGCGGCCGCAATCAGCATACCCGCATCAATGAAACTGCGCTTCACCGCTCCCCCCGCCGCTCGGCAACCTCTGCTTCAATACTCTTAGACAAGGTTTCAGGTGCCAGGTTTCAGCTTTACCGTTTAGCGATGAGGCGAGGATGCGACGAGGCAATGCTATCGCATCCTCGCCTCATCGCGTCCCCGCCAGAGGCGACGTTGTACCCGCCCTGGGACAGGCTCCCAGGGCTGATGCAACGTCGCTGGGGCTGCGCCCCAGACCGCGCTTTTTGTTGGTTTTTGGCGGCGAAGCCGCCAAAAACCAACAAAAAAAGATCGTTCGGGGGTGGCTTTGCCACCCCCAAACCCCCGCCGGAGGCGACGTTGTACCCGCCCTGGGACAGGCTCTGTCTTTAATAGCCCTAATATAGACACAGTGGTATAATCACAGACCTTGCCCTGTATTCGACATTCGGCGGCGACGGATACCTTGACTCGGCGACGATGACCTTTTGGCCCATCCACGCTTCACGCCAACATCTCGCCAGAAAGGTACGTTCATCGACTCATATTTCCACATGGATGACGACACAGTCGCTCAGCCAGTCGCAAACGGCCTCCACGCATTTATGCAGATCGAGCATGATGTGGCGGCGCAGCGCGATCTGGCCTATCGCCTCGCGACCGCCACGTCGCTGGAAGAGGCACTGCCGATCTGCCTTGATATTGCGCTTCGCTCCCAGATGGACTGCGGCGGTGTCTACCTGAGCGACCCCGCCTCGGGCGACCTCCATCTCGCCTACACCCATGGGCTCTCGCCTGCATTTATCGCGACGGCCCGCTTCGTCCCGGCTCAGTCTAGCCGCGCCCGGATCGTGCACTCTGGACAGTCACAATACCTTGATTATGGCCAGGATCTACCTGCCGATCAGAACATCACCCGTGAGAACGTTCGCATGGTCGCGGTTCTGCCGCTCATGTATCAGGGCCGGGTGGTCGGCTGCTTCAACCTCGCCTCGCACCGTTACGCTGCGGCGGAGATATCGCCGGCAGCCCGCAGTTCCCTGGAAGGGATCGCCGCCCAGGTCGGCCACGTCATTGTCCGGCTCCAGGCCGAAGCGGCCCTGCGCGAGTCTCAGCAGCAGTGGGAGATGCTATTTAACTCGCTCCAGGACTTCGTCTTTATGCTAGATACCGACTGGCGCATCCTCCAGGCCAACGCGCAGGTGATCCGGCAACTGGGCTATCCCAAGGAAGAAATAATTGGTCAGCACATCTCTGGGATCTACCCCCCCGAATTACACCTCCGTGTAGAGATGAAGCTCCCCGCACTCATGGCCGTGATCGAGCGCAACGAGTTGTACACACATCATCTGATCACTCGGGACGGGCGGCGCATCCCGGTGGAGACGAAGCTGACCCGTGGGCGCTGGGACGCGCAGGACGTGCTGTTTGGGGTGAGCCGCGATGTGAGCGAGCGCCAACAGGCGGAGGCGGCGCT
>CAISPW010000280.1 GCA_903887465.1 uncultured Oscillochloris sp. | reverse complement strand
GCCTTCGCGGCGTTCGCGCCTTCGCGGCGTTCGCGCCTTCGCGGCGTTCGCGCCTTCGCGGCGTTCGCGCCTTCGCGGCGTTCGCGCCTTCGCGGCGTTCGCGCCTTCGCGGCGTTCGCGCCTTCGCGTTCGCGTCCTTCGCCCCATTTCGCGGCGTTCGCGATCCAAAACCCAAAACCCCAAACCCAAAACCCCAAACCCAAAACCCCAAACCCCAGACGCGCCCGATACCGATAAGGTGTGCCTATGCATATGTTTCTCGGAGACTGGCTGTGCCGACGGGCCCAGCTGACGCCGGATAAGATCGCTCTGATCGACGCCGAGGCCGATATGGCCACGATTACGTACCGCGCCTGGGACGAGGCCGCCGGCCGCACCGCGAATCTGCTGCGCGGCCTGGGCGTGCGGCGGGGCGACCGCGTGGCCGTCCTCGCCCTGAACTGTGTGGCCGTCCTGGATGTCTGGTTCGCCTGCGGGAAGCTCGGGGCGATCATGCAGCCCCTCAACTACCGGCTCACCGTGGCCGAACTGGCGGCCCTGCTGGGCGACGCCACGCCCATAGCGCTGGTCTACGGCCCGGAGTATAACGAGGTGGCCGAGCAGCTCCGCGCCCAGCCCTCATCGGTGCGGCACTGGCTGGCGATGGCCGAGATCCGCTCCGCGCGTGAGCAATACCCGCCCGAGGTGCCGCCGGTGGAACTGGGCTGGGACGACCCCTGGGTGATCTGCTACACCGGCGGCACCACCGGCACGCCCAAGGGTGCCGTGCTGACCCACGGGAACATCGGGGCCAACGCCGTGAACACGGTGGTGGGCTGGGGTCTGACGCCCGACGACGTGACCGTGCTGAACGCGCCGCTCTTCCACACTGGCGGTCTGAACGTCTTCACCGCGCCGCTGGTGCTGATCGGCGGCTGCTCGATCGTCTGCAAGGGCTTCGATGTGGGCCAGGTCTTCGACTTGATCGAGCGGGCCGGGGTGACGCTCTACTTCGGCGTGCCGACGACCTATATCGCCATGCAGCAGCACCCGCGCTGGGCGCGGGCCGACTTTTCGCAACTGAAGCTCATGGTCAGCGGTGGTGCCCCCTGCCCGCGACCGGTCTTCGATGCGTTCTGGCAGCGCGGGATTGACTTCAAGACCGGCTACGGGCTCACCGAGGCCGGGCCGAACACCTTCTGCTTGCCCGCCGCCGACGTGCAGCGCAAGCCGGGCGCGGTGGGCTTCCCGCTCTTCTACGTCGATCTGAAGCTCGTCGACGCCGAGGGCCGTGAACTCGGCCCCGGTGAGATTGGCCAGTTGCTCATTCGCGGGCCGCACGTGTGCAAGGGCTACTGGGGCCGCCCCGAGGAGACGGCGCGGGCGATTATCGGTGGCTGGCTGCACACCGGCGACCTGGCCGTGCGCGACGCCGAGGGCTACTACACCATCGTCGGACGCCTGAAGGACGTGATCATCTCTGGCGGCGAGAATATCTACCCCGCCGAGGTCGAGAGCGTGCTGGCCGGCCACCCCGCCGTGGCCGAGGTGGCCCTGATCGCCGCCCCCGACCCGTGCTGGGGCGAGGTGGGCTGGGCCGTGGCTGTGCCCCGCCCCGGCCAGCAGATCGACCCGGCTGACATCCTGGGCTTCGCCGGGGAGCGCCTAGCCCGCTACAAGCTGCCCAAGCGGGTGATCCCCGCCGCCAGCCTGCCCAAGACTGCCGCCGGTAAGGTAGATAAGCAGGCTCTCGTGCGCGCGCACGTGGTACCGTAGGCGGATGGATACCTATCCAGACCGTGTACGGCTGAAGCACATAGACATCCAGACCGCGTAAGGCCGAAGCACATAGCCATCCAGACCGTGTAAGGCCGAAGCATTGGCCCCTATGATCGTCCGGGCTTGAGATCCATCCGGGGCCAATGCTTCGGCCTTACCCCTGCGGCGCTCGGCAGCGGTGGCGGCCCAGCGGGTCCCCCGGTGCGCTACCCCTGCGGCTCTCGGCAGCGGTGGCGGCCCAGCGGGTCCCCCGGTGCGCCGCGCCTGCGGCTCTCGGCAGCGGTGGCGGCCCAGCGGGTCCTCCGGTGCGCCGCCCCTGCGGCGCTCGGCAGCGGTGGCGGCCCAGCGGGTCCTCCAGTGCGCCGCCCCTGCGGCGCTCGGCAGCGGTGGCGGCCCAGCGG
>CAISPW010000279.1 GCA_903887465.1 uncultured Oscillochloris sp. | reverse complement strand
TCACCCCCTGCCCCTCTCCCCCGGTGGGCTTAAGATTTTCCGGCCCCAAAACCCCTCTCCTCAACCCCGGATGAATCCCAGATGAGGGGTAGGGGCGCAGCAGCCCCGGATGAGTCTAGGGTGGGGATGCATGAGGTGCTGCTGCGCCCTTACGCCAAGGATTTTCAGCCTCTCCTCCTCATTTCAGCATCTGGCGCTAACCCGAAATAGCCGATAGGTCATTCTCATGCCGTTTCTTGAGATCGTTAACCTCCATAAGCGCTACCCAGGCGGAGTCGCGGTGGAGCATGTTACCCTCGCCGTGGAGCAGGGTGAGTTCATTTCGCTCCTCGGCCCCAGCGGCTGCGGCAAGACCACCACGCTACGCATGATCGCCGGCTTTGAGACGCCAACCTCCGGCAGCATTACCATCAATGGTGCCGATATGACGCGCACGCCCACAAATCGGCGCAACATCGGCATGGTCTTCCAGAGCTACGCGCTCTTTCCGAACATGAGCGTGGCCGACAATATCGGCTTTGGGCTGCGCGTGGCCGGGCGTCCGGCGGCTGAGATCCGTGAGCGGGTCGCTGAGTTGCTGGGAATCGTCCATCTGGCAGACTTCGCCCAGCGCTACCCGGCCCAGCTCTCGGGTGGCCAGCAGCAGCGGGTGGCGCTCGCCCGCGCACTCGCCATTCGCCCACAGGTATTGCTGCTCGATGAGCCACTCTCGGCACTGGACGCCAAAATCCGCGTCGTGCTGCGCCACGAGATCCGGGCCATCCAGCGTCAGCTTGACATAACGACAATCTACGTTACCCACGATCAGGAGGAGGCGATGGCGCTCTCCGACCGGGTCGTGGTGATGAACAACGGCCGGGTCGAGCAGATTGGTGCGCCTAGCGCGATCTACAACACGCCGCAGACCGCCTTTGTGGCCTCGTTCATCGGCACACTCAACGTGCTGCCAGCCCGAGTCGTCAACCGTGATGCCGGGCATCTGGAGGTGGGCGGGCAGGTGGTACGGGTCGGGCGGGCGCTGGCCGATGCAACCGGCAGCCAAGTCACCCTGGCCCTACGGCCCGAGATCTTCTCGCTCAACGGAGCCTACGGTCCAGACGCAAACCAACTGAGCGCCGTCGCTGAGGAGCTGAGCTTCCTCGGCCCAACCGTGCGTGTGCGTACCCACGTCGCAGGCCACGCGCTGAGCTTCGACCTCTTCAATACCACGGGCCTGGTGCTACCGCGTCTTGGTGAGCAGATCAATCTTCACTTTGCGCCCGAAGCATGTCTGGTGCTGCCGCCAGCATAGCCGGGTTACGCGGCCCACTCGGCGACCGCTGGCCCGGCCTCGAAGAAGATCGAAGGCCAGCCCAGCCGCCGCTGCTGTTCTAGGCCCAGATCCCGGCGCACTGCGGGTCGGCGGCTGTGCGCGATAGGGCGTGATCCCCTGCGATCCCGGTGTAGCCCTGGGCGTGCAGTGCGCAGAGGTGCGCTGGTGCGCGGTTCGATTTCGCTTTGCCTCCGCTTCATCATCGCTTAACGCGCCCATACCGTGGGCACAACACCGTGCTGGTATGCTCCCCATGAGAATCCGTTTCTCGTGGGAGGAGCGCCGTATGGAAATCAATTACAGCAAAGCCGACCTGCATCTGCATACGACGGCCAGCGATGGGGCCGCGACGGTGCGTGAGCTACTCGCGCACGTCGCCCGCACCGATCTGCGGGTGATTGCGGTCACGGATCACGACACCATCACCGCTGCCCTGGAGGCACAGCAGATGGCCGGAGCCTATGGGGTCGAGGTGATCGTTGGCGAGGAGGTTTCGACGCGGGAGGGCCACCTGCTGGTGCTCTTCCTTGAGCAGGAGTTGCCGCCTGGCAGGCCGCTGGCCGAGACGGTGGCGGCCGCCCGTGCGCAGGACGCGCTGGTGATCGCCCCGCACCCGTTCGGCTTCCTGGTCAACTCGCTTGGGCGTACCGGCCCCCTCGGCTTCGGCAGGCACGCGATGCCAGCATGGGCAATGCACGTAGATGCGGTCGAGAGTTTCAACGCCGGGCTGTGGTCGCCGCGTAACAACACGCTGGCGGCGCAGTTCGCTGCCGCCCACGGGCTGTCGGTGGTTGGCGGCAGCGACTCGCACCACCTGCCGACGGTGGGCGCGGGCTACACGCGGTTTCCCGGTTGCACCGCCGCCGACTTACGCCACGCCATCGTGCAGCGACAGACACGGGCGGCGGGTGTCATGTGGGGTACCCTCCGCCAGGCTGAGGCCGGTGCGCTCCAAGTCCGGCGCGGCCTCAGCGGGCTGCTGACACCTGCGGCGGCGACCATATCGTAGGGATAAGGGACGACCACCATGCGCGTTGATACACTTGCAGACATCATCGCCGGAACGCCCGATCTCACGACCCTGACATCGCTCTTGCGTCTGGCTGGGCTCGATAGCATGCTCCGTGGGCCGGGGCACTACACGCTGTTCGCGCCCACCGACGAGGCATTCGTGTACCTGCGCCCCGGAGTCCTCGCGGCGCTGTGCGCCGACCTGCCACGGCTGCGGGACGTCCTCAGCGACCATATTGTCCCTGGCGCATTTGTGGCGGCCGATCTGATGGATATGCCGGCGGTGACGGCCCTCAGCGGAACCCGGATCACCCTCACTAGCACACACGGCCTGCAGGTGGCGCAGAGCTACCTCACCCAGGCCGATCAGATCACCGACAACGGCGTGCTGCACCAGATCGGCGCGGTGCTGCTGCTACGCTAAGCACATCCCACGTCGAGTACGATCTCGGCTACGTCCAGTTGGGTTCGCGGCCTCGTCAAGATAGCGTCAAGCAGCGCGATACCCCGGGCGCGTTTGCCGCGTGGCTCGGGTTCCAGCGAAAACCGCCGGGTGAGCGCCGCACAGAGCCCATCGAGATCCGCCAGTGTGCCTGCATCGCGCAGCTCGACCTCCAACTCGCGAAAGCCGACGATCCGGCCACCGGCTTCGATATGTCCTTCGTCGAGACATAGCTCAGCGACAGGCCGACCCTCCACGGACACATCAATACAGTGCCGCCGCGTGGATACGCTGACGCGGGCCACCAGCGGCTTCTGGCCCACGATGACCATAGCCCGCTTGCGCGCCTCGCTCGGCGGCCAGTGTCGCGGATGCACACCCGCATGGATCGGAGTCTCCCACTCATCGCGCACGTGCAGGCCGTCAACCGCGCCGTGCGACCGCTTCACCGTGGCGATACGCCGCCCGGCGACCGCACGCACCCGCAGGCTCGCACGTCGGGCACGGAACGCCTCATCGGGGGTATCAAAATAGATCGTGTGCTGCTGCTCTGGGGCAGCGTGTGGTATGAGGATTGCGGAACCGAGGGTAGACAGGCTTAGCAACTGCGTAAAGATCCGGTGGTCGGCGACGCGAAATTTGAACTCGATCTCCATACGGTCTCGTACATCGTTGTTGCACTGGCGTCATTGTGAGCCAATGGGGGAGTTTTCGCATGAGCCAGACGACCTTGTCTAATCGACATTCGGCGCGATCATACCACATCGGCGTAAGGGCGCAGCAGTACCTATGCATCCCCACAGGGCGGTTGCAACGTCGCCTCCGGCGGGGGTTTGGGGGTGGCAAAGCCACCCCCGAAAGATCTTTTTTTGGTTGGTTTTTGGCGGCAAAGCTGCCAAAAACCAACCAAAAGCGCGGTCTGGGGCGCAGCCCCAGCGACGTTGCATCAGCCCTATGCATCCCCACCCCTGACTCATCTGGGGCTGCTGCGTCCCCACCCCTGACTTAGCCAGGGCTGCGGTAGACCAATGTGCGCGCTCAGCCTGACAGGGTGACTTCTGCGCTATTGCCTTTACTTTACCGAGCCTTAACTCACACTTAGCATTCCTACTACGACGGGTTAACCCACATCACGCAGAATGCGGATGCTCACGTGTGATGATGCCGACCGGAAGGGAATCGCCCTATGGCCCTGCTAGAAATTCGCAATCTGCGGATGGTATATCCAAACGGCCACGAGGCGCTGCGGTCGATCTCGATGCAGGCGGAGCGCGGCGAGATCGTGGCGATCATCGGGCGCTCGGGGGCCGGCAAGAGTACGCTGCTGCGCTGTATCTGTGGCCTCCAGCGGGCCACGGGCGGGGCGATCCACCTCGGCGGCGAGGATATCGTGGCCGCCGACCCGCGCACGCTGCGGGCCATGCGTCGGCGGATTGGCTTCATCTGGCAGGAGTATAACCTCGTGGATCGCTTGCCCGCGATCACCAATGTCCTCACCGGGCGGCTGGGCTACGCCAACGCCGCCGCAAGCTTGATCGGCCTCTTCGACCGGACGCACCGCGAGATCGCTGTGCGCAACCTGGAGCGGGTTGGCTTGTACGAAAAGGCCAATCAGCGGGCCGACCGGCTCTCGGGCGGCGAGAAGCAGCGCGTCTCCATCGCGCGGGCGATGTCGCAGGATCCAACCATCCTGCTGGCCGACGAGCCGGTGGCCAGCCTCGACCCGGAGTTGGCCGAGCAGGTGATGGCCGACCTGGCCCGCGTGGCCCGCGAGGACGGCGTGACCACCCTGATCAACATTCATCAGGTCGAACTGGCCCGCGCCTTTGCCGACCGGGTGATCGGCATCGCCCAGGGCGCGGTGGTCTACGATGGGCCGCCGATTGGGCTGAGCGAGGCGGTGCTTGATCGCGTCTACCGCTTCGACCGCGCGCCGCGCCAGGCCGTTGAGGTTGGTTTTTCGCTCGCGTAGGGAGGAACACGGCATGGCCTCTGAGACCAAGGTGGGCGCGCAGTTGGAACGACCCGCTGCGGTGCCACGCGAGCGGCTGATCACCCCGTGGCCGCAGATCGGCGTGCGCCCGATCATCGTCACGGTCGTGCTGATCATGGTGATCGGCTGGGCGTTGAACGGCTCAAAGGCCAATCCGGCATCTCTGGTTGAGGGCGTGCCGCACATTGTAGATTTTGTGACCCGGCTCTTCCCGCCGAAGTGGGACATGGACACCACCCCGCTGGCGGTGCCCGCGCCGCTCCAGGGTGCGCTGGGCGATCACCTAACGCTGACCATCCCGCTGGTGCTGCCCTACATTGTCGAGACGCTCCAGATGGCGATTGTGGGTACCATCGTGGGCGTGTTGCTCTCGCTCCCTCTGGGCCTGCTGGCGGCGCGCAATGTCTCGCCGCACCCGGCGGTGTATCAGGCCACCCGGTTTATCCTAAACGTCAACCGGGCCATCCCCGAGATCATCTTCGCGCTGATCTTCGTGGCCGCCGTGGGACTCGGCCCCTTCGGCGGGGTGCTGGCCATCGGCGTGGGCGCGGTTGGCTCGCTGGCCAAGCTCTACGCCGAGTCAATTGAGCAGATTGATCCGCAGCAGGTCCTTGCCGTACGGGCCACCGGCGCGGGTTCGATCCAGACCTTCATCTACGGGGTGGTGCCCCAGGCGCTGCCGCTGATCGCCACCTACTCGCTGCTGAACTTCGAGCACAACGTGCGCTCGGCCACCATCCTGGGGCTGGTAGGTGCTGGCGGCATCGGCTTCATCCTGCAGAAGTACATCAGCCTGTTTCAGTACCGCAATCTGATGAGTACGCTGATCATCATCATCGTGATGGTCACGGTGATCGACCGGGTCAGCGACTATCTGCGGAAGAAATTGATCTAGACGGGCATCCTGGAGCTATAGCAATCCTCTTGGAACCGTGAAGAGGAGTCAAGGCTTTAGCCGGCTGAAGCCTTGACTCCTCTTCACAACCGGGATGCGACTGCTATATACCTTCCGTAGCCATAGACGTTTCGGTACAGATACCTCAGACGAGAAGGAGTGATCCGTGTTTCGTAAGCTTATGCCTGTGACCTGGACTCTGGTGCTGACGACCATCCTGACCGCCTGTGGCGGTGCCTCGGCGGCGAAAGCTCCGACCACCGCCCCGGCTGCCACCGCCGCCGCCACCACCGCGCCGGTCACCACCGTCGCCGCCACTGTCGCCGCCAGCGCTGGCCCGATTGCCGCTGACCGCACCGGCTGGCCGACCACGTTCCGCCTCGGCCTATTCGCCAACGACGACTCCAAGGCCACCCTTCAGCTCTACGACGCATTCCGTAAGCAGCTTGAGGATCGGCTGGGCCTCCCGGTTGAGATCACCACCGGCACCAGCTACTCTGCCGTGGTCGAGGCCATGCGCGCCGGGCAGGTTGAGGGTATGGAAGTTGGGCCGTTCGCCTACGTGCTGGCCGTGCAGGAGGCCAACGCCGAGGCTATTGCCGTGGTGATAACCCCCGGCACAAGCAAGAGCGATGTCGTCTACGACCCGAAGGCACCTACCGCCTACTTCAGCACGATCATCACCAAGAAGGGCTCGGGCATCGCCACCCTCGCCGACCTGAAGGGCAAGAGTTTCGCCTTCGTGGATCCGGCCTCGACCTCGGGACACCTCTCGCCAAAGACCCTGCTGGTCAAATCGGGGCTGAACCCGGACACCGAACTGAAGGCTACCTTCGCGGGCAGCCACCCGACGGCGGTGTTGGCCGTGTGGAACGGTAGTACTCAGGCCGGGGCCACCTTCGAGGGGAATCTCTACACCTTGGCCAGCCAGGGCCAGATCGAGTTCTGCGGTTTCCCCGACGGTGCCATCGGCAAGCCCCGCAGCCCCGCCGAGATCAAGGCGGTCTACGATAGTTGCCCCGATGGCAAGATTGCGATCATCGCCTACTCCGACCCCATCCCGAACACGCCCTTCGCGGTGAACAAGAACCTGCCCGAGTCCTTCAAGACGGCGCTGCGCAGTGTTTTACAGGAAGTCAAAGACAACCCCGAGATCGTCAAGGGCCTCAAGCAGTGGTACGTAGATCCGACCAAGGACATGGGCCTGACCCAACTGGACGCCTATTACGACTCGCTGCGCGACATCGCCAAGCTGCTGAACCTGGATCTGAAGAAGCTGGCGAAATAATCAATAACGGCGCGGCGCAGCGAGGCTGCGCCGCGCCAGCATTGGATGGGTTGCTATGGATCAGAATACCCTGCTTTCTGTCCTGGCCCGCGCCAACGTCGATGCGGTGAAGGCATGTGCCGAGGCGCTTATCCCTAAGCTTGAACCGATCAGCGTCGTCGTGAACCGCACCGGCCTGGCTATGCTGCCGATGGAGGATACCGTCTCCGGCGAGGCGTTCTACCTCGGCGAGGTGCTGCTGGCCGAGGCCCACGTGCGGGCCGCCGGGGTCGAGGGTTATGCCGCTTGCCTGGGCCGCGATCTGGAACTGGCGCTGGCAATCGCCCTGCTCGACGCGGCCTACACCGCCGGGCGCGACCGCGCACGCATCGCGGCGTTTGTGGCCGTCCAGGCCACCGCCCTCGCCGCCGCAGACGCGATCCTCGGCCAGCAGGTCGAGCAGACCCGCGTAGCGTTGGAGACATTCTGACATGACCACACCTGTGATGAGTCCCGTCGATGCACGTCAGCACGACACCTTCACGACGCTGATGTGGGCGTTGAGCTACCCCGGTCACGCCACATATCTTCTCGCCACTGGCGCGGATGCGTTCGCCCTGATCGGCGAGACGCTGGTGGATCTGGAGACCGGCTTCTTTACGCCCGACGCGCTCCTGACGGCTCGCCTGGCCCGCACCGGCGGGCGTAGCCTGCCCGCCGAATCTGCGCCTTACCAGTTCTACCCGCGCCTCGGCATCTCTGAGCTTGACCTGCTCGCGGCCGCGCCCGTGGGCAGCCACGCCGCGCCCGACCTCGGGGCCACCATTGTGATCGGCTGCACCTTCGGGCGGGGTACCTGCCTGCGCCTACGCGGCCCTGGCATCCCAGGCATACGCGAGGTGCTGGTTGGCGATCTGCCGGACGGCCTGTGGGATCTGCGCGCCACCAAGGTTCATGCGCCGCTGGGCTGGGATATTTTTCTGGTCGCGGGAGACGCCGTGCTGGGCCTGCCGCGCACCACCGCTGTGGAGGTGCGCTGATGGCCTATGTGGCGACCCGTGGCGGCGAGCAGGCGATTGCGGCGGCCGAGGATCTGCACACGACGCTGAACGGCCCGCTTAGCGCCGAGCTCGTGCGCTCGATTGCGCGCCAGTTGCCTTACCTGGTGGATCGGGTTATGGGCGAGGGTTCGCTCTACGCGCCGGATTTGGCCGCCCTGGCCCTGGCCCAAACCGGCGGCGACCTCTACGAGGCGGTGCTGCTCCTGCGAGCCTACCGCAGCACGCAGCCGCGCATCGCCTACGCCCGGCCCGTACACCAGAGCGAACTGCGCACCGTGCGCCGCATCTCCGCCGCCTTCAAAGATATCCCTGGCGGCCAGATCCTCGGCCCCTCGCTCGACTACAGCCATCGCCTGCTGCGGCTGGATGTGCTTGATGAACAAGGAACAGCAGGTGAGGAACAGAACTATCGCCCTCAGCCCTTCCCGCCGTGGCCGACTGGCAGCGCGAGAACGGCCTGCTGGCCCCGCTACCCGCGCGCGAGTCGCCCGATCCATCGGCCCTGCCCGATGTCACCCGCGAGCCGATCAGCTTCCCCGCGCCGCGTGCCCACCGGCTGCAGTCCCTGGCTCGCGCCGACACCGGCGGGGTGCTGGCCCTCGGCTACGCCAGCATGCGCGGCTACGGGATGTCGCACCCGACCGTGAACGAACTGCGCCTGGGCTACGCCGAGGTGACGCTGCGCCACCCGGTCACCGGGGCCGAGTTCAGCGCCGGGCGCGTGCGGGTCAGCCAAGCCGAGATCGTGGATACGGGAGCCGGTGCGCCTGGTGACGTGCCGCTGCGCTTAGGCTTCACCGCAACTATTGGCTGGAATGAGGTGAAGACCATCGCGGGCGCGATGCTCGATCTAGAGATGAGCGCGCCGAATCCGCACCCGGCCCACCAGGAAGAGTTTGTGCTCTACCACACCGAGCCGGTCGAGTCCTCGGGCTTCTGCATCCACTACAAGCTGCCGCACTACGTCACCTTCGGCAGCGCCCTGGACAACCTGCGCAAGGCGACCAAGACGGGAGAGCCATCATGATCCTCGCGGATCTCGCGCACCCACGCCAGGACTACAGCTACGGATTTCTGGACGCCTTCGCCCGCCGCGAGTTGCGCCGACGCATCCTCAAGGCCATTGCTATCCCTGGCTACCAAGTGCCCTACGCCAGCCGCGAGCTGCCGATTGCCCGTGGCTGGGGCACCGGCGGCCTTCAGGCCACCCTCAGCGTGGCTGGCCCGCAGGACGTGGTGAAGGTGATTGACCAAGGCGCTGACGACTCGGTGAATGCGGCCAACCTGCGCCGCTTCATCGCGCGCATGACCGGCGTGGCGACGACGACCGACACCACCATGGCGACGATCATCCAGAGCCGCCACCGCATCCCCGAGGAGCGCCTGACCGAGGGCCAGTTGCTGGTACTTCAGGTGCCTGATCCCGAGCCGCTGCGCGCGGTGCAGCCCGACAGCTCGCAGGCCCGCGAGATGCACGCCGACGCTGATTATGCCCAGATGTGGTTGAGCCTTTACGAGCAACTGGTGCGCTTCGGGCGCTTTATGCAGGGGGCCAGCTACCCGGTCATCGTGAACCGGCGCTACCTGATGAGCCCTAGCCCCATCCCGCGCTGGGATACCCCGGCCCTGCATCAGTCTGCCCACCTGACCATCCTCTCGGCCGGGCGCGAGAAGCGGATCTACGCGGTGCCACCCTACACCGACGTGCGCCCGATTGAGTTTAGCGATGTCTTCTTCCAGGTCGAAGACCAGACCGGGCGGGTCTGCACGCTCACCGGGGCCGGCCAGAAATATATGGACGAACTGCCCCAGCCCGGCGGCGAATCGCACTTCCGCATCTCCGACACCGGCTATGTGGAGAAGCTGCTCAAAACGGCGCACGGCGAACCGTCTGACATCGGCCCGACCTACTACGACGACACGGGGCGATTCTTTCTGCCGGGGGTGATTAAGGTAGGGGCGTAGCAGTCACGTCATCGCTGTGCGATGACGCGACTGCTACGCCCTTACGGGATAGGGATATGACACCGACATATTTTGACCCGCCGCGCCTCACCGCAGCCCGCCCGCTGCTGACGGCGTGGGGGCTGCGGAAAACGTACGGGCGGGTGACGGCGGTATCCGGCGTGGATCTGGAGGTCTACCCCGGCGAAACGCTGGGCATCGTGGGCGAGTCGGGGTCGGGCAAGAGCACGGTGCTGCGGATGCTGAATCTGGAGGAGCCCGCCGACGCGGGCGACTACCGGCTGGATCTGACGGCCTACGCGGGCCAGAACCTGCTGGGGCTGGATCGCTACCAGCGGCGCGAGTTGCGGGTGACGCAGATCGGCATCGTCTACCAGCAGCCGCACATGGGCCTGCGCATGCGCGCCAGCAGCGGGGGCAACGTGGCCGAGCGACTGATCATGGCCGGCGAGCGCAGCTTCACCAGCCTGCGCGCGGCCGCCCGCGAGTCCCTCGCCGAGTCGGAGTTCCCGCTCGACCGGCTCGACGACCCGCCACGGGTACTCTCGGGCGGCATGCAGCAGCGCGTCCAGCTGGCCAAGGCCATCGCCATGCGCCCGGCCCTGCTCCTGCTCGACGAGCCAACCACCGGCCTCGATGTCTCCATCCAGGCGCTCGTCCTCGATACCCTGCTGCGCCTGCGCCGCGAACGCCACATCACCACCGTCGTCGTCTCGCACGACCTCGGCGTGATCCGTACCCTGGCCGACCGGGTGCTGGTGATGCGCGGCGGCCACGTGATCGAACACGGCCTGGCCGACCAGGTACTCGACGACCCGCAGCACCCGTATACGCAGCAGTTGGTACACGCGAAATTGTAGTAGGGCCGAAGCGATGGGCTGGGCG
>CAISPW010000278.1 GCA_903887465.1 uncultured Oscillochloris sp. | reverse complement strand
GGGCCGCGCTGGCCCTCGGCCAGTTGCCCAGCGAGTACATCAGTATCCACCAAACCCTGGCAGATGGCGCAGGAAGGCTCACGGTCGTCGGCCACATCGCTGCACTCATCGCACCGCGCCCCCTTACCGGCGGCCACGTCCACATCAGGGCAGAGCATCAGGCGGATGGTGCCCACCACCTCGGGCGAGCGCGGCCGACTGATATAGGATGCCACCGGGACGCCCCGCTCGTGCATGGCGTCGAGGTAGGCCAGATAGCGGCTCAGAAAGTATTCCTGCACAAAACGCTCGGCGCTGGCCAACGCCCAGCGGATCAGCGTGCCATCCTGGAGCGCCATGCAGGGCGGACCATCGGACAGAAACTCATCGGCTAGGCCGACCAACGCCACGCCCTCGTCCACATCACGGCGGGCGCTGAGGTAGTTGCCCTCGATGGCCACCCGGCGCGCACCGTCGGTCAGGTACAGATCTTCCTCACGGTAGTAGAGCGCCGGCTCGGAGCTGAGCCGAGCGGTGGGGCGCTCGCCGTAGCGCAGGAAGACCCTGCCGATATTGATCAGGTAGCAGGAAGCGCTGCCGTGGCGGTCAAGGTCGATCTGCGAGCCATCGCTGGCCACCAGGGCGTAGCTCGCCGGGCGCTCGGGCAGGTCGCGCGCGGTATCAAGCGGCTCGGCCGGGCGGGCCAGGAGCCAACTGGCCGTCTCGCGGCTCAGGTCGGCGGCGGCGGCCCAGCGCTGCTCCTCGCCAGTGGCCGCGCGGTAGCGCGTCACAGCGCGTGACGTGCGCTCGGTCGTGTTGGCCACGCTCATGGCCGCCGCGCCGCTCATCTGGCGCACCTGTCGGCCTAGAGCGGTCAGATCTAGTCCCATATGTTATCCCTGTGGGAGGGCCAGGGAGTGTATCGCCCTCCCTGAAGCCATCCTATTCGCTCCAGTTTAGCACGAATGTTTTTGATTGTCAACCATGCCCGGCGACCTGGCAGGGCATGCGCAAAGTCCGGGAGATGCCTGAAAGACACACACCTGTTTGCGGATATAATCGAATATCAGTAACCGACGACCCACCCCGGCACCGACTTCACGACGGCGACGACGGTGGAGAAAGGGCATGGGCGCCTGGAGGAGCGCACGATCATGGTGAGCCGGATGCTGCATGACTACGCCAACTGGCCGTATCTCGACCAGGTCTTTCGGCTCGAACGGCGGGTCACGGAACAGGGCACGACGACGGTGGAGGTGCGCTACGGCATCACCAGCTTGCCGCCCCAGCACGCCTCAGCGAAACGCCTGCGGGAGATTGCGCGTACGGAATGGGGCATCGAGCATGGTGTGTACCATCGGCGCGATGTGACCCTGCGCGAGGATGCGTGTCAGGTGCGGCGCGGGCAGGCTCCACAGGTGCTGGCCGCCCTCAACAACGTCGTCGTCGGGATCGGCGCGGGGTAGCCTTTAGCCCCGACGGGGCCACGCTGGCCTCCGCATCCTTCGACGGCACGGTGAAGCTGTGGTCGTGCGCCGCAGCGTGGGCGCGCACGATTGCGCCGCCATCCCCAGTCGCGCCCCAGGCTTCGCGCTCATCCCGCTCACCCTGGCGACCATAACTGGTGGAACAGGGCGGCACCGGTCACGGGCGTGTCGAGGAGCGGGTGCATGCAGGTTCCCTTTCATCGAAGTAGCCTCAGGAAACCCGTCCGTTTACGGGCGGGAGGAATGAGGCTTGTGCGGCCTCTATCCCTGGTAACTGTTCGCCTCCGTGCCGCTTGCAGCGGCGCGGGGCAACCACGGTATCGCGCATGCGATCTGCTGGCATGTGAGGATGGAGTGTTTGACACGTGAATAGGCGTGCGGATTGTGGTATACTTGCCTTATGAATGAAACCGTCTCCACCCGAACCGTATGCGGTAAGTTGTCTGTGGATACCGCAGATGACGCCACCTTGCGGGCGACCCAAGTTGCCTTTAACCAGGCGGCGTCGTACTGTGCGCAGGTGGCGTGGGACGAAGGGATCACCAACAAGAACACCCTCCATCACCTCGTCTACG
>CAISPW010000277.1 GCA_903887465.1 uncultured Oscillochloris sp. | reverse complement strand
TGAAGCGGCCTGTCTGAGGCCGCTTCAGCGGCCGTCGTCACCCTAGCCCGCCCGTTTACGGGCCGGGCGCTCAGCCTGACCGGGCGACTGATGTGAAAATAGCCGATAGCCGATAGCCGATAGCCGATAGCCGGGCATCAGCGACCATGTTCATCGCGGCGGTGTGCGCCCCGCGCATGAACGTCTTTTGCGGTATTGCCCAAAATAAAGATCGTTCGAGGGTGGCGAATCTACCCCTAAACCCCCGCCAGAGGCGACGTTGCAACCGGCCTGGGGGTTTAGCTAGCCGTACTTCTGCACAAACCCCTCGACATCGAGCAGGTCGGCGAAGCGCGCCTCCAGGGTGGCGCGATCCCAGTCCCACCAAGCGATCTGGAGCAGTTTGGCGACCACCTCCGCGCTGAAGCGTAGGTGCTGAGGGCGGGCCGGCACACCTACGGCAATGGTGTAGGGCGGCACGTCGTGGGTCACCACGGCACCAGAGCCGATCACCGCGCCGGTGCCGATGCTTACCCCCGGCATGATGATCGCCCCGTGGCCGATCCAGACATCGTGGCCAATCGTGCAGCGGTGGGCGCGACGCCAGTCGAAGAATGCCGCATCGTCGGGGCCGAATCCAAACTGCGCACGCCGGTAGGTCATGTGGTGCTGGGTGACGCGGCCCATCGGGTGGTTGCCGGGGTTGATCCGCACATGCGAAGCGATCGAGCAGAACTTGCCGATGCTCGTGTAGATGATCTGGTTGTCGCCGGCGCAGTAGCTATAGTCGCCGAAGTCGCTCTCGGCCATGTGGGTATGCGGGCCGATCTCCGTCCACCCGCCGACGCGGCAATCCACAATGTTTGCCGTGGGGTGGACGCTCGGCGCAGGGCCGAGGACCGTCTTCTGCTGCATAACAGTCACCTCCCGGTGGGGGTGCGGGGGCACAGCCCCATACGCATCAAATTTAGGGCTATTGCCCTAAAAACCTGCATATTTTTGGTTAAAATTGCCAGCTTTGCTGGCAATTTTAACCAAAAATATAATCATTATCGGGAGCCTGCGGCCCCCAAGGCTCTGGCGCAGCCTCACCGCCCGGCCATCGCGGCGTCCCAGTAGATTGGCACGCCGGCGCGGATGGTGGCGCGCACCCGTGGGCGCGGGCCGTCCTCCACCAGGGCCAGATCGGCGCTGAGACCCTCGGCGATCCCGCCCCGGTCGTCCAGCCCGAGGGCGGCAGCCGGGCCGGCGCTCACCAGGGCCACGGCGGCGGGCAGGCTCAGCACCCCGGCGGCGGCGAGGCCGAAGGCCGCCTGCACCAGCGTGGCCGGGTGATAGTCGGCGGCCAGGGCGTCCACCACACCGGCATCGATGGCCTCGCGGGCGCTGATGTTGCCCGAGTGCGATCCGCCGCGCAGCGCGTTCGGCGCGCCCATGATGATGTACATGCCGCGCCTGCGGGCCTCCTCGGCAGCCTCCAGCGTCACCGGGAACTCGCTGATCGTCGCGCCCATGCTGGCCACGAGATCAACCTTCTCTAGGGTATCGTCGTCGTGCGAGGAGATCGGCAGGCCCATATCACGGGCCAGGGCGGCAATGTCACGGGCAATCGCCCAGCGCTCCATCAGATCGCCGGAACGGGCCAGGCGCGCGCGCACTTCCTCCTCGACGTGGCTGGGGTCAACCTGCCGCCACTTGGAGATGAATCCGATGTAGTGTTCGATGTTGCGGTACTGACCCTGGCCGGGCGTGTGATCCATCAGCGAGAGCATCTGGATCTGGCCGGCCGCAATCAACTCGGCCAGCAGCGGGGCCACCTTGGGCGTCGAGACCTCGAAGCGGGCGTGGATGCGCAGGTCGGTGAGCAGGGTGGGGCGCAGGCGGCCCAGGTCGCGGATGATCTGCTGCACCATCGCTTCGCCGCGCACGCTCTCCGGTCGATCCACGTCCCAGAAGGAGAGGGCGGCGTAGGCGGTGGTGACGCCGGCGGCGGCCAAGCGCTTATCAAGCTCGTGGACGGCCATGTCCACGGGGAAGAAGGTGCCGGGGCGTGGCTCGATCTCGCGCTCCAGCATGTCGCCGTGCAGGTCGATGATGCCGGGGATGGCGGTGAGCCCGGCCCCGTTGACCGTCCGGCCGCTGTAACTGGGGGCGTCGCCCGCATACACCCCGGCGATCTGCCCCGATTCCAGTAGCAGGGAGCCGCCCACGATCACCGCATCCGGCAGCACGATCTTCAGATGTGTCAGCAGCATATTATTTCCTCAGGTGGGCGCAGCAGCGGCGGGGGATGGACGCAGCGCGCTACGTCCATCCCCCGCCGCTGCTGCGCCCTACACAGCCACAGACTCCAGCACCACCTCGGAGTCCACCAGATCGCGCACATCCTCGCTATGGTGGAAGACGCCGATCATCGCCACGCCCTCGGCCTTGAGGGCGGCCAGCCGCTCGCGCAGGGCCGCGCGAGCGTCGGGGTCGAGCGCGGCATTTGGCTCATCGAGCAGCAGCAGGCGGCGCGGGGCGATCAGCGCGCGGGCCAAGTTAATCTTCTGCTGCTCACCGCCCGAGAAGGTACTCGGGTAGGCCGGCCAGATCGCCGCCTTCAGGCCGAGCCGACCCAGCCAGTCGCCCGCCCGCGCGCGAGCCTCGTCGACCGGAACCCCGGCGAGCAGCAGCGGCTCCATCACCAGTTCGATCGCGCTCACCCGTGGGCGCGGGCGCAGGAACTGCGAGACATAGCCGATCTCGCTGCGCCGCAGCAGGGCGATGTCCACCTCGGCGGCGCGAGCCAGATCCACCACGTCGCGCTGCGTCCGGTAGATTGCGCGGCCCGCGCTGGGCAGATAGGTGCGGTAGAGACAGCGCAGCAGCGAGGATTTACCGACGCCGTTGGCACCACGGGCCACCAGCAGTTCGCCCGGCCGCAGCCGAAAGGAGACGTTGGTGAAGGCGGGCACCGCGCGGTTGATCGCGTGGATGGTGAAGGTTTTCGAGAGGCCATCGACAGTTAAGATGTTCATATATAGGCCCACGTAGGGCCGAAGCGATGGGCTGGGCGCTGCGCGCCCAGCCAGATC
>CAISPW010000276.1 GCA_903887465.1 uncultured Oscillochloris sp. | reverse complement strand
CCCTACACGACGCTCTTCCGATCTCCGCCGCCCGCGCCGACCGCGCGGCCCGCCGCGCCGCCCCCGCCGCCGCCCGCCAAGCCCGCCCATTCGTCCCAGCCCTCCCAGCCCTCCCAGCCCGTGACCAACACGAGCTCATCGAGGTAGTCTCGGAGTATTGTCTTGCGGGGACGTGTGACGCGATGTTTTTGATGCGGGATGTCTGGTGGGAGGGCTTCGGGGAGGGCTTGGCCCTCCCCGAAAAAATATCCCCCCACAGCTACGGTGGTGAACCTAGCCGTAAGGTTTACCGCGTTACCTAGTGAGGAACACGACTATGAGCGACGAGAAATCCGCCCGCCTGGCCGCTGTCCCCGCCGCGAGTGCCGCCCCCGCCGCGAGTGCCGCGAGCGCCGCACCCGCCAGCCCCGCCGCCGCCGCGAGCGACGAGAAATCCGCCCGCCCGCCCGCCGCCCGCGCCGCAAAGGCCGCCGGTCAGTCCCCTGCCCCGGCGGCGATCCGGGCGCCCGTCCCCGCCGACGACTACCTAGATAGCCTGCCGGCCATGCCCCTCCACACCCTGCTGCTTACCCTGTTTGCCGTCAGCGCCGGCGTCTTCGCCGCCGTCGTGGCCCTGCCCACCTGGCTGCCCGGCCTGAGCGCCTCGCTCATCGGTGCCGACCCCAAGGCGTTTTGGTATCTCTCGCGCAGCAGCGCAATGGTGGCCTATGGCCTGCTCTGGCTCTCGATGGTCTTCGGCCTGCTCATGACCAGCCGCGTGGCCCGGGCCTGGCCGGGTGGCCCCGCCGCCTTCGACCTACATCAGCACGCCAGCCTGCTCGGCCTGACCTTCGCCCTCTTTCACGCGCTGATCCTGATGGGCGACCACTATATCAAGGCTGACGTGCGGCAGGTTCTCGTCCCCTTCGCCTACAAGGGCTATAACCCAACTTGGGTTGGCCTGGGCCAGGTGGGCCTCTACCTGATGGTAATCGTCGGCTTGAGCTTCTACGTGAAGGGGTTGATCGGTCGCTTCGCCTGGCGGATCATTCATTTCATCAGCTTTGTGATGTTTGGCCTGACCTTGGCCCACGGGATCTGGAGCGGCAGCGATAGCGGGCAGATCGGGATCAAGGTGTTCTACTGGTTCACCGGCGGCAGCGTACTCTTCCTGACCGCCTACCGCCTCCTGGTGTTGGGCAGCAAGCGCCGCTCTCCGGCTAAAACGGGCGAGACCACGCAGCTCCGGGGGGCGAAGTAGCGGACATCCGCCCCGCCCCGGTCAACCCCGCGCCGCTGAGGTCACGCCCGCCGGCTCGACGATCACCGCCGTGCCGTAGGCCAGCACCTCGGTCATGCCCTGGGCGATCTCGGTCGTGTCGTAGCCAAAGCTGATGATCGCGTTCGCCCCGAGCTGTGCGGCATGCTCTAGGGTCATCAGGTAGGCATCGGTGCGGGCATGCTCGCAGACATTCATCATCGTGCGGATGTTCCCGCCGACGAGGGACTTGAACCCCGCCGCGATCTGTCCGCCGAGGCTGGCCGAGCGCACCGTCAGCCCGCGTACAATGCCCAGCGAGCGCACGATCCGGAAGCCCGGCAGCGCAAACGCCGACGTGACCATGGCCGGGTCGAGGGCGATGGCGGGCACCGCCGCCATGCGCTGGGTTCTGCCGGTTGTCGCCAGGGCGACCGGGGCACCGCAGATGATACAGAAGCGGGCGTCGCTGGGGATGGTGGCATCACAGGTGGCACACTGCATTGCGTTATCCTCCTGAGTGGTAGTGGCACGGGTATATGATATCCACGGGCGTCGGTAGTGTAGCACGTGGCTCGCTATCGCACGACCGCCACGCACGACCAGGGGGATCACATGCCCACGTTCCGCCGCCCCTTCATCACGCTCTGCGCCCTCTGCGCCATCGTCGCCCTGGCGCTGCTCGCCGGGGCGACGTCCGCATCATCCGCGCCGCCCCCCACGCCACCGCCAGCCGCGCCCGACCGCGCGCGGGTTGAGCCACCCCGCGACGAGATTGCTCCGGCGCAAGCGCAGGCGATGTGGGCTGAGATCCAGCATAACCTCACCGTGCTGCGCGGCGCGGGAGTCCTCGCCGCGCTGACGACCGCGCAGATCGTGCCCCTGAACTGGCCGCTACGTGTGATCCCAGGGCTGGCGGATGATGCCGGATTTAATATCTCAGCCTTTGTTGACCACAACCCCGCCAGCGGACAAGTGCTGGACTACAATGGCGGCACGCGCACCTATGATGGGCATCGCGGCACGGATATCGCGCTTAACCCCTTTGGCTGGAACAAGATGGACGCTGGCGAGGTGCAGGTAATCGCGGCCGCCGCAGGCACCATTGTGGCTATGGCAAATGTCGATCCCACCGACCACAACTGCAATACTGCCAGCAGCGACCCCTGGAACTATGTGGCGCTGGTACACGCCGATGGCCGGATGACGATCTACGGCCACATGCGCTACAACTCGCTTACCCGCAAGCAGATCGGCCAAACGGTGGCCCAGGGCGAGTATCTGGGCACGGTGGGCAGCTCGGGCAACTCCAGCGGGCCGCACCTGCATTTTGAGGTGCGGTTCGGCAACTTCTCAAATGCAGAGTTCATCGACCCGTACGCCGGGCCAGCCAGCCAGCCGGAGTCATTGTGGGCCAGCCAGCGCCCCTATGTTGAGTCGGCGGTGTCCAGATTGTCCACCCACGCATCCCCGCCGAGCGCACCCGATCCCTGCCTGCCCACCATCACCAACCTCCAGGATAGCTTCACCACGCCGCGCACGATTTATTTCTACACCTACTACCGCGATTACCAGGGGACGCTCGCCACGCAGCTCAACATCTACCGCCCCGACGGGAGTCTGTTCCTGTCGTCGCAGTACGCCCCCGGCAGCAGCGCGTTCCACCCCGTGTGGAGTAATGGCTGGGCGGCGAGCTTCTCCGCCAGCGAGCCTGCGGGCACCTGGCGTGTCACGGCCACCTACAACGAGCAGATCTATACGACCTTCTTCAATCTCAACGCGCCGCCAACCCTCGCCTTGAGCAGCCCCAACAGCGGCGAGCAGTGGGACGTCCTGCGCGTGCATCCGGTGACGTGGGCCGACAACTTTGGCGGCAATGTGAACATTGACCTGTATCACAATGGAGTCTACACGGCGATGCTCGCCGACAATGCGCCCAGCGACGGCGAATACCTCTGGGTTCCGGGCCTGGCGCTGCCGCCAGGGGCGGGCTACACCATCCGCGTCGCTAGCGTCCTCGCCCCTGCGGTCTATGATGAGAGCAACGCGCCCTTCACCCTGCTGGCGTCCCAGCTGACCGAGAAGCTATATCTGCCACTGATTCAGCGCTAGAGCGCTCTGCCCGAGCCACTCCTGATAGGCTGACGGCTTCCACCGCGCGAGCAATTCTAAACGGGCACTACCACAAAAGGCACGCGATCCGGCTGAGCGCCCAGGGCATGAGCAAAGTCGCCTCCGGCGGGGGTTTGGGGGTGGCAAAGCCACCCCCGAAAGATCTTTTTTTGTTGGTTTTTGGCGGCAAAGCCGCCAAAAACCAACAAAAAGCGCGGTCTG
>CAISPW010000275.1 GCA_903887465.1 uncultured Oscillochloris sp. | reverse complement strand
TGTTCAAACCCAAACAACGGAAGAACCACAAAAGCCATGGAAACCATTCTACCACTGCTCCACTGCCTGTCCGGCGAGATGACGAAGACGACGGTTCGCCAATTGGGCCGGATTGCGCTGGCGATGCTGTCCATGACGGGGCGCGTGACCATGGTGGGACTCTCGCGCTGGACAGGAATCGGAGGGAGCTATCGCACCATGCAGCGCTTCTTTCACACCACCTTGCCGTGGGCAGCGATCCTCTGGTGCTTCGTGCGTACCCATCTGCTCACCCCGGGTGAGGACGTGCTGCTGATCGGCGATGAATGTGTCACGACCAAAGCGGGTACGGAGACGTATGGGGTGGATCGGTTCTTCTCCAGCATTGCGGGGAAACCCGTGCCAGGGGTCTCGCTGTTCGCGCTCGCCCTGGTCAGTCGGCGCGACCGGCAGGCGTTCCCCGTCGCGATGGAGCAGGTGGTGCGGGAGCCGGTCTTGGCACCCACCCCACGCCCGGCTCCCGCCAAGCGGAAGCCAGGGCGTCCGAAGGGCAGCAGCACGCAGGCCAAGGCCGATGCGCCGCTGAACGCCGAACATACCCGCATCAGTGCGATGATCCAGGGTCTCTTGGCCCGCATCCGCTCGTACGTCACCGTGACCTATCTGGTGCTTGATGGACATTTTGGGAACCACAATGCGGCCCTCATGGCCCGTCGGATGGGCTTGCACCTGATCTCCAAATTGCGGAGCGATTCCGCCCTGTACTATCCGTATGACGGCCCCTACGCCGGACGTGGTCCGCGTCGGATCTCCGGCGAACGGATCGACCCGACCGCCATCCCGGAACACTTCCTGAAACAGACCACTGTGGAGGATGCCGTTGAGACGCGGATCTATCAGATTGAGGCCCGGCATGCGACGTTTGACCAACCGCTGAACCTGGTGGCGATCACCAAGCGGCATCTGACGACGGGGAAGCAGGCCCATATCTACCTCTTCAGTACGGATTGTACACTGGCCTGGGATGTGCTTCGTGACGACTACCAATTGCGGTTCCAGATCGAATTCGTGTTCCGCGATGCCAAGCAATACTGGGGCTTGGAGGACTTCATGGTCATCAAAGAAGCCGCCGTCACGAACGCCATGAACCTGGCCTTCTTCATGGTGAACCTGAGTCGTCGCCTCATGCGGGATCGACGGGACACCGACCCAAACCGCAGCGTGTTGGATCTCAAGGCGCACTACCGAGGGCGTTCCTATGCCGAGGAAGTGATTAAACTCCTTCCGGAAAAACCAGAGCCAGGTTTATTGCGTCGGCTTCTGGCGCAGGTCACGGGGCTTGGGCGTATCCATCGGCTCCCCGTTGACCGGCTCACCGGATAATTGGCGAAGGTATTGCTGTACGTGGTAATATATATGCGCTTGTGGTAAAATTAATAACACCCAAATGGCCCCCTACCAACAGGAGCGATCCGTGGCAGCACATTCAGATCTCTACGTACGTCGGCGCTCGACATCCACCTTGGCCACTATTGTGTTTCTGCTATTCCTCGCCATGACGACCGGCGGCTGTAGCCAGGGTACCAGCCCAGGCGTGCCCCTCGTCGACTCCGGCGTCACCAGTGCGCCGGCCACCAGCGCGGTGCAATCGCCACGAATCGCCCTGGTGATGAAGACTCTGACGAACCCCTTCTTCGCCGAGATGGAGCGCGGTGCCCGTCAGGCCGAGGCCGAGCTCGGCATCATCCTGATCGTCAAGACCGCTGCGCAGGAGACCTCGATCGACCAGCAGATCGCAATCATCGAGCGCCTGATCGTCGATCATGTCGCGGCAATCGTCGTTGCCCCCGGCGACTCGACAAGCCTGGTGCCGGTGCTGCGGCGTGCCCAGCAGGCCGGAATCGTGATTGTCAATGTCGATAACCGGCTCGATCCGACCCTCGCCCACGAACTGGGCCTGGTGGGCGTGCCCTTCATCAGCGTCGATAATGTCGATGGGGCCTACCATGCCGCCAGTTACCTCAGCCATACGATCACGGTTCCAACCGAGGCGCTGATCCTAGAGGGCATCCCCACGGCGCAGAACGCGATTGACCGCACAACCGGTGCCACAAAGGCATTCGCCGAGAACCCGAAGATTGCGGTCGTCGCCGTCGAGACCGCGCACTGGAAGATCGACGAGGCATTTGATGTGACCAAGGCGCTGCTCAAGGCGCACCCGCGTGTCGGCGCGATCTTCTGCGCGAACGACATGATGGCCCTTGGCACGATCCAGTACCTGGCGGAGGCTGGTCGTAAGGACATCCTCGTCGCCGGATTCGACGCGCTCCCCGAGGCGCGGGCGGCGGTGAAAGACGGGCGCATGGTCGCCACGGTCGACCAGCAGGCCGCACGTCAGGGCTACCTCGGAGTGCAGTACGCCGCCCAGATGCTCGCCGGCACAAAGCTGCCGGCCGAGACGATGATCCCCATCGCGCTCGTGACCGCAGCGCCATAAGGCGCTAGTTCAATCCAGCTTTACCGTTAAACGAGGAGGCGAGGAGGCGAGAAAGCAAGGACGTACTTGTATCGCCTCAGCGCCTCCTCGTGTCCGGGTTAGGACGATTAAGCTCGCTGTACCGATTCTGCACCAATGCCTGAGGCCAGGTTTCAGGTGCCAGGTTTCAGGTTTACCGTTTGTAGTGGCGGATTCAGCCGCCCAGGCGAACGTCGCAGACTGTAACGTTGGATTGAACCAACCATGCCTAAGACCCTCATGCGGTTCTCCATTAGCCTGACCCAGAAGTTCATTATCTTCCTGCTGTTGGCAAGCGTCATCCCTGTGCTGATCGTCGGCGTCTCGGCGTACGAGGTATCGCGCGGCATCATCCAGGACGAGTCGAAGCGCTATGCCACCGAGCTTGTCGAGCAGCAGCGGGAGTACCTCGATCTGCACCTTGAGCAGATCGAGAGTGTGATAACCAACATCTCAAGTGTCGAGGCGATTATCCAGGCGCTCGCCTCCGAGCCGGCACCCAATGATAACTTTACGCGGCTGGCCACCCAGGCCCGCATCGGCTATATCCTCGATGGCTACGCCAACCTGAGCGGGCTGGTCTCGCTCGATATCTTCACGCTCGGCGGCAGCCACTACCACGTCGGCGACACCCTCAATGTATCAAACATCCGCACTGATGTGCGCGACCGCCTGATGCTGCGCACCCGCGCCCTGGGGCCGGCCGAGACATGGGCGGGCGTTGAGCAAAATGTCAACAAGGCATCGAACACCAACCAAGTCGTCACCGTCGCCCGCCTGCTCTCGGTGACGGACCGGGGCACGACGCAGACCCGACCGGCCGCCGCACTCCTGGTGAACTACGACATCGGCTACCTCTACAAGCACTTCAGCCGTATCGACCCCGGCGTGGGGGCGTCACTGATCGTGGTCGACGCCGATGGCCGGATCGTCTTTCACCCCGACACGCAGATGATCGCGGCCCCGCTGAACAGCAGCATCCTGGGCATGCTAAAAGACGCGCGCGGCACCCTGATCACGACGATCAACGGCCAGGAGATGCTGGTCAGCTACGTTCGCCTAAACAAGTGGGGCTGGTCGGTGATCACCCTCATCCCCACGAGTACGCTCACCGCCCGCGCATCAACCATCGGGTCGGTGGTGTTCCTGGCCTTGCTGGCAGCCTTCACCATCGTCGGGATCGCCGCCACGATCACCTCCCACACGGTCGTGACCCCGCTGCGCCACCTGACCCAGCGCTTCCAGATGTACCAGCACAACACGCCCGGCTGGCAGGTGCCGCTGACGATACACGGGCGGGATGAGATCGCCGAGCTAAGCCGCTGGTTCAACCTGTTTAGCGAGAGCCTGCTGGCTCGCGGGCGGATCGAGGAGCAGCTGCGGCATCAGGCCACCCACGACGCGCTGACCGGCCTGCCGAACCGCACTGACTTCAGCGAGCAGCTTGAGCTGGCCATCGCTCGTGCGCAGATAGGCACCATCCCCAACTCGGCGGTACTCTTTCTCGATCTCGACCGCTTCAAGATCGTAAACGACAGCCTGGGCCATGCGGCGGGCGACTATGTGCTCACCGTTACCGCCCAGCGCCTGCGAGCCTCCGTGCGCGGGGGCGACAAACTGGCCCGCCTGGGGGGCGACGAGTTCGCCATCCTGCTGAGGGGGCTCAGCAAGCCCGGCGAGATTCATCAGATCGCTGAACGCATCAAGCAGGAACTGGCCGTGCCCTTCGATGTACTCGGGGTGGAGATGACCCTGCGGGCGAGCATCGGCATCGCCATGATCAGCGGCACCTATGCACACGCCGAGGATCTGCTGCGCGAGGCCGATACCGCCATGTACCGGGCCAAGACCAGCGGCGGCACCCGCCATGTGATCTTCGACGACGCCATGCACCAGCAGAGCATTGAACTCCTGCGCCTCGAGTCCGATCTGCGACACGCCATTGAGCGCCACGAGCTACGAGCATACTACCAGCCCATCATCAGCCTGGCCGACGGGATGATTATCGGCTTCGAGTCGCTCGTCCGCTGGCAGAACAGCGAGCGCGGCATTGTCGCGCCGTGCGACTTCATCCCGCTGGCGGAGGAGACCGACATGATCCAGCAGATCGACATGTGGATGCTGCGCGCCGCCTGCGTCGATGTCCACAACTGGCGCCAGACGGGGTACCCCGACCTCACGGTCGCGGTCAACCTATCGGCGCGCAACTTCCAGAATAACCGTCTGGTGGAGCAGATCCGCGAGATCCTGATGGAGACGGGGGTGCCGCCGCAGGCGGTGCATCTGGAACTCACCGAGAGCGCAATCATGGCCGATATGGAGCGCACGGTGGAAACCCTTACGCAGTTGAGCGAGATGGGACTGCATATCGCCATTGATGACTTTGGCACCAACTACTCGTCGCTGGCCTATCTGAAGCGCCTGCCCGCCGACATTGTCAAGATCGACCGCTCGTTTGTGAGCGACGTAATCGAGAATACGGATGCGGCGGCGATCACCAGCGCGATCATTGCGATTGGCCATATCCTGGGCCTAACCGTGGTTGCCGAGGGCGTCGAGAATTGCGATCAGCAGGCATTCCTCACCAAATACGCCTGCGACGCGGTGCAGGGCCATCTGTTCAGCCCGCCCGTGCCGGTCGAGCAGGCCACCGCGCTGCTGGGCCACCGCTGGGCGGGCAGCACGGTAACGGTAGTGGCGCTAACGTGAACATAGCCGATAGCCGATAGCCGATAGCCGATCGTACGACCGTTGGAGTTGCTAACATCGCCATTCCTGGCGGGGGTTTGGGGGCCGCAGGCTCCCGAAAAAAATCCTTTTCTTTTCTTTCGGAGGGGCTTCGCCCCTCCGAGCCTCCCCGCCGGGAAGACTACAACTGTAGTAATAGCCGATCGTACGACCGTTGGAGTTGCTAACATCGCTATTCCTGGCGGGGGTTTGGGGGCCGCAGGCTCCCGAGAAGAAACTCTTTTCGCACTACCGCATATGTCACGCGGTCCGGCACCGCCCGCCGTGGGGCTGAAGCCCTCGGCTGCGGGTGACGACGACCGTCTGCGCGGCATGCCTGAGGCCGCGCAGACGAACTTACGTTCCGATCTGTGGGGCTGGGGGCGCGGAGAGTATGCTATACTTGAGCAAACGTCCCCTATCGGCTAGGCATGGAGCCCGCCCCATGAGCGACCGGATCATCTACCTGGATCACGCGGCGACGACGCCGCTCGACCCACGGGTGCTGGCGGCGATGCTGCCGTACCTAAGCGAGCAGCCAGGGAACCCATCGAGCATCCACCAACTCGGCCGGGCGGCCTTGCACGCGCTCGACGACGCCCGCGAGGCGGTGGCGCTGGTGCTGGGGTGTACCCGCAAAGAGATCATCTTCACCGGGGGCGGCAGCGAGAGCGACAACCTCGCCATCAAGGGCGTGGCCCTGGCCCAGCGGCAGCGCGGCAAGGGTAGTCATATCATCATCAGCGTGATCGAACACGACGCGGTGCGGAACGCCGCCGCGTACCTGGAGCAGATCGGCTTCACGGTCACGCTGCTCCCGGTGGATCGGGCTGGCCTAGTGCGGCCGGACGATCTGCGGGCAGCTATGCGCCCGGACACGGCCCTGGTGTCGGTGATGTACGCGAACAACGAGGTGGGCACCGTGCAGCCAATCGCCGCGCTCGGGGCGATCTGCCGCGAGCGCGGGGTGCCCCTGCACACGGACGCGGTGCAGGCGGCGGGGATGCTGCCGCTCGATGTGGACGCGCTCGGCGTGGATCTAATGACCCTGACCGCCCACAAATTCTACGGGCCGAAGGGGGTTGGGCTGCTCTACGCGCGGCACGGCACGCCCCTGACGCCGCAGATCAACGGCGGCGGCCAGGAGCGCCGCCGCCGCGCCGGCACCGAGAATGTCCCCGGCATCGTGGGTCTGGCCACGGCGCTGACCATGGCCGAGGAGCGCCGCCCAACCTACGCGGCCCGGCTGCATGGCCTGCGCGACCGGCTGATCGACGGACTGCTGGATCACGTCCCACAGAGTTGGCTGAACGGGGATCGCGAGCTACGCCTGCCGAACAACGCCAACTTGGGTTTCGCCTTTGCCGAGAGCGAGAGCGTGCTGCTGCTGCTCGACCAGCACGGCATCTGCGCCAGCAGCGGCAGCGCGTGCAGCAGCGGCTCGCTGGAGCCGTCACACGTGCTTACGGCCATGGGGCTGGGCGTCGATGCGGCCACCTGCTCGGTACGCTTCTCCCTGGGCCAAGGCAACCGTGCCGAGGACATCGACGCGGTGGTCGCCGCCCTCCCGACGCTGATCAGCCGCCTGCGCGAGGTCGCAGCGCACACATCCTGAAGGTTTTGCGCCACGTCACATCTTGCGGCAAAACACGCCCTGGCGCGGGCGGTCAAGCCACCGGCTTACTGCGCAGGCGAGCCACCGTCTCCACCAGGGCGCGCTGGCAGCGCTGCGGCGGCAGCCCGCGCATAATCAACTCCAGATCATCCACAACCATCTCGCCCATGCCGGTCCAGATCTCGGGGATGTTACCGGCGCGGTGGGCCGAGAGCACGGTGTTCGGCGTACTGCGCACTCGGTGGCCCGCCGGAATTGGCTCGGTGGGGTAGACATCGATCGCCGCACGGATGTGACCGGCGGCGGCGGCGTCCAGCAGCGCCTCGAAGTTCACCACGCCGGCCCGGCTGATCAGCACAACGACCGAGCCTCTGGCCATCGAGGCGAAGTGGCGTGCGCCGATCTGGCCCTGGTTCTCGGTGGTCGTCGCGGCCAGGATGAACAACACATTCGACCACGCGAACATGCCGTCGAGGTCAGTCGGTTTGACGCCCATGCCGCGCAGCACGCTCGGGTGGATCCACGGATCGTGGACAAGGATGTCGTTGGAGAAGGGCCGCAGCAGCGGCAGCAGCGCCCGCCCGAGGTTGCCGCAGCCGAGCAGGCCGATGGTCTTGCCGCTAAGCAGGAACGAGTCGTAGTTGTCGCGCTCCCCGTAGAGCGACTCGTCGCCACGGCGGATGGCGGCATCGGCGTCGACGATCCGGCGCGCGGCGGCCAGCGCCAGCCCCAGGGCCATCTCGGCGACGGGCTGGGCGAAGACCGGGCCGGTCGAGATCACGTAGATATTGCGACGGTGGCACTCCTCGTAGTCGAGGTTCGGCAGGAAGTTGCTCTCGACGTTGGCGATCAGCCGCAGGTTGGGCGCGCGGTCGAGCCGCGCCTGCGGCATGGCCGTCTGGCCGATGATCGCGACGGCGTTGGGCAAGTGCGCCTCGATCAGCGCATCGGGGGCGGGCGACCCCTCGTGCCAGATCACGCGACCGAGCCGCCCCAGCCGCTCACGGTCGACCGAACTGAGGATAAGATCGAGCGGGCGCGGGTAGGGATCCATCAGGATGACGGGTTCTGCGGTTGACACGGGCGTACTCCTTTGCTTGCCTCAGGCTGATGTAGGCTGTAGATTATCTGTTTCTGCTGCGGAGCGCAAGTTGATGCGGCCCACGTCCCTGCTCCTGCTGCTGCCGATGACGATCTCCCTGATCGTCGTCGTGTTCTGGCACACGCACGGCACGAACCCAATCACCGGCGACGAGCCACACTACCTGCTGGTGGCCGAGTCGCTGCTGCGCGACGGCGACCTGGAGGTGATCAACAACTACCGGGCCGACACGCCGGTGGCGCGGGAGCTGCCGGGGGGCGCGGCGCCCCCCGACACGCACACGCAGGGCGGGCACAGCATCCACGGCGTCGGACTGCCCCTGCTGCTGCTGCCCGCCTACGCCCTGGGCGGCGTGCTGGGGGCCAAGCTGTGGCTGGCGCTGCTGGTTGGGCTGGCCCCGCTCGCCATCTACCGCGCCGCGCGGGCCATCCTGCCAGGTACCAGGTGGCCCACCGCCATCGCGGTGCTGATCGGGCTGGGGCAGCCCTTCGTCAGCGCCGCCGGCCAGATCTACCCCGACAGGATCGCCGGGCTGATCATGTTCTGGCTGATCGCTGATCGACTCCCCTCTCCCCGCGAGGGGCTGGGGGTGAGGGCCGCGTGGATCAACGCCCTTCTGCTGGCCTACCTTCCCTGGCTACACCTCAAGTTTCTCCTGCCGGCGGCAATCATCTGCCTCGGGCATAGGTTGGAAACAGGTCGGCGGGGCCACCGAGTCGCCACGTTGGCGATCCTGGCCGCCTCTCTGTTTGGCCTGGGACTCTACAACCAATGGGCCTTCGGGATACCGCTCGGCCCGTATCAGCCGGGGGACATAACGGCCTCGCCCGCGCAGATCGGGATGATCTTCCTGGGGCTGCACATCGACCGCATGCAGGGGCTGTTCGTCCAGGCTCCGCTCTTCCTGCTGGGGGTTTTCGGGCTGGCCTTCTTTGTCGCCGAGAACAAGCGACTGGCAATCATCGCGGGCCTAGCCTACCTCGCGGTGATACTGCCGCACGCCGCGCACACCAACTGGTACGGCGGCACCTCGTTCGCCGGGCGCTTCTTCTGGGCCACAGCGCTACTCTGGTGCCTGCCGCTGCTCTCCGCCGTGCGCCACCTGCGGACACGGCCCCGGCTCCTGCTGGGCCTGCTGATTGTGGCCGCGCTCGCACAGGCGATCTTCCTGGCCAAGGTGCTGATCCCGAACGGCTACACCTACAACACGACCGCGCGCGGCGCGGCGAACTGGCTGGGAAGCAACCCCTACAGCGATTTCTTCGACCTCCCGGCGATCCTGCGGGCGCAGTTGCTGCCCTCGTTCCGTGACGTGGACACGTACCTGCGCTCCCCGGCCAACTGGGCCTACATCGGCCTGCTGGTCGGCCTGGGCGGCGCGGGGTACTGCGCCCGGCGGCGGCGGGCAGATCCGCCCGATCTCATCGAAATGGGTTAAAAGGAGTTTTTTGCGGAGAGGGACAAGCCCTCTCCGCACCTCTCCCCTCAGCTCATCAGGTGCCAGATCGTATAGCCGGCCCCGGCCAGCATCAGCGCGGCCAGGTAGACCATCACCCGGCGCGGGTCGCCCAGCAGGCAGTCGGATTTGCTGAGTCCGGCCCGCCAGGCCCGCCAGTATTTGCGCAGGGCCAGCCCGGCGAAAAAGGTGATCGCCAGGGACGGCGAGGCCACCCAGCAGATCAGGCAGACGGTGGTGTAGATGCAGTAGGGCAGCGGATCCTTCACACGGGCGGGCGGCGGCGGCGGTGGCGGGTCGGCGGCCCTGGATGCCTGGGCCTCGCGGGCCTTGCGGGCGGCCTCGGACGGGTCGTAGCTGGTCATCTAGGTACTCCATTGGGGCACAGCAGCGCGACAGAAGATCGCCGCAAGCTGCACCCTTCTATCGCGCACCTGCGCCGTCACAGCATCTGCTCCAGTCGGATCTCAGGTTGGCTCGTCTGCTCACTGAGCTTCTGGCGGCTGATCGCCGGCCACGCCTGCGCGGCGCAGAAGGGCGCACACTGCGGCACCCCGTCCGCGCCCTGGGTGCCCACGTGGACGCAGCACTGGGTCAGGCGCTCCTCGATCATCGTGTTGATGTCCATAAACGGCTTGATCGTGATCCGCTTGACCCGCTTGGCCAACAGCTCGCGCAGTTGATCCTGACGCCCGATCATCGCGTTACCAGCCAGGCGCAGCAGCGTACTCATGCCGAGGTCGCAGGTCTCGCAGACGTTGCGGAACAGCGCGCCGATCTCTGGGTGGCTCAACGAACTCTGCTCGCTGAACAAGCCCAGCAGCGACTCCTTGACCAGCCCGCGCAGCTGCGCCGACAGCTCGGGATCCACGATGCGGTTGCTCACCAGGCCCAGGTTGGCCTTCAGGTTCTCGTGGCCGATGGTGGCCGCCAGCGAGCGCCACTCGCCCTTGTCGGTGCGCAGCATGTAGCCCACCGAGCAGCAGTGCGGGTGCGAGCATGGCAGGGCGATCAGATCGCGCCAACTCACCAGGCCGGCGGTCTGTGGGCCGAGGCGGGCCAGGGTACCGGTATGGGTCAGCCGCTCGCTCGGGTTGATCGGCGTGGCCCGCCCGCTGCCGAACTGCGGCTGGATGCTTACCCCGCCCACAAAGGGCGTGGCCAGGGCGTATGAGATCACCGCGCCGATCTCATCGTCGTTCACGCCCAGGGTCGCGGTCATGGTCAAGGTGATAAACACGCCCGCCGCGATCAGCCGCGTGATCGCCAGCTCCTTGATCTTGCGCAGGTCGGCCCCCCGGTGGTAGCGGTGGGTTTCTAGCCGAAAGCCGTCGAACTGGAGATAGACCTCGATCCGTTTGCGGTGCCGCTTCAGGTAGGCCAGCAGCGCGTCGTTCTGAGCGATCTCGATGCCGTTGGTGTTGATCAGAATACGCACAATCGGGCGCGCGATCAGCGCGTCGAGCAGCCGGATCAACTGCGGATGAATGGTCGGCTCGCCGCCGGAGAGCATCAGCACATCGATGCGCCCGCCCTCGCGCCCGATGCGCGCGTCCACATTGGCCAGGATGGCCGCGACCGGCACTGTGCCGCGCAGTTGGGGCGAACTGGCGGCGAAGCAATTCGGGCAGCAGAGGTTGCAGCCCTGCGCAATATCCTCCAGCAGCGTGCAGGTGTGCTGGGTGTGCATCTCGTCCAGGCCGCGCAGGTACGCCTGCGGCACCGGGTCGAAGTTACCGGCCAGGTCGGGCGTATGGCTGCGGGTGGGGGCCGTCCACTGCTCCAGGTAGGTCAGGATCTCGACCGACTCATCGTAGAGCGTCCGCACCATGCCGTGGTCGGGGCAGCCGCGCAGCAGCCAGACCCGCCCAGCCTCATCGGCGCTGAGGTAGCCGCCCAGGCGGCGCACCTGGTCGAGGGGCCGCTCGGGATCCTCGTAGTAACAGTGCGGGCAGAAGGCGCTCACGTAGCGGTGGATTCTATCGCCGCGCAGGGGCATGCCGGGCATGGAGTGGGTTCTCCCTTATCGCTACCACTGAGTGGCACTTATGCAGGTGCCGAACAAGATTGCCAGCAGCGCCAGCGCTATCACCGCTACGATGGCGATCACCTTCAGCACCCCGCGCCCTGTGTTGACGATCATTGGCTCGCGGTCTTGGTAGCGGTCGTGCGGATGCTCCGCCCGCCCATCGTTGCGATTCGCGGCCCTGAGGGTTATGCCAACCCAGACGATCAGCCCGATGATCAGGGCCGGCACAAGCAGCAGCGCCAGCCATGTGGTTATAATCATGTGGCACCTCGCTCCTCGGTCGCTACGGGTGGCACCGGCAGCCGGTAAGCCCCGCGCCAGAACTGGCGGATGAAGTAGATCACCAGTATGGCGGTGGACGGGATGAGGAAGATCTGCGAGCGGGTCAGTCCCTGCCAAACGATCTCGTTGCCGCGCACAAACTCGACCAGGAAACGGAACACGGCATAGGCGATCAGATAGATCTTGAACAGCTCGCCCTTGACGAAGACACGCGGGCGCAGCCACCACCAGATCAGGCCGAACATAATCAGGTGGAAGATGATCTCGTAGGCGAACGACGGATGCAGGCGCACGCCGGGGGCGCAGGAGGGGCAGTTGGGGATGCGCGCCGCCAGGTCAGCCGAGAGCGTGACGCCCCAGGGCAACGTCGTCGGCGTGCCAATCTGCTCGGTGAGCAGACAGCCCACCCGGCCCACGGCCATGCCCAGGGCGACGGCGGGCGCGAACAGGTCGCCGGTGGACTCGCGGTAGCCCAGCAGCCGCTTGGCGAGGTGAGCGCCGAGGTAGGCTCCAGCCAGCCCGCCGAGGATGCTCTTGCCGCCGTCGATCAGCACGCCAAGCAAACTCGGGTCGGGCGCGGCGCTCAGGTAGATCCAGAGCGTGCTCAGCTTCGCGCCGATGGCCCCACAGAACAGGGTGACGGCCACGATCCCGAGCATGCGCTCGTCGAGCATGCGGCGTCGGCGGGCCTCGGAGAAGAAGACGACGATAGCCACGAGTACGCCCAGCAGCACGAAGAAGCCGTGGGTGGGTACGGGCCAGCCGCCAATCTGGAAGAGGATAGGGAGCAAAGATCCTCCAAGGTGGGCCGTACAGGCCAGATGCTATGATGTTGGTGGCACCGCATCAGCGCACAGATAGGCATTCCCATGGCCGACACACCGACAGCGATTCCACCGCTGTGGGCCAGAATCATTGGCGCGATCTTCATCGGCACAATATCCGCAGCGCTTTCGTACTGGAAGCACCTCTCAATCGACACGACCTTCACCGACATCCCTTGGGCAATCAACGCCGCACGTGATCTGATGCGCCACGTTGACCCGTATCAGTATGACTATAGCACAGGCATCATCCCCTACCCGCTCACCGCCGCAGTTGTGGTCTTTCCCTTCGCGCTGCTGCCGGGCAGCCTGAGCCTCGCGACGCTGACGGGTCTAGCCTGCGGTCTCGTGGCCTTTGGCCTCACGCGGGGCGGCGAGTACTGGCGGTTGATGCTATTTGTCTCTCCATCCTACATCATGGCGATCCACACGGCGCAGTGGTCACCGATATTCGTTGCGGCGTACCTATTCCCGGCACTGCTACCGGTCGTGGTCGCCAAGCCCACGCTCGCGCTGCCGATACTCCTCTCATCACGTTGGCGATGGTTCTCTGTAGCGGGGATAGCGGCGATCATCGGGCTATCACTGCTGATCATGCCCAGTTGGCCCTGGCGCTGGCTCAGCCAGACGGGCCGCTACGAGGGGTTTGTCCCGCTGTTAAGCCCGCTTGGCCCGTTCCTGCTCATGAGCCTGCTCGCTTGGCGTCGCCCGTCGGCACGGCTGCTATCCCTGATGAGCATCACCATCCAGCACCAACTCTTCTACGACCAGCTCCTGATCTGGCTCATCCCGCAGAGCTTTCGCCAAATGTTGGTGCTGACCATCCCCGCCTGGGCGGTTTTCCTCTACGTGCGCCTAGTCTACGTCAGCTTCTGGGGGAGCGGCCCCTACATCCTGGCCGGGGTCTACCTGCCAGCCCTGTTGCTTATACTCTGGCAAGATCGCGGCGAGCTGCTACAGCTCGCCGAGCGGTCTGGGCTGCCAGTTAATCGGCACAAGGACTAAATCTCAGGGCAGATAGCGGAAGATCAGGATGAACTGGGGGACAAGGTTGGAGCCGAAGCCGAAGGGGTAGCCGAAGAGCAAGAGGTCGCTGCCGACGGCGCTGCGACCCTCCAGGGAGCAGGAGAGCAGGGTGCCACCACACCGGCGAAGGGGTCGCGCACGTGGCCGTCAGCCTTGGCGCAGAATCTCAGCAACTCGGCCATATAGCAATCCTCTTGGGGTTGTTGCGTGGAGTCGAGGCTTTAGCCGGATAAGGTCGGCTAAAGCCTTGACTCCTTCTTCACAACTGGAATAGGACTGCCATAAATCTTCAGGCGATTGCGCGGGTTCACTGCGCCGTCATCGTCGATCTAGCCCCGCCGCGTCTCCATCAGCCGGGTGAACTCGTGGAAGAGGTAGGTTGCGTCGTGGGGGCCGGGGCCGGCCTCAGGGTGATACTGCACGCTAAAGCAGCCCAGCCCCGTGTGGCGCAACCCCTCCACCGTCTGGTCATTCAGGTTGATGTGCGTGACCTCGACCTCAGGCGGCAGGCTCGCGGGGTCAACCGCAAAGCCGTGGTTCTGCGAGGTAATCTCGACGCGGCCGCTAGGAATGTGGCGCACCGGGTGGTTGACGCCGTGGTGGCCAAAGGGCAGCTTATAGGTGCGCCCGCCCAGGGCTAGGCCCATCAGCTGGTGGCCGAGGCAGATCCCAAACACCGGCACCCGACCGATTATGCCGCGCAGCGTCTCAGATGCGTAGGCAGTGGCGGCCGGGTCGCCCGGCCCGTTCGAGTAGAACACGCCGTCGGGCCGCAGGGCCAGGGTCTCGGCAGCGGTCGTCGCGCTCGGCACCACCGTCACCTTGCAGCCGTGATCGACCAGGCGACGCAGGATGGTGCGCTTGAGGCCGAAGTCGTAGGCCACCACGTGAAACTGCGCATTGGGCACTGAGGATTGAGCATGCCGAACATCTGAATCTTCAACTCGCGGCATCCACGGCGCGCTACCCTCAGCCCAGCCGTAGGGCTCCGCACAGGAGACCACGCGGGTCAGGTCGCGGCCCTCCATCGGCGGGGCCAAGCGCGCCTTGGCCTGAAGATCCGCAATCGACTCGCCGCTGGTCGAGATCACCCCGCGCAGCGCGCCCGCCGTACGAATATGCCGGGTCAGCGCCCGCGTGTCCACATCGCTGATGGCGACGATAGCATGCTCACGCAGGAGCTGGGCCAGGCTGCCGCGCGCGCGCCAGGAGCTGTAATCCTCGCTGTAGGCGCGCACGATAAATCCCGCCACCTGCGGCCGGATCGACTCGGGGTCGAAGTCATTCACCCCGGTGTTGCCGATATGCGGCGCAGTCATCGTCACCATCTGGCCGCAGTACGAGGGGTCGGTCAGAATCTCCTGGTAGCCGGTCATCCCGGTGTTGAAGACCACCTCGCCGATCCGCTCGCCGGCGGCCCCGAACGAGCGCCCCGGAAAGACCCGGCCATCCTCAAGCACAAGCACTGCGTCCATGGCCCCCCCAATGCAGCATAGCCGATAGCCGATAGCCGATAGCCGATAGCCGATAGCCGATAGCCGATAGCCGATAGCCGATAGCCGATAGCCGATAGCCGATAGCCGATAGCCGATAGCCGATAGCCGATAGCCGATAGCCGATAGCCGATA
>CAISPW010000274.1 GCA_903887465.1 uncultured Oscillochloris sp. | reverse complement strand
CCGTTTGGATCGCGAACGACGCGAAGTGGGGGGCGAACGACGCGAAGTGGGGGGCGAATGACGCCAAGTGGGGGGCGAACGAAGCGAAGTGGGGGGCGAATGATGCCAAGTGGGGGGCGAATGATGCCAAGTGGGGGGCGAATGATGCCAAGTGGGGGGCGAACGACGCCAAGTGGGGGGCGAATGACGCCAAGTGGGGGGTGAATGATGCGAAGTGGGGGGCAAACGACGCCAAGTGGGGGGCGAACGACGCCAAGTGGGGGGCGAATGATGCGAAGGCGGAGTCAGCCGGAGCCGGTTTCGCCTAGGGAGGCGATGAGGATGCCGATGAGCAGCAGGGCGATGCCGGCGATCTGGAGGGGGGCGACGGACTCGCGGAAGATTAGGGCGGCGAGGATGGCGGAGCCGACCGGCTCGCCAAGCAGGGCGATGGCGACGAAGGTGGCCGAGATGCTGCCGAGGGCGTAGTTGAGGGCGGTGTGGCCAATCAGTTGCGGGCCGATGGCGAGGCCGAGGAGGAGCATGTAGGCGTAGGCGGGGAGGCCGAGGAGGGGCTGCCCGGTGAGCAGGGCGATGAGTAGCAGGATGACTCCGGCGGTCGAGTAGACCAGCCAGATGTAGCTGAGTATGGAGACGCGGCGGCGTAGTGCGCGACCGATCAGCAGGTAGCCGCTGCCGGTGAGGGCACCTAGCAGGGCGAGGCTGTTGCCGAGGAGCGGCGCGGCCTGCTGGCGGTCGCCGCTGTCGCTTAGGCTGATCACGGCGGCACCTGTGATGGTGAGGGCCATGCCGAAGATTGCGCGCCAGCCCAGGCGCTCGCGGAAGATCAGGACTGAGGCCAGTCCGACCCAGAGCGGGTTGGTGGTGACGAGGGCGGCGCTGCTGGCCACGGAGGTGTAGGCTAGCGAGCTGATCCAGCTGGCGAAGTGGATGGCGAGGAAGGTGCCGGCACCGAGGGCGAGCCGCAGGTCGCCCCGCCTGAGGGCGCGTAGCTCGGGGCGGGCGCGCGTCAGGGCGAGGGGGGTGAGGATCAGGGCGGCGAGGACGATTCGCCCGGCCGCGATGCTGAGCGAGGGCACGCCCACGCCTTGGGCCATGCGGATGATAATTGAGGCGGTGGAGGTGATGAGCACTCCGGCGAGTAGGATGAGGTAGGGGGCGGCGGCGCGGCGCGGCATCGGGGCCTCCAGATGTGGGCGTGTCTGCGACGCTGCACGATACACCGCGCCGGGCGCGGTGTCAATGCGGGCACGAGACTCGCGCCGTCCTGCGGGATTTGCTACAATGCCCGCATTCCCCCGCTGCGAACTCAGATAATGAGGTGTGCATTGGCGATTGGCAGTGCCCAGGATCGTCCGGTTGTGCTGGAGGTGCGCGGCATCACCAAGCGCTTCCCCGGCGTCACCGCCAACAATAAGGTCTCGTTGCGGCTGCACAAGGGCGAGGTGCTGGCGCTGCTCGGCGAGAACGGGGCCGGTAAGAGTACGCTGATGAACATCCTCTACGGGCTCTACCACCAGGACGAGGGCGAGATCCTGGTGAACGGCACGCCGATCCGGGCCAGCAGTCCCCACGAGTCGATCCAGCGCGGCATCGGTATGGTTCACCAGCACTTCCAACTGGTGCCGGTGATGACGGTGGCTGAGAATGTGATGCTGGGCAACGAGATCACTCGCGGCGGGCTATTCCTCGACCGGCGGCGGGTTGCCAGCATGATCAGCGCGATCTCGCGCCAGTATAGCCTTGAAGTTGAGCCAGACGCGCTGATCGCCGATCTGCCGGTGGGTGCCCAGCAGCGGGTGGAGATCATTAAGGCGCTCTATCGCAACGCCGATATCCTTATCCTCGATGAGCCGACGGCGGTGCTGACGCCCCAGGAGGCCGATGATCTGGCGCGGATCATGCGCGCACTGGTGGCGCAGGGCAAGTCGATCATTTTCATCAGCCATAAGCTGCGCGAGGTGCGGGAGATCGCCGACCGGATCGTTGTGCTGCGCGGCGGGTGCGTGGTTGGCGAGGCGCTGCCCGCCACGTCGTCGGAGGCGCACCTCGCGGCGATGATGGTTGGCCGTGAGGTGTTGCTGCGGGTCGATAAAGACGTGGCCCGCCCCGGCGCGACGGTGCTGGAGGTGTGTGGCCTGTGGGTGCGCGATGATCGCGGCCTGCTGGCGGTGGCCGGGGCCGACCTGAAGGTGCGGGCGGGTGAGATCCTGGGGGTTGCCGGGGTGCAGGGCAACGGGCAGACCGAGTTGGTAGCGGCGATCACCGGGATGCGCGCCAAGGAGGCCGGTGTCGTGCGGGTGGCCGGCCAGGATGTGAGCGGCGCGACACCGCGCCAGATCAGCGAGCTGGGCGTGGCGCATATCCCCGAGGATCGCCAGCGCGAGGGGCTGGTGACGAGCTACGCGCTGACCGATAACGCGGTGCTGGAGCTGTACTACCGGGCACCCTTCGCCAACGGGGTCGTCCGCGACGAGGCGCAGATAAACGCGCACTGCGTGCGGCTGGTGCAAGAGTTCGATGTACGTACCCCGAGTATCCACGTACCGGCGAGTTCGCTCAGCGGCGGCAACCAGCAGAAGCTGATCGTAGCCCGCGAGTTTAGCCAGCCGATCAAGCTGCTGATCGCCGCCCAGCCCACCCGTGGGATCGATGTCGGCTCGATTGAGTTTATCCACAACCAGATCATCAGGAAGCGTGACGAGGGCGTGGCGGTGCTGGTGGTCTCGGCTGAACTGGACGAGGTATTGGCCCTGTCGGACCGGATCGCGGTGATGTACCACGGCCAGATCGTGGCCACCGTGGACAACGGCGAGTTGACCCGCGCGCAGTTGGGCCTGCTGATGGCGGGGGCGGGGCCGCAGGCGGCCTTTGGCGGGCGTAAATGATGGCGCGGCTGGCGGTGCGCGCCGCACACGAGAAACGCGCCAGAAGAGAATTGCTATACGACGATCTAATTGGGCGTTTCGTATGTGCGTAATGCGCCACTGATCACTAATTTCCAGTTACTCCAACTGGTTGTAACCCACTTTTCCAGATCAATATTGCGTGTCATGCGAAACTCACATATTCTGGAAGGTGTTAACTTTCGGCCATAGCTAAATCTCCACTTTTCCAATCGAATAGTAGCGGCTGCCATAAAATAACACGCCAGTGGTAGATCTTTATTCTCCTTCGGAAGCAGAACCAAACAATCGTCATTGACACCGCACGGCTCAAGCTGGACAAAGGCTTCTCCAATTGTGCCGGTTTGGGCAACAGTCACGAAAGGCGGCGCTTGCACATGTTTATACTCAAGCCAACCATAGCAGCCATTATATTTCTCCGTCGGCGAAATAATTAACACATCTCCTGGTGCAAGGTTCTCCCTACTGTGCAATTCCTTCTGTCCATAGTAGATATCAAAAAAATCACCAATGGTATCTGTATTCGTACTATGATCATTGGCGTTATCTAATCGTCTATCGCTAAGCATACTGCGATAGGGCTTTACATCAAGATCGCCGTCCTTAACTCGCTGTCGCTGCTGAACAACCTCAGCCGCATAGCGCACATAAAAAGAGACCAGACGCCGCATGAGTTCATCCATGCTCGTCTTTAGCTCAAGATCCGTTGGCAACCCTGAAGGAATATACGCTCCCGGCGACCATTCACGCTCACCGGTAACTGTACCTAGACCACTAAATCCAGGGATTTCTCTGCGATTAATAACCGAATTCACGGCTTCGGGTAGGTCATTTTTCTGATCATTTCGTGTGACCCGCGTACCCTTTTTGAGGACTAAACCATCATAGCGTAGCCGCACAAACACGGTTTTCTTTTTTGCGCCGTGCGGCACACCTTTTTCTAAGAGAACAACCGAGGTTGTGGCTGACGCATAAGGTTGGAACAATTCGTCAGGCAACTGGCAGACTGCCTGCAATGTATTTTTCTGTAAGATACGGGAGCGCCACTCGCCAATATCCCGCTTCACCAATAAACTCGTAGGGAGAATAACGGCCAGTAACCCTCTGTTCTTGAGCGCCTGAAGTGCGCGCTCAACAAAAATCTGAGGAGGAACATCTGTCTGTTTGTGCGGAAACGGCGGATTCATTAGGGCAACCTGGCACTCGCCTAAAGGATAGTCAGATGCAGTTAAACAGTCTTCCTTCCTGATCCCCGTCATTCCATCGCCCCTAAGAATCATATTTGCAACACATAGTGCCGCAGTGACAGGCTCCGACTCGTAGCCGATAAGATTATTCTGAATTATCTTTATTACATCCTCATATTTTACTCCTAGTTCATCGTAGGCTCTTTGTATACACGCAATTAGAAAGCCACCCGTACCACACGCGGGATCAATAATCATATCATCTTTCGATGCCTGACAAATATCGGCCATAAAACGTGTAATATGCCGAGGGGTGAAATATTGTCCAATGGTATTACCACCAGTGTAGCGAAAAAACTGCTCGTAAAGCTGGCCTAAGTAGTCGTGATCCACTGAGCCTGCGATTACATTTAACTTTTCCAGCGACGCGATAATTTGCCAAGCGCTATGTGCAAACTTTGTGTTTGCCTCGTCAACGCGCAAGCTTTTGGCGAGTTCCTGTTTGCCTCCAATCGAGAAAGCTTGTCCGCAGTATCTATTTATAGCTTGAAGCACTGCGCTTGGTTCGCGACTCAGCGCACCTTTAGATTCCCATAAGGCCAGCATCATTGCACCAATATACGCTGGCCGATATTCATCTTTTATATTTGCCTCGCGCAGAATACGGTTCATTGCTTCCGCATAGCCCGCAAGGACTTCAGGCCGGGGGACTACCGGTGTTAGATCTATTGCATCGGCTGAGGAAATGAGATTTTCAGTGTCTGTAGGGGTAGGTACCCAAGAAATAGGGGCGGTTTCATATATGATAGACTCCCACGCGCCCTTGATAAACTTTTTGACCGCTACCTTAATGCCCGATTTCTCTTGGCCCGCCACACCAATTGCGATTACAGCAAACCCAGATTCCCGACAAGCATCACCATAAAAGCAAGCCTCGCGTATTGCGTCATTGATCTCTCTTGCGGTGGCTTTTGTTTCAATAACCATTTGGGGGCGCATCGTGGCCATAGAAACCAGCAAGAAGTCAGGGTATCCATCACCCTTCCCCCGCTTACTCTTACCCGTGAAGATTTTTTCGAGGGGAGCATAGGCTTTATACTCATTCTGACGGACTAGCGCACCTTTCGGCGGTTTTGCCGTAGGCCAACCTTGAATATGCAGCAGTTCAATCGCGATATCCTCTGTCCGCTTCTCAGAAACGTGAGCCGCCATCCAGTACCTCCTACACGGTTTCGAACTAGCGTTCTGAAGATGATGCACTATTTTTACGTGCCTGTCAAGTGCGAGGAACCCTGCCGCCAGGGCTGATGCAAGGTTATGCGGCTGCGCCCCAGACCTCGCTTTTTGTGGGTTTTTGGCGGCGAATCTGCCAGAAACCTAGAAAAAACTTTCGTATGCCCAGCAGGCACATGCAGCCCTGATGGGGCTACGCCTTAGCTCGGCAGGACGTGGTACACTCTCATCCGTCAGTTCTGTGTTCTGGGGCCACATGTCTGTGAAGCTGGAGCGAAGCCTGTGCCCTCACCCTTCGTTGTGCTGTGGGGGCGTTACGCCTCCAGAATGGTGCCAGCGTTCGCCGTGTTCACCGCGCTGGTCGTTGGCGCACTGATGATCGGGTTGACCGGCGGCGACTGGCTGGCGGCCTACGTCGGGCTGTGGGAGGGCTCATTCGGCAGTTGGGGGGCGGTCGGCAACACGGTCGTGCGCGCAACGCCGTATATCATCTGCGGGCTGGCGGTGGCCCTGGGCTTTAAGGGCGGCCTGTTCAACATCGGGGCCGAGGGCCAGCTCTACATCGGGGCGGTCTTCACCATTGTGGCGTCCACGACGCTGCAGCTGCCAGCGATCATCCAGATTCCGCTGGCCCTCGCCGCCGGGGTTATGGGCGGCGCGCTGTGGGCGGGCCTGGCCGGATTCCTCAAGGCGCGCACCGGTGCCCACGAGGTAATCACGACGATCATGCTCAACTACGTGGCTCTGCGCCTGACGGAGTGGCTGATTAAGAGCAAGACGCCCTACATCCTCGGCGACCCGAAGGAGACCACCGGGTCGCGCACGCACTTCATCCTAGAGAGCGCGCGGCTGCCGGGCATCCAGATCGCCGATACGACGCGCCTGCACCTTGGCATTGTGATCGGGGCCGCCCTGGCCTTTGCGGTCTGGTGGCTGCTGTATAAGACGACGATTGGCTTTGAGCTGCGCACGGCGGGCGCGAATCCGGACGCGGCGCGCTACGCGGGCATCAGCGTACCCCGGACAATCGTGCTGACGATGATGCTCTCGGGCGGCCTGGCCGGCATCGCCGGGGCAGGCGAGGTACTTGGCGTGCGCCACTCGCTCAGCACCGACCTGTTCCAGGGGCTGGGCTTTGATGCGATCGCGGTGGCCCTGCTGGCCCGCTCCAACCCGATTGGGATCATCGCCTCGGGGCTGCTCTGGGGCGGCCTGCTGACGGGGGCCAGCCTGATGCAGGTGCGCGCCAACCTGAGCATCGATGTGATCAAGATCGTCCAGGCGCTGATCATTATGTTTGTGGCGGCCGATCAGATTGTATGCTTTATCTACCGTATCCCCCAGCGCAAGCCCGGCGAGGAGACCTCGCTCTCGAAGGGCTGGGGCGGGTAGGCGGGGGAGAGTCGTAGCGCGGGGTGTCCGCGCTACGACATCTTCCCCTATAGCTTAGGCATGTTTCAAACGCACGTGACCGTTCAGCGACGAGACGATGACGCGATTCATCGCCTCGTCTTAGGAAAGATGCGCTCTTGCGACGAATCACGCTGCTCTTGGCCGCATGTGGGCTGCTGCTGGCGGGTTGTGGGCGGCCTGCGGCGATCCCGCCCGGCACCCCGCTGCCTGCGGCGACCCTGATGCCCACGCCCACCGGGGCGGCGGCGGGCTCCGCTGCCGTCTCGGTCGATAGCGGGTGGATTGTGGCCGCGCCGGGGGCCGAGTTGCGCCGCCTGCGGGCCGACCTGGGGACAGGCAGTGCCGCCCAGGTGAGCATCGTGCGGCTCGACCCGGCGCTGGTGCGCTTCGAGGTCGGGTACGCGCCCGATAGCCCGCGCCCGCTGGCGACGTGGGCGGGCGACCGTGGGGCGCTGGCGGCGATCAACGGCGGCTTCTTCGATGAGAAGAATCGCACGGTATCGCTGCTGGTGGCGGGCGGGCATCTGGTCGGGGAGAGCTACGTCGGGCGGGGCGGAATGTTTAGCGTGTCGCCGGATGGGACGGTGCGCCTGCGCGGCCTAGCCGCCACACCCTACGACTCGTCCGAGCCGTTGGCGGAGGCGCTCCAGGGCTGGCCGCTGCTGGTGCAGCCCGGCGGCGCGGCGGCCTACGGCTTCGCGGACAGCGAGCGGTCGCGGCGCAGCGCCCTGGCGATTGATCGCGCGGGCCGGGTGCTGCTAATCGCCAGCCCGAGCGCGAGCTTCACCCTCGCCGGTTTCTCCGCATGGCTGGCGAGTTCCGACCTAGCAATCGACGCGGCGGTCAACCTTGATGGCGGATCGTCCACCGGCCTGCTCCTAGCCGGGGCCGGAGCCAGCGAGCGGGTGGAGCCGCTCGTGGCCCTGCCGATCGTGCTGCTGGCGCTGCCGAGGTAGAAAGAAACGATCCTCACCAGCAAGAATTGCCAGCGAGGCTGGCGATCTCAACCAATACAGGTGCGTTTTTAAAGGATGCGTTTGCCCAGCGCGGAGAGCGCCATCTCCACGGCCAGCTCGGCGGTGGCGTTATGCACGTCGAGGATCGGGTTGACCTCCACGAGATCGAGGCTGCGGATGCCGCCGGCCTGAGCCAGCATCTCCATAGCCAGGTGGGCCTCGCGGTAGGAGATCCCGCCGAGGACGGGGGTGCCGACGCCGGGGGCCTCGCGCGGGTCGAGGACATCGAGGTCGAAGCTGACGTGGTAGCCGTCGGTATCGCGACTAATCGCAGCGATAGCCTGCTCCATCACGCTGGCCATGCCACGGCGGTCGATCTCGTGCATGGTGAAGGTGTGGATGCCGGAGCCGCGCAGCGCCTCGCGCTCCAGGGGGTCAATATCGCGGGCGGCCACAAGGGCGATCTGCTCGGGGCGGATGGCGGGGATTCTCCCGGCCAGGCCGGTGAGCCGAGGGTGGCCGCGCCCGCTGAGGGCTGCCAGGCTCATGCCGTGGATGTTGCCGCTGGGGGTGGTCTCTGCGGTATTGAAGTCGGCGTGGGCGTCGATCCAGATCAGGCCGAGGGTGCGACTGCGGGCGCTGCCGGCCACCGAGCCGATCGCGAGGCTATGGTCGCCGCCGAGGATGAGCGGTAACTCGCCACCCGCGACACAGGCGGATACGGCGTCGGCCAGGGCCAAGCAGAGGTCGGCAATCGGCTCCAGGTAGCGCAGGCGCAGATCGGATCCGGGGGCGGCACCAGTTTCAATCATGGGAGCGTGGAGGTTGCCCAGATCACGCACGGTGTGGCCGAGGGCGGCGAGGCGCGGCTGGAGGCCAGTGTAGCGCATGGCGCTCGGCCCCATATCCACACCGCGCCGGCCGGCCCCCAGGTCGATCGGCACGCCGATCAGGGCGATCTTGCTCATGGCGGCGTTGCCTTTCGTCTATTGTGGGTATCAGACACCCGGCGCGGCCCACGGGCGCGGGCGCGGTCACGGGCGTAGTCACGGGTACGGTCACGGATACACGGGCGCGGGCGTGGGTCACGTGGGCGTGGGCCACGTGGGCGTGGATCACGTGGGCGTGGGCCACGTGGGGCGTGGGCCACGTGGGCGTGGGTCACGTGGGCGTGGGCCACGTGGGCGTGGGCCACGTGGGCGTGGGTCACGTGGGCGTGGGTCACGTGGGGCGTGGGCCACGTGGGCGTGGGTCACGTGGGCGTGGGTCCCGTGGGGCGTGGGTCACGTGGGCGTGGGCCACGTGGGCGTGGGTCACGTGGGCGTGGGCCACGTGGGGCGTGGGTCACGTGGG
>CAISPW010000273.1 GCA_903887465.1 uncultured Oscillochloris sp. | reverse complement strand
CGGTACTCCCCCACGTGCCCGCCCAGTTGAGACTGATTCTGGGGCATTCTAGGAAGCCCCAAAACCGCCGAAATGGGCCATTTTAGACTCAAAACAAGGCGCGCCGGCCTGACTCAAAATACGGTTAATGCCTATGGGGGTAGCAAAGCCACCCCCGAACGATCTTTTTTTTGTGGGTTTTTGGCGGTGAAGCCGCCAAAAACCAACCAAAAGCGCGGTCTGGGGCGCAGCCCCAGCAACGTTGCATCAGCCCTGGGATCTGGGGGCTGCAGACCCCCGAAAAGAACCCCTTATTTCACAGCGGTGATCGCGCAACTGGTGATCTTCCCGTCGAGGACGTGGAGTACCTCGTCGGACAGATCACCCTCAGCCGCCACGGCCTGCGTGCGCAGGTCGTCGATCGCGTAACGCTGCGTCACCTCCAGGCCAATCTCGCTGAATCCGGCCGCCGCAAGCTGTTCGCGGTACTCGCGCATCGTCAGGGCACCGGCGAAGCAGCCAGCCCAACTGATCGCCGTGCGCAGCTCGACCTCGCTGATCGGCAGGTCGCTCAACTCGCCGTCGAAGACGATGTCCGAAACCGCCAGCCGCCCGCCGAGCCGCAGCACACGGAAGGCGTCGCCTAGCACCTGGCCCTTGTCGGGGGCCAGGTTGATCACGCAGTTCGAGATGATCACGTCCACCGACTGGTCGGGCAGCGGGATAGACTCAATATCGCCCTTGAGGAAGCTCACGTTGGCCGCACCGAGCTTCTCGGCGTTGCGCCGGGCCGTCTCCAGCATCGCGTCGGTCATGTCGAGGCCGTAGACGAAGCCCGTCGCGCCAACTTGGCGTGCGGCGAGCAGCACCTCCAGGCCGCCACCCGAGCCCAGATCGAGGACAACCTCGCCGGGTTGGAGCTTGGCGATGGCCAGGGAGTTGCCGCAGCCGAACGAGGCCGTCACCACGTCGGCGGGCATGGCGGTGATCGTCGCCTCGCCGTAGAGCGCGATCTCGGTGCTGGACGAGCTACAGCAGGTAGAGCTACCGCAGCCGGTGGCGGCCTGGATGGCGTTGCCGTAGTGCTCGCGGACGGCGGCCTTGATCGCGGTGGGGTCGTTGAGGGGCTGGCTCATCGTGTACTCCTTGCATTCTTGCATTGATAGACTTCGATATATGACCGACAAAAAAGCGGTCGATCCCCCCAGCGTGGGACGAGCTACCGCAGGGCGTCGAACTGCGCCAGTAGGCGCGTGCGCAGCGCCTCAAGGGCCGGGCGGCGCACGAAGTAATAGGCCCACAGCCCACGCCGCTCGCAGTCGATCATGCCGGCCGCGCGCAGCAGCCTGAGGTGGTGCGAGACCGTGGGCTGCTTCACTGGCAGGGCGGCTTCCAGGTCACACACACAGACCTGGCCATTGTGCTGGGCAAGCAGATCGAGGATCTGGAGCCGGATCGGGTGCGCCAGAATGCCCAGATCATCGCTGAGCGCGTGCGCCGTGGCGGCGTCAATGCGCGGGGCCAGGCTGGGGCTGCAGCAGCCGGTGGCCGGCGTTTCGCTAGTCTCGGTTCGCTCGATCATATCCGGCGCTCCTTCGCAGCGGAGTATAGCAGCTATATCGAAGAATGTCAATATAGGCGTTAGGAAGCGAGTATGCTATAATTTGCGCAGCTCCAAGTACTGGATCAGCGGGCAGGAGCGACCACTCAACGCGCAACATCCAACGCGCAACGCTCATAAATTATCGAGGTTCCAATGCCCGAGCATATCCTCGTGGCCGTGGCGTGGCCCTACGCCAACGGCCCGCGTCATATCGGCCATGTGGCCGGGTTCGGCGTGCCATCCGACATTTTCGCCCGCTTCCACCGTATGCGCGGCAACCACGTGCTCATGGTCAGCGGCACCGATGAACACGGCACCCCGATCACCCTCGCCGCCGACAAAGAGGGCGTGACCGCGCGCGATATCGCCGACCGCTACAGCCAGGTGATCGGCGACGATTTGTGCAACCTGGGGCTGAGCTACGACACCTTCACCCGCACCACCACCCAGAACCACTATCATGTCACCCAGGATCTCTTCAAGACGCTCTATGATAAGGGCTACATCCTGCGCCAGGAGACGCTCGGTGCCTTCTCGGCCACCACGGGCCGCACCCTGCCCGACCGCTACGTCGAGGGCACCTGCCCGATCTGCGGCTACAAGGATGCCCGTGGCGACCAGTGCGATAACTGTGGCCACCAGCTTGATCCGATTGATCTGATCGACCCGCGCTCGAAGGTGGACGGCACCACGCCGATCTTTAAGGAAACCGAGCATTTTCTGCTCGATCTGCCCGCCTTCGGTGCGCAACTGCGTACCTGGATCGAATCGCAGGATCACTGGCGTCCGAATGTGCGCAGCTTCTCGCTCAACTTTATCAAGGAGCTGAAGCCGCGCTCGATCACCCGTGACCTCGACTGGGGCGTGCCCATCCCGCTGCTTGAGTATGCTGACCGCGACGACAAGAAGATCTACGTCTGGTTCGACGCCGTGATTGGCTACCTGTCGGCCAGCATCGAGTGGGCGCACAATCGCGGCACCCCCGAGGCATGGCGTGACTGGTGGCAGAACCCGGACGCCCGGCACTTCTATTTCATGGGCAAGGACAACATCGTTTTCCACACGGTGATCTGGCCGGGGATGCTGCTCGGCTACGGCGCGGGCGGCACCTATGGCCAAGGCGGAACGTCTCGCGAGACGCCCCTCCAGTTGCCGTACAACGTCGTCTCTAGCGAGTTCCTGACCATGGAGGGCAAAAAATTCTCCAGCTCGCGCGGGATCGTGATCTATGTCAATGACGTACTCAGCCGCTACGATGCCGACGCTCTGCGCTACTTCCTGAGCATCGCCGGCCCCGAGAACCAGGATACCGACTTCACCTGGGCCGAGTTCGTGCGCCGCAACAATGACGAACTGGTCGCCACCTGGGGCAACTTGGTGAACCGCACGCTCACCAACGTCTTTAAAAACTTCGGCAGCGTGCCGCAGCCCGGCGCGCTGAGCGAGTCCGACCGCGCGCTGATCGACCAGGTCGAGGGCGGCTTCGCCAGCATCGGCGAACTGCTGGAGGCCGCCCGCTTCAAGGCGGCGATCAGCGAGGCCATGCGTCTCGCCAGCCTCGTGAATATCTACCTGAGCGAGCAGGAGCCGTGGAAGATGATCAAGGTCGACCGCGAGCGCGCCGCGACGATCTGGTACACCGTCCTGCGCTGCGTGGACAGCCTGAAGATCTTCTTCACACCCTTCCTGCCCTTCAGCAGCCAGCGCCTCCACGAATATCTGGGCTATGAAGGCTACATCGCCGGGCCGCTGGAGTTTAAAGCGTACACCGAGGCCAACGGTCGCAGCCACCGCGTACTCACCGGCGACTACAGCGCCTGGGTTGGTCGCTGGGAGCTAGGGAATCTGCCGGTGGGCCAGACGCTGCGCGAGCCAAAGCCGCTGTTTAAGAAGCTCGACGAGAAGGTGGTTGAGGAGGAGTTGGCGCGGCTGGAGGCGTGAGGCGCGGCGGCGAGACGGCGCGGCGACGAGGCACCTCGTCGCCGCGCCCCTTCGCGTCCCTACGTCTCATCCAGCGTTGAGAGTACCCGATGGGCACGCAGCGCCAGCCAGAGCGCGAAGTGTTCCTCGGAGTTATCGAGATCCATCCCGCTGATCTCCTTGATCCGCTCAAGCCGGTAGAGCAGCGTGTTACGGTGGACATGCAGCGCCTCGGAGGTCGCCCGCAGGTTGCCCAGGTGGCTGAAGTACGCTTCTAGGGTTTTGATCAGGTCAGCGCGCTGGCGAGTATCATAGTCAGCCAGCTTCGACAGCGTCTCGCGGTAGAACATCCAGAGCTCGGGCGTCTCACGCAGGCGCACCAGCAACCGGTAGACGCCGAGGTCGCTGAAGGCCAGCACGCGATCAATGCCGAAGAGCTGTCGGCCAAGGATGAGTGCCTGCTCGGCCTCTTCCAGCGTGCGCCGCCACTCGTTCAGCGCGCCGACTTGGCCGCCGATCGCCACCGCGATACCGGGGTAGTCGATGTTCAGGCGCTCGCGCAGCTGTTCGACAAGATCACGCGGACGGGACGTGCCGCTGATCGGGATCATCGTCAGGATGCTGCTATCGCGGCGCGAGATCGGCGCGTTGATCCCACGGCGACTCAGCTCGCTCTGCACGCTGCTGGCGATGCGGCTGAGTACCTGGGGACTGCCGTCCTCCAAGTTGATCAGGACGGCCATATGCGGCAGCGTGAGGCTGTAGCCTAGCTCCTGGCCGCGCTGCACAGCGGCGGCCATATCGGAGGGCGGGCCAGCCAGGATGTTCGAGAGGAAGTCACCGCGCAGGCGATCTTCGGCGGCCTGAACGGCATGTTCTTTGGCGAACTCCAGGGCCAGGGCAGAGGCACCGCGCAAGGCGGCCTCGCGATCCCATGCGTCGAGGGCGCTTCCCGCGAGGGCTAGGTAGCCGGCGGGGTAGTCGGTTGGGCCGATCGGCTCGACCCAGATCTGCTGGTTCAGCAGATTCGACTCGCCCTTGCCGTTTGGCCGTAGCGCCTGCAGGGCGATGCGGGCCGATCCCTTGCTGCGCTGGGTGCGCAACTCCCCGTTAGGGCTATAGCATGCCACGCTCTGGCCCGTACGCTCGGCGAGGGCGTCGAGCAGGCCGGGCAACCCCTGCCCCGCCAGCGAGCGCTGGGTGAGCAGATCGTAGAGCTGGGCGCCACGCCGATCAAATTGAGCCTCATAGTCGGTAATCAGGCGCGTGACCTCGCGTTCGACCTCGCGCAGGTCGGCACCAGCGGGGAGTTGGAGCAGCGGGAGGCGGGCCTCCTCAGCAGCGGCGGCGTCCTCGGCGGTGATCGATCCGAGCGCCACCACCCCGGCCACCGGCACTGGAGCCTGAGCCAGACGGCGCACCAGCACGGCCAGGCTGAGCCGTGAGTCGAGCGCCTGCGCGGCCTCGACCGAGAGCAGCGCCAGTTCGCCGCCGCGCAACTCGGCGAAGGCGGGCAGGGTGGCGCGCAGCGTGGCCACCCAGGTTACCTGGCGGCCCACCCCTGCGGCCCCGGCCGCAGTCATCGTCCCAAGCGGTAACGCCAGGCGGAGAACGTCCCGCACAGTGACAGATGGCATCGTATCGCATTCGATGAATTGGCTTGGACGCGAAACGCATTATAGCACGGCGGTGCCCGGCCTCACGTCTCACATGCGTGTTCCCTGTTCCCTGTTTTATGCTATACTACCCGACGGCGTGCTTCGTACGCCAAATACACACACTCCCTCTTCAAGGGTGTCCACTCCTGCCGGCAGCGCCGGTTCGGACATCGAGTACGGGGGGTGGCGGAATGGCATCGACCATATCGAAGGAGCGAGAGAATAGCTATGACCCAGACAACCGCGCGCGTCGTGTCGATCAAGGCCCTGCTTGAGGCCGGTGCCCACTTCGGCCACCAGACCAACCGCTGGAACCCGAAGATGCGGCCCTACATCTTCACGGCCCGCAACGGCATCCATATTCTCGACCTACAGAAGACCATCTCCGGCGTCACTGCGGCCTACCGCTTCATCTCCGACCTGACGGCTCGTGGCGAGAAGGTACTCTTCGTCGGCACGAAGAAGCAGGCCCAGGAGGCCGTGGTCGAGGAGGCGTCCCGCGCCGGGCAATACTACATCACCCAGCGCTGGCTCGGCGGCACCCTGACGAACTTTGCCACCATCCGTGCCCGGCTCAAGCGCCTCGCAGATCTTGAGGCCCAGCGCGACCGGGGCGACTTCGCGCGGCTCACCAAGGCCGAGGGCCTGAAGCTTGACGAGGAGATCGGCAAGCTCAACCGCGTGTTCGGCGGCCTGAAGTCGATGGATCGCCTCCCCGGCGCCCTCTTCATCATTGACCCGCACAAAGAGGAACTGGCCGTGCAGGAGGCCGCAAAGGTCGGCGTGCCGGTCGTGGCGATGGTGGACACCAACTGTGATCCGGACCAGATCGACTATGTCATCCCCTGCAACGACGACGCGATTCGCGGCATCCGCCTGATGACCAGCAAGATCGCCGACGCCGCGCAGGAGGGCATGGATCGCCGTCAGTCCTCTCATGAGGGCTAGAATCGCTCGCCCGCGCGGTTGCCGCTCGTGCCGTCTCACGCCTAATGTGCGCGTCGGCGCGAGCGAGCATACGGACGATACAACGGTATTATTGCGACGAGGATAAGGAGTGGATCGTGGCTGTTTCTATTGAGCTTGTTAAAGAGCTTCGCGAGCGCACCGGGGCCGGCGTCAAGGACTGCAAAGACATCCTTGAGCAGACCGAGGGCAATATCAATAAGGCGATCGAGATTCTCCGCGAGCGCGGCATCGAAGCGGCCTCCAAGAAGGCCAGCCGCGAGGCGAGAGAGGGGCTGATCGGCGTCTACATCCACTACGGCTCGCGGATCGTCGGCATCGTCGAACTGAACTGCGAGACGGACTTCGTGGGCCGCACCGAGGAGTTCGGCATCCTGGCCAACGCCTTCGCCCAGCACGTCGTCGCCCTCAACCCGCGCTACATCACGGTGGATGAGGTGACCGACGCCACGGTGGCCGAAAGCGGCCTGACCCGCGAGAAATTCATCGAGGAGAATGTGCTCCTCGCCCAATCCTTCGTCAAGGATCCCTCGCGCACGATCGAGGAGAAGCTGAAGGAGGCGATCGCCAAGCTCGGCGAGAATATCGTCATCCGTCGCTTTGCACGCTACGAGGTTGGTGCTTAACCTAAGATAAGGTTCGTACATACGTTGCAGTTTAGGTGCGCGCAAGGCTTACTGATGCGCTCGGCCTGAAGCCTGAAACCTGACATCTGAAACCTTGTCTAACATTCAGAGGGCGGGAGGTGAGAGGTAGGAGGCGGGTGTCAATGCCTGCTGACGAAGCCCTACCTCCTGCCTTCTTCATATTTATGCAAAAGCCAAAATATCGGCGCATCCTGATCAAGTTGAGCGGTGAGCAGATCAAGGGCAATGACGGCGAGAGCGTTAGCTACGAGATGCTCGACTTCCTCGCCCAAGAGATCGAGAAGGTCGTCAAACACGGCGTCGAAGTCGCTGTGGTGATCGGCGGCGGGAACATCTGGCGCGGCAACCAGTCGATCGAGCGTGGCATGGATACGGCGCAGTCGCATTATATGGGTATGCTTGCCACGGTGATCAACGCCCTGGCCATGCAGGACGTTCTTGAGCGCCACGGCCTCTTCACCCGTGCGATGACGGCCCTGAAGATGGACGAGGTGGCGGAGCCCTACATCCGACGGCGGGCCACTCGCCATATGGAGAAGGGTCGGGTGGTGATCCTCGGCGGCGGTACCGGCAACCCCTACTTCACCACCGACTCGGCGGCCGCCCTGCGTGCGGCCGAGATCCACGCCGAGGTGATCCTGATGGCCAAAAATGGCGTCGATGGCGTCTATAGCGCCGACCCGCGCCTTGACCCCAGCGCCACCCGCTTTGACCATATCACCTATATGGACACGCTGAACCGTGGGCTCGCAGTGATGGACAGCACCGCCCTCACGTTCTGTATGGATAATAATATTCCGATCATCGTCTTTAACGCCCTTGCGGCCGGTACGATCGAGCGGATCGTCCTCGGCGAGCGCGTGGGCACGCTCGTGAGTAATGATCTAGGAGGCGCGTGATGATCAACGATGTCTTGCGCGAGTTCGAGGCTAGCATGAAGAAGGCCACTGACGCCCTCAAGCACAACCTCGCCACGATCCGTACCGGCCGCGCATCGACCGGCATGGTCGAGCATATGCAGATTGACGCCTACGGCGCGCTGATGCCGCTGAACCAGTTGGCCAATATTAGTGTGCCCGAGTCACGGCTGATTGTCATCCAGCCCTTCGATAATGGCATGATCAAGGTGATCGAGAAGGCCATCCAGAACTCGGATCTCGGGATCAACCCGGGCAACGATGGCCGCCTCATCCGTCTTGCCGTCCCTCAACTCACCGAGGAGCGCCGCCGCGAGATGGTCAAGGCGGTGCGCCATCGGCTTGAGGAGGTGAAGGTCTCGGTGCGCAACCAGCGCCGCGAGGCGATTGACGACCTCAAGCAGCTTGAGGCCGAGAAGCTGATCAGCGAGGATGACCAGCACCGTGGCCAGGAGCGCATCCAGCAACTCACTGACCGCACGGTGAAAGACCTCGACCAGATCGGTGCCGATAAAGAGGCGGAAGTCCTGGCGGTATAGCTGGCTTCACCCCCCCAGACCGCACTAGAGAAGGCCATGAGCAGCACCGAGAATCCCCTCGAAGGATCGCGCATCCCCGCCCATATTGCCATCATCATGGATGGGAACGGGCGCTGGGCGAAGCAGCACGGCATGCCGCGCCTGGCCGGGCACCGCGCTGGCACCGAGAATATCCGTGCGATTGCTGCGGCGTGCGACACCATTGGTGTACGCTACCTGACGATCTACGCTTTCTCCACCGAGAACTGGAGCCGGCCCTCGATCGAGGTGCAGGGGCTGATGCAGATCCTCGGCGATTTTATCGACCGCGAGACGAAGAACCTGCACGCGCAGCACGTGAGGCTGCGGCACCTCGGCCGGCTCGATGGACTCAGCCCCCGCCTGCGCCGTAAGGTGCAGCACGCGGTTGACCTGACCCAGCAGAACACCGGGCTGACCTTGGCCGTCGCCTTTAACTACGGCGGACGCGCCGATATTGTCGATGCGGTGCGCGGCCTCGTGGCCCAGGGCATCAGCCCCGACCAGATCGACGAGCATCTGATCACCGATCACCTGTACACCAGAGGGATGCCCGACCCCGATATCGTCATCCGCACCAGCGGCGAGCGGCGCATCTCGAACTTTATGATCTGGCAGGCGGCCTACAGCGAGTACTGGTTCACCCCGGTACTCTGGCCCGACTTCCAGCCCGAGCATATCCATCAGGCGATACGAGACTATGGACGGCGCGAACGCCGCTTCGGCGGACTCCCCGAGCAGAGCTAGCTCCCTGGCGCTCCGCGTCGCCAGCGTCAGCGTCCTGATCCCGATTGTCATCGCCGCCGCCTGGCGGCCATGGTCTACGGCGATCCTGGTCGGGTTCTGCGTCGCCCTGGCGATCTTCGAGTTCGATGGGATCATGCGCCAGGGTGGCTATACCCCGCGCCTGTGGGTCGGCCTGCTGATTGGCCTGACGATCTGCGCCGCCGCCGCAGTTGGGCCGGTTGCGCCCTTCGATCTCAGCGGGGCGATCATCGGCCTGTCGATTATCGCCAGCCTGGCCTACGAACTGATCCCGGGCGACCGCAAAGGCAGTATCGAGAGCTGGGCGCTCACCTTCGGCGGAGCCTACTACGTCGGCGGCCTGCTCAACTATTTCATCCTGATCGGCCAACTCGCCACGCCCCTGCGCAGCGGCTGGCTGGCCACCCTGCATATCCCCCCCGGCACATCCTGGATCCTGCTTGTCCTCACGGTGACGTGGCTCCAAGATACGGCCGCATACTTTGTTGGCCGGGCCATCGGTCGCCATCAGATGGCCCCGATCCTCAGCCCGAAGAAGAGTTGGGAAGGTGCCGCTGGTGGGTTCGTGGCCTCGGTGATCTCCGCCGCGCTCGCCGTGGCCGTCCTTGGCCTGCCGATCAGCGCCGCCGCCGCCGCCATGATCGGCGCCGCCGCCGGGGTGGTCGGCCCCTTGGGCGACCTCGTCGAGTCGCTGATCAAACGCCAGATCGGGATCAAGGACTCGGGCCGGCTCATTCCTGGCCACGGTGGCATCCTCGACCGGATCGACTCGCTGCTCTTCACCGCCCCGGTGATCTACTACCTGGTTCTGTTGACTCTCGGATCTTGATCAGGTACACTCTATGTATGAGATGACTCAGGGCTGATGCAACGTCCCTGGGGCTGTGCCCCAGACCCGCTTTCGGTGAGGTTTGGGCGGCTTCACCACTCAAACCTCACCAAAAAAAAGAACGTGGGGGCGGCAAGTTCACCTCCACACCCCCACCGGGAGGCGACGTTGCAACCGCCCTGTAAGATGGTCAGAGGCGGGCGCATGCCCGCCTCGTTTGTTATATGCTGCGGAGTACCTCATTATGCTTACAACGGTCCTCTCGATCGGTGCCTTCCTGCTGATGCTCGGTCTCCTGGTGGTCGTCCACGAACTCGGTCACTTCCTCAGCGCGATTTGGCTGGGAATCAAGGTCGAGGAGTTCGGCGTCGGCTACCCACCGCGCGCCCTGGTGCTGTTCGAGCGCAGCGGCGTGAAGTATACGCTGAACTGGCTGCCCCTCGGTGGCTTCGTGCGCTTTGCGAGTAGCGGCGATGGGCAGGACAGCCTCTACGGTGCCGGCGGCAGCCTGTCCGCCGCATCACCCTGGCGCAAGATCCTGGTGATGGTGGCTGGCCCCCTGATGAACTTGCTTCTGGCGATGTTTATCCTCGCGGTGATCTTCATGTTCCAGGGCGTGCCTACGCCGTCGGGCGGCCAGGATGTTGGTGATATCTACGCCGGAACCCCCGCCGCCGCCGCCGGATTTCAGAAGGGCGATGAACTTATCCGCCTCGATGGCCAGGCGATGACCAATAGCGCGCTGATCCCGGCGACCGCCAGGGCCAGCCAGGGCCGCACCCTGGATGCGGTGGTGCTGCGCGATGGTAAAGAGATTAGGCTCAAGGTGACGCCCGGCCCATGGACGGCTCCTGATGGCACGAGCTACGCGCTGGGCTTCGGCTTCAGTTACTCGCAGAAGATCGTCCACGTGCGGGCGAACCCGGTCGAGGCCGTGTGGCGCGGCGTGAGCGACAGCCTAATCCTCACCAGCCAGATGCTCAAGTCCCTGGCCTCGCTACCAGCCTCGGTTATGGGTATCTTCGCCTCGACGCCCTCGGGCACCGGCCAGCCAATCGGCCCGGTGGGCATCGCGCGGGCCACCGGCGAGGTTATCCAGCAGCCCGGCGGGTTGCTGGCCTTCTGGAACCTGACGGCGATCCTGAGCTTGAACCTCTTCCTGCTCAACCTGCTGCCCATCCCCGCCCTCGACGGCAGCCACATTATCTTCGCCATCATCGAGTGGCTCCGTGGCGGCAAGAAAGTCCCGCCGGAGAAAGAGGCCATCGTTCACGCCTTCGGATTCGTCGCCCTAATGGCCTTGATGTTGCTGATCACCGTGAATGATGTGATCAACGCGATCCATGGCACGCCGGTGCTGGGGAATTAACAAAGAGGGGACTGCGCGGGCATACGCGCATTTAGCGGCGCTGCGCGGGCTGCGGGTTGGTTACGCAATGCGAAGAAGTGCGGACCTGAGGGCATGGCTGTCGTAATGTTCCCTCCCTAACGATCTTTTTTTGTTGGGCTTTGGCGAGAAAATCGCCAAAGCCCAACAAAAAGGAGGGTCTGGGCGCAGCCTCCAGGAACGTTGCCATAGCCCTGCATGAGGGCCACACGCAGAAAAAAAGTGTGCTATCATGGTCTACCGTGACGACATTATCGCCAAAATCAACGCCCGGTTTAGCGGTCAGATCAGCCCGGCTGCACTCGCCACATGGGCATTCGACATCTTCTACGCCATCGACCAGGGTGAGGAAGTGGTTGACGCCGAGGGCAGCGACGCCATCGCCGATGTGCTTGATGAGTTGATGTTCGCCGATGAAGCACCTTTTGTGCTAGGCGACGCTGACTTGCGCCGGATGATCGCCCGACTCGAACAGCCATGAAGATCCGACAACACCCGCGCATGCGCGACATTATCGTGGGCGATGAGGTCTACTCATATCCTCAGAATCTCTTCGCCCGCGTCGCCGATGTGTTTCCGGCTGCGGTCTGCGTAAAGATTGGCATCCTCTCGCTCGATGACCGCCTTGAGATCACCCTCTCCCCACAACTCTGGCGCGCGGAGGATATTGAAAACCTCTCGGTGTGTCGCTACTGCGGCAGCCGCGAGAATATCCGCGCCGAGTCTGGTACCGGTATCCCCTTCCGCGTCTGCGAAATCTGTAGCCCCGTGGATGAGACGTCGCAGGCGACGGTCGCTGAGACCTGAGACCTGCGACCTTCGCCAGAAGCAACTGCACGACCGCATGTGCCAGCTTTGCTG
>CAISPW010000272.1 GCA_903887465.1 uncultured Oscillochloris sp. | reverse complement strand
GACGAACGCACGATGGTGAACATGCAATCCCAAACGCCTATGGCAATGGGATCGGGGGTGTGGTAGTCCACCCCGTAGGGATTGCCCCTGCGAACTGAGTACCTTGCGATAAAACGCTAGGAAAAAGTGTACTATAATAGCTTGACGTATTTCGTACTTAGCATGATCACCGACCGCCATGGGCGACCTGGCTCTACAACCGACGACGATGGCCGCCCTGCTCGATCTGAGTCGTCTGATCTGCGCATCGCTTGATCTGAACGAGGTGCTTGACCGAGTGATCGCGGCGGTCGCCGACCTGAGCGGTGCCGAGGAGATCTCGATTATGCTGCTCGACGATAGCGGCGAGTACCTGAGCATCGTCGCATCGAAGGGGGTTGACCCGCAGATCTGTCGCAGCCTGCGGCTACGGGTCGGCGAGGGCATCGCTGGCTGGGCGGTGCTGTATGGCCAGCCGATCCAGGTGGTGAATCCGGACAGCGATCCGCGCTACACGCAGATCGTGCCCGAGCATCGGCTGCTGCTCTTCTCGCTGCCGCTGCGCGTCCACGACCGCACCCTCGGCGCGCTCAACCTGGCCCGCCGTTTCAGCCCCGCGCCGTTCAGCCTCAGCGTAACCCAGGTGATCGAGATTTTCGCCGGCCACGCCGCGATTGCGATTGCCAACGCGGGCACCGCCTCGGCCCTGCGCTACGCCGACATCCGTGATCAGCGCTCACGCGATCTGACATCCGCCCTCAGCCAGTTGGCCAATGCCTGCAACGCGATGATCGACCAGGAGCGGGTGCTTGACTTCATCCTTGAGCAACTGGCCCGCTTTGTGGCCTATGACTCCGCCGGGGTCTTTCTATTCCACACAGGGCAGTACGCTCGGCTGGTGGCCGGGCGCGGCTACCGCTTTGATCACGACATCCCCGTTGTCCTCGCGATGGGGCCGGGATCACCATCCTGGCTGCTTCAGCATAATCATCATGCCACCTACATCCCCGATGTCCAACAGATCGCGGACTGGCAGGACGTGCCGGACAGCAAGATCATCCGGGCCTGGATCGGCGTGCCCCTGGTCGTCAACGGGGCCGCCATCGGGGTGATGACCATCGATAAGTGGACGCCCAGCGCCTTCGACGACGCGGATGTGCAGGTGGCCCAGATGTTTGGCGATCACATGGCGGTCGCGATTAATAACGCCCAACTGCTGCGCGAGGCCAAGGCCAGGGCCAGTCAGCTACAGGTGCTGCACCAGATGAGCGAACGGCTCAGCGCGATCAGCGATGTGCAGACGCTGCTCGACGAGGTGACCGGCCTGCTGCATCGCACATTCGGGTACTATCAGGTGGGGGTCGCCCTGATGGAGGGGGATCGGCTAGTACTCAAGGTGGCGCGGGGCATTGTGAATGATGTGGCCGACTTCGGCGAGTTCGGGAGCTTTAGCGTGCTGCGCGGCCTTACCGGGTGGGTCGCTCGTCACGGTGAGACGCTGCTGGTGAATGATGTCTCCCAGGACACGCGCTACACCGAGGTGCCGCGCCTGGACGCCACGCGCTCGGAACTGGCCGTGCCGATCCGGCATGGTGACACGACCCTGGGCATCATCGATATAGAGAGTACGATCAGCGGCGGCTTTAATCAGAGCGACGTTTACTTGGTCGAGTCGCTGGCCGGGCAGGTGGCGGTGGCGCTGGCAAACATCCGGCGCTACGAGGAGCTGCGCAGCACCCAGGAGCAGTTGCTGCACAGTGAGCGGCTGCGCGCCTTGGGCGAACTGTCCAGCGGGATCGCCCACGACTTCAACAACCTGCTGGCGAGCATCCTTGGCCACGCCCAACTGCTGATCGACGAGGCGCGGGAACCGGCAATGGTCGAGGGGCTGCGGATCATCGAGCGGGCCGCCCGCGACGGCGCGGCGGCGGTGCGCCGCCTACAGAATTTCGCCCAGACGAACCGCACGCTGCCGGCCGAGGAGGTGCTGCTCGACGACATAGTCATCGAGAGCTTGGCGATCACCCGCCCGCGCTGGCGCGATGGCATGCAGAGTCGCGGGTTCCAGCTGCGGATCGTCCGCAGCCTTGGCGATCTACCGCCGATGGTGGGCGATGGCCCGGCCCTGCGCGATCTGGTGACGAACCTGATCCTCAACGCCCTGGACGCGATGCCGGGCGGCGGTGAGTTGCGCCTGCGCACGGCGCTGCTGCACGACGAGGGCGACACGGCCCTGATTGAGGTGGCCGACACCGGCGTGGGCATGAGCGCCGAGGTGCGGCAGCGGATCTTTGATCCCTTTTTCTCTACCAAGGGTGCCAGCGGCACCGGCATGGGCCTGGCGATGGCCTACGGCATTGTGCAGCGCCACCAGGGCAGCATCAGCGTCGAGAGTACGCCTGGGCACGGGGCCACGTTCCAGGTGCGGCTGCCGGTGCGGCGGCTGGCCCCGCCCGAGCCTGCGCCGCCGACGCCAAAGCCAACGATGCCCGCACACTCGCTGCGCATTATGGTGGTAGAGGACGACGATGCGGTGCGCCGGGTGCTGGTACAGATCCTACGCCGGGTTGGCCACGATGTGGTGGATGTCGCCTCGGGCCCCGACGCGATTGACCTGCTTGATAGCGAGCGCTTTGACATGCTCTGCACCGACCTGGGCATGCCGGAGATGTCGGGCTGGGATCTGATCGCCCTGGCCCGCGCCGGGCACCCCGACCTGATAACGATTCTCATCACCGGCTGGGGCGAGCAAATCAGCGCCGAGGAGGCCCGCATGCGCGGGGCGGACGAGGTTGTCTCCAAGCCCTTTGATGCCGGGCGTCTACGCCAAATGGTCGCGGATCTTCAGATCGCCAAGCATAACAAGGTGCGTCCCCCGTGTGCGCCGATAATGACGGGGACGGAATGAGGGCCGTGCTGCGGCGGCGCGCGGTATGGCACGCGGCGGGTACCCAACTGGCGCGCCTGACCGTCCTCCTGCTTATCATTGCGCTGGCCGGGGTCGGCCTCGCCGCCGCCGCGATTTCTATCCAGGCCCAGCGCGATGAGACGCGCAGCGCCGATCTGCTGCTGGTGATCGCGCCGGATCTGCCGCCCGCCGCCCTGATCGAGTATAGCTTCGATCTCTACCGCCGGGGCTACGCGGTGCAGGTGGCGCTGGCCGGGCCAGGACGCGGGCGGGCCAGGGCCGACCTGCTCGCCCGTGGGATACCCGCGACCGCCCTCGGCATCCTCGCCACGGGCGAGTCGCTGTTCGATGCCTTGGCCGCAGCCCACAGCGGCGGTGCCCAGAGCCTGCTGGTGGTGAGCGCCCCCGCCGACCAGTTGCTGTGCCTGAAGGTCGCGCACGACCAGGGCATGCAGGCGTACGGCTCGCTGTTGCCCACCCCGTCGATGGATCTCCTCGACGCGCTGCGCGCCGCGCTCGACTACTGGCGCTACGCCCTTTTTCAGGCGTGATATCCGATAACCAATGGTTATATATATGGCTGGAATTGCCAGCAAAGCTGGCAATTCCAACCATATATATAGCAGTCCTATTCCAGTTGTGAAGAAGGAGTCAAGGCTTTAGCCGGCCTGATCCGGCTAAAGCCTCGACTCCATGCAACAACCCCAAGAGGATTGCTATATGTAGGTTTCTAGGAGGCATTTGAGCATCTACAACGCCTACGCCCCAATCTACGACGCCATCGGCCAGGGAGCCTTCGCCGAGGGCCTGACTGCGCACATCCTGAGGTCGCTGCCCGCGCCGCCGCGCCGCGCGCTGGATCTGGCCTGCGGCACGGGGGCCGCCGCCCTGGCCCTGGCGGCGTCCGGGGCCAGGGTGGTGGGCGTGGATCGCTCGCAGGCCATGCTGCGGATCGCCCGCGCCCGCGCCCGTGACCGTGGCCTGCCGGTACGCTGGGTGGCCGCCGACATGCGCCGCCTGGGTCAGCGACCGACGGCGCACGGGGTCCTGCGCCCGGAGTCCTTCGACCTGATCACCTGCCTGTACGATAGCCTCAACTACCTCACCGGCCCCGACGATCTGGCCGCAGCCTGCGCGGGTGTGGCTCGCCTGCTGCGTCCCGGCGGGCGGTTTGTGTTCGACCTGAACACCGCCCACGAGTTCAAGGGCTGGGAAGACGCCGACCAGGTGGTCTTCGACTCGCCCGACATGCTGGTCTACAATCGGCTGAGCTACGACGCCGAGCGGAAGATCGCCAGGGGGCGGATCGTCTGGTTTGTGCGCGAGACCGAGCGCTGGTGGCGTGACGAGGAGACCCACATGGAGCGGGCGTGGGGCGACGGCGAGGTCGTGGCGGCCCTGGGCGCGGCCGGGCTGCGGGTGGCGGCGCGGCGCACACCGGCCTGGGCGCCAGCGCCCGCCGACGCGCCGCGTGTGGTCTACGAGGCGTACGCGCCGCATCGGGTTTAGGGTCGCCGCCCGATTAGCCCTCGCGGAAGATCCGCTCGATGGCCGCGCGGCTGAGGGCGCGGTAGATATTGCGCAGGGCCAGCTCGCTCTCGCCGGGGGGGGGGCCGTAGCGGCGCAGCAGGGCCGTCTCCACCTCGGGGGCGGCGATGTGGGGCGTCAGTTCGGCCAGATCGGGACCGGGCGCGTCGAAGGAGCCGAGCATGTCGGCCAGGGCGGGCACCGGCTCAACTGGGGCCACCGACACGCTGACCGGCTCGGTCGCCTCGGCGCGGCGGGCGCGTAGGGCGGCGATAATCTGCTCCTTGCTGCGCCCGCGCAGCTCGAAGATCAGGAAGGGGTCATCGTCGAATCGCTCGCCGAGCAGGTAGTAGACGGCGGCGATGTGCTTACAGGGGTTGGCGAAGTCCGGGCACGAGCAACTGGTCTCCAGGTCGCCGGAGTGCTGTGGGAAGAGGGCGACATCCGCCGCCGCGAACGCCTCCTCGATCTCCTGGGGCATCTCGCCGGCCAGGAGCTTGGCGGCGAAGATCGCCTGCTCGGACATAGCATCGGTGGCCTGCTCCCACTGGATCTTCGAAAGCGGGATAATCGTAATCGTCACTTTGTAGGGCGTGCGCTGCGAGCCCTGCACGCGCGCGGTCACCCGACCGGATGCGATATCGATATTGAGTACAGATCCGTTGCGGGCGTAGCTGCGGCCACGGGTGAGCCGGGTGCCGAAGTCGAAACTCTCCAGCACGCTGATCCAGCGCCTGGCCCACCACGACTCGCCGAAGTCTCCGCGCTGGCTCTTGGCCTTGATCCCGTCGGCGGGGATGCGCGGGCGGTACTCGGGCCAACTCTCGTTGTTGCGGCTGCCTTTGCGGCGGGGACGGGGCATGATCAATCCTCCTTGTTGAGTCGGAGCATCCAGGTGAGGTGCTGGTCACCCGGATGCTCCGGCCTTACGTGGTCGTCGAGGATACTCCGCTACCCCTCGGCATCATGCCGCAGGGCGACCAACTCGCGCAACTGGGCGGTACTCAGCTCGGTGAGCCATGCCTCGCCAGCCCCAAGCACCTGGGCGGCCAGGGCGCGCTTGCCCTCGATCATCTCGTCGATCTTCTCCTCAAGGGTGCCGCCGCAGACGAACTTGTGAACCTGCACGTTCTGCGTCTGCCCGATGCGGAAGGCCCGGTCGGTGGCCTGATCCTCGACCGCCGGGTTCCACCAGCGGTCGAAGTGGAAGACGTGCGAGGCGCGGGTGAGGTTCAGGCCCACGCCGCCGGCCTTGAGCGAGAGGATGAAGATCGGCGGCCCCTCGGGAGCCTGAAAGCGCCGTACCAGCCCGTCGCGGGACTTGGCCGGGGTGCCGCCGTGCAGGAAGATCGTCTCGACCGCCAGCCGCGCGCTCAGGTGGGCCTGGAGCAGGCCGCCCATCTCGGCGAACTGGGTGAAGATCAGCGCCCGGTCGTCGGCGGCCATCACCTCCTCCAGCATCTCATCGAGACGGGCCAGCTTGCCCGAGCGGTCATCGAGGGCCGAGCCGTCCTTGAGGAAGTGGGCCGGGTGGTTGCAGATCTGCTTGAGCTTGGTCAGCATAGCCAACACCAAGCCACGGCGGCGGGCCTTCTCGCCCTGATCGTCGGCACCCTCGATCTGGCTGAGGGCGTCGCGCACGGTGGCCTCGTAGAGCGTGGCCTGCTCCTGGGTGAGCGGCACAAAGACCTTCATCTCCAGCTTGTCGGGCAGGTCGCTGATGATGCTGCGGTCGGTTTTCAGGCGGCGTAGGATAAAGGGCGCAGTGAGACGGCGCAGCTGAGTGGCGGCCTCGGCGTCACCGGTGCGCTCGATCGGACGGGCGAAGCTGCGGCGGAACTCGGTCTCGCCGCCAAGGTAGCCGGGATTGAGAAAGGCCATGATGCTCCACAGCTCGCTCAGGCGGTTCTCGACCGGCGTACCGGTGAGGGCCAGGCGTCCATCGGAGCGGATGGCCCGCGCCGCCTGGGCCTGGCGCGTCTCGCTGTTCTTGATATTCTGGGCCTCATCGAGTACGGCCAAGCGCCAGCCCATCGCCGTGAGCGCCTCGCGGTCGCGGGCCAGCAGCGGGTAGCTGGTGATCACCACATCGTGCTCAGTGGCCACCTGCTCCAGCTCATCGCCACGGTGGCGCTCGGCGCCCTGGTGGATGTGGACGCGCAGCGAGGGCGCAAAGCG
>CAISPW010000271.1 GCA_903887465.1 uncultured Oscillochloris sp. | reverse complement strand
GGCCTTCGTCGAACCTAGCCCGCCCGTTTACGGGCCGGGCGCTTGGGCTGGCAGCGTGCCTTTTGCGGTAGTGCCTATCGTTGGTTGAACGTGCCAGCAAAGCTGGCACGTTCAACCAACGATATGATTCTTGTGGGAGCCAGCCTGAGCTGGAACAAATCGTATGACCGCACCGACGACGATCCGCGCACTGGGCGTCGAAACCCTCGACATCCCGCTGTTCGCCCCCTTCGGCATCTCGGGCGGTGCCCAGGATGTCGCCCGCAGCCTGCTCGTGACGGTCGAGTTGGCCGATGGTACCCTCGGTTACGGCGAGGCCGCGCCCTTCCCGGCCTTTAACGGCGAGACTCAGGCCAGCGCCCGCGCCGCCGTCGAACTGGCCCGGCCTGTGATCGAGGGTGCCGACGTGCGCGAGTGGCGGACGCTGGCGGCCGCCCTGCGCGATGCCATCGGCGCGGCGGGTTCGGCCCGCTGCGCGATTGAGACGGCGGTGCTCGACGCGCTCACCAAGCGCGCCCAGATGCCGCTCTACGTCTTCTTCGGCGGGGCCGGACGCAGCCTGGAGACCGACATGACGATCACCACGGGCAACGCGGAGCAGGCCAGCCGCGCCGCCCTGGCGATCCTCGCCCGTGGGATCACCGCGATCAAGGTGAAGATCGGCGCGGGCGACCTTCAGCTCGACCTGGCCCGCCTGGCGGCCATCCATGCGGTGGCCCCCGACTCGCCGCTGATCCTCGACGGCAACGGCGGCATGAGCGCCGACGCGGCCATGGAGTTGATGGCCGCCCTACACGCCCAGGGCGTCCGCCCGGCGCTGCTGGAGCAGCCCGTCCCCGGCGATGACTGGGCGGGCATGGGCCGGCTGGCGCGCGGCGGCGGTGTCCCGCTGGCCGCCGACGAATCGGCCTCTAGCGCGGCGAACGTGCTACGCATCGCGTGTGAGCGGGCCGCCCAGGTGGTGAACATCAAGCTGATGAAGGCCGGCGTCGTCGAGGCGCTCGACATCGCCGCGATCTGCCGGGCCGCCCAGCTGCGCCTGATGATCGGCGGCATGGTCGAGTCAACCTTGGCCATGACCATGTCGGCCCACTTCGCCGCTGGCCAGGGCGGATTCGCCTTCGTGGACCTCGACACGCCCATGTTTATGGCCGAGAATCCCTTCGAGGGCGGCTTCCGCCAGACCGGCGCGTGCCTCGACCTGCGCCACATCAGCGCTGGCCACGGGGTGCGTCCGAGGTAGGGGCTTGTTCACCCGGTGTCCACGTCGCATTGGCAATGTCGACTCACCTTGCCTTTAGCCAGCTATCAGGCTCCCTTTATGTATTCGTGCGACACTCGCATCAGGCGTATCTCACGCCCATGCGGGAGGAAGAGATCGGGATGGCTATTCGGTGGATCGCCGCATCTTAGGCTGCGCCACGCTTCATCGCGGGATAGTGAACGTAGCACCGCCTTCCAGGCGGTCAGGAGTACCATCACAGGCTGGAAGCCCGCGCTACAACTGTTAAGCTGGAATGGCCGATTTTGAAGCATGTCTAAGATTATGATGTAGGAGGCTGCGATGGACGCAACCGGGATGCCGGCACTGCTGATCCTCTTGGCGCTCGTGATCATTGTGATCGGGCCGGGCAGGCTGTCGGACCTCGGGGGCGCGATCAATCGGGCGATCGGCACGTGGCGGCATCGGCTGTTCAACCCGCCCGACCGTAGCGGCCCGCCCGACTGTGGGCCGTAGCCGTGGTCGCCAACCGTCGTCGTGCGGTGGGCTTGAACCTGCGGCGCGGCCAAAGCAGAGAGGATCATCGATGAGCCAGCACATCTTGGTGGTGGAGGACGAGGCAGAGATTGCAAGCTACCTGCGGCGCGGACTCGTCTATGCGGGCTACACGGTGGAGGTGGCGACGAGCGGTGCCGCCGCCCTGGCCGCCGCCCGCGAGCGCCCGCCCGATATGGTCATTCTTGATCTGGGGCTGCCCGATATCGATGGTCTCACGGTGGCCCAGCGGCTGCGCGCCGGCCCGCCGCTGCCCATCCTCATGCTCACCGCGCGCGACGCGGTGGCGGATCGGGTGGCCGGCCTGGAGGGCGGCGCCGCCGATTACCTCACCAAGCCCTTTGCCTTCGAGGAACTCCTGGCCCGCATCCACGTCCAGCTGCGCCGCCATAGCGCCCAGCAGGAACGCGAGATCTTGGTGGTGGGCGCGCTCACCATGGACGCCGCCGCCCATGAGGTGCGCGTGAGCGGCCGCCGGGTCGAGCTGACCGCCAAAGAGTTTGAGGTACTCGATGTCTTTATGCGCCACCCGCGCCAAGTACTCACCCGCGAGCAGGTCTACGATCGGGTCTGGGGCTACGACTTCGGTAGCGACAGCAATGTCCTGGAGGTCTACGTGCGTGCGCTGCGCCAGAAGCTGGAGTCGGCGGACACCCCGCGCATGCTCCAGACCGTGCGCGGGGTGGGCTACGTACTGCGCGAGGATACATAATGCGGCGGCGTCAGCGCTCGCTACGCACGCGCCTCGCGCTCAGCTATAGCCTTTTCTTCGCCGGGGTGCTGCTGCTGATGATCGTTGGCATCTACTGGCTGGTGCGCCAAGCCCTGCTCGCCGAGGTCTCCCAGGAACTTGCGACTACCGTCGAGCTGATCCAGCAGGATTTCGCCGAGAGCGCCGGGCTGGTCTCCGGTTACTTCACCGACTCCGAGATGCTCCTGCACGCGCTGCCGGCGCAGATCGACGGACTCGACACCCCCACCGTGTATATTCAGGTGCATGATCGCGACGGCGCGTTTTACACCAGTTCGGCCAGCCTGCGCGGCCAGCAGCTCACCCTCGAACCGGCCGACCGGGATGCGGCCCTGGCGGGATCCGTCGCCACGCGCACCTTCGCCCTCGGGCGCGCCCGCGTGATCCAGGTCGCCGCGCCGCTGCGCTCGGGCGGGGCCGTGGTGGGCGTGATCCAGGTGGCCCAGTCCCTGCGCTCGGTTGATCAGACCCTGCGGACACTTATGGAGGGTCTCGCCATCACCGGCATGATCACGCTGCTGGCCGCCGTCCGTGGGGGAACCTGGATCGTTGGCCGATCCCTGAAGCCGGTGAACGAGATTACCTCCACCGCCCGCCAGATCATTCAGGCAGCCGACCTGGCCCAGCGCGTGCCCAACGCCGCCACCGATGACGAGATCGGTGCCCTCGCGGACACGATTAACGCCATGCTAGAGCGCCTGGAGTCGCTCTTCACCGCCCAGCGCCGCTTCGTGGCCGACGTGAGCCACGAGCTGCGCACCCCGCTCACGGCGATGCGCGGGCACCTGGAGTTGCTCCAGCGCGGGGTGGTGCGCGATGCGGATGATCATGCCGAGATGACGGGCGACCTGCTGCGTGAGGTGAACCGCCTGACTCGTATGGCCAACGATCTGCTGCTGATGGCCCAGACCGAGGTGGGCCTCCAGCTACGCTGCGCCCCCGTGGCCCTTGATGATCTGGTGCTGGAGGTCGTGCGTGAGCTACGGCCCATGGCTGAGGGGGTGGCCCTGCATCCGCAGTTCACCGAGCAGGTGGCAATCACGGGCGACCGCGACCGGATCAAACAGGCGCTGCTCAACCTCGTGGCCAATGCCATCCAGCACAGCCCGGCCGGCGGGGCGGTGACGGTGGCCCTCGACCAGGATGGGGCGGCGGCATCCCTGCGCGTACACGACAGCGGGCTGGGCATCGCCCCCGAGGATCTGCCGCGCGTGTTCGAGCGATTCTACCGCGCCGACCGCGCCCGCGCCCAGCGCGCCGGTGGCGCCGGGATCGGCCTCGCCATCGTCCAGTGGGTCGTCCAGGCCCACGGCGGCGATGTCTTCGTCGAGAGCGCCAGCGGCCAGGGGGCCACCTTCGTCATGCGCCTGCCATTGAGCGGGCCTGGCGGTCGCGAACCGGATGTTCGTACCTGCGGCAGATGAGTAGGGGCGCAGCAGTCCCCCGATGAGTCTAGGGTGGAGATGCATGAGGTGCTGCTGCGCCCTTACGCCTGACATTGCATCAGCCCTGGGGTTCGTGCGTGGCCACATTGATCCCGATCCACGTTAGGAGTATAATTGCGTATACGACCTACGCGCAGATCACTGGTGATCACTCCCCGGCCCCACGGGGGTGCTCCCATCCAGTCGGCCTGTGGCGTATTTTTTTTGCCCGCGAACGGGCGAATCCGCACAACAAGAGGAGTTGCCTTGTATGTCCTCGTCGTTCAAACGTCTGCTGATCGGTAAGCCGATCGCCACCGAACACCAGCATCACGAGCGGCTGAACAAGATCACCGCCCTCGCGGTCTTCTCCTCCGACGCACTCTCCTCCGTCGCCTACGCCACCGAGGCCATCCTCGCCGTACTCATCCTCGGTGGAGCCTCGGCGCTCGGGCTCGGGCTGCCGGTCGCCGGTGGTATCGCCTTCCTGCTTCTTGTCATCGCCATCTCCTATCGTCAGACCATCCACGCCTACCCCAACGGCGGCGGTGCCTACATCGTCGCCCACGAGAACCTCGGCCCCATGCCGGGGTTGGTCGCTGCGGCGGCCCTGTTGATCGACTATGTCCTCACCGTGGCCGTCAGCATCTCGGCCGGTGTTGCCGCCATCACCTCGCTCGCCGGCAACTGGGGCGCGCCCTGGCTCGCCAACTACGCCGTCGAGATCGCACTGATCTGCATCCTGATCGTCGGGTTGGCCAATCTGCGCGGGGTCAAAGAGAGCGGCGTCGTCTTCGCCGTGCCCACCTACATCTTTATCGTCAGCATTCTGGTGATGATCGCCTGGGGTCTGGCGAGTGTGCTGTTTGGCACCGCCGCGTTGGTCGCCCACTCGGCGACACCGGCGATCGGTGCCGGCGAGAGCCTGGGCCTCTGGCTGGTACTGCGCGCCTTCGCCGCTGGCTGCACCGCCCTCACCGGCGTCGAGGCGATCTCCAACGGCATCCCGGCCTTTCGCAAGCCCGAAGCCAAGAACGCCGCCACCACCCTGAGTTGGATGGTCGGCATCCTGGGGATCATGTTCCTCGGCATCACCTGGCTGGCCGACCGGCTCCAGGCCATCCCCAACGAACTCACCAATGAGACGGTGGTCTCACAGATCGCCCGCAGCGTCTTTGGGGTCGGCCCGATCTACACGATCATCCAGGTGGCCACAGCGCTCATCCTGGTGCTGGCGGCGAACACGGCCTACGCCGACTTCCCGCGCCTAGCCTCGCTGCTGGCCAATGATCGCTTCCTGCCGCGCCAGTTCTCCTCACGCGGCGATAAGCTCGTCTTCTCCAACGGCATTCTAGTGCTATCGCTCTTCGCGGCGGGGCTGGTGATGTTCTTCCATGCGAATGAGATTGCGATGCTGCCACTCTACGCTATCGGCGTTTTCCTCTCGTTCACGCTCTCGCAGGGCGGCATGGTCATCCATCACCTGCGTGAAAAAGAGCCGGGCTGGCAATCCGGACTTAGCATCAACGGCCTGGGCGCGGTGCTGACCGCCGTGGTGCTAGTGGTGCTGGCCGTCACCAAGTTCACCCACGGGGCCTGGGCGGTGCTGGTACTCATCCCGCTATTGGTGCTGGTCTTCAGCCGTATTCACGGCCACTACGTGCGCGTGGCCGCGCAACTCTCGCTGGAGACAGCAGTGAAACCTCAGCCGGTGCGTCGGCTCACGGTGGTCGTGCTGGTGAGCGGGCTGCACAAAGGCACCCTGCCCGCGCTGGAACTGGCCCGCGCGCTGGCCCCCGACAACCTCACGGCGGTCACGGTGAATCTCGACAGCGATCATATCGTGAAGATCCAGGCCCGCTGGTCTGACTGGGGCTGCGATGTGCCGCTGGTGGTTCTCGAGTCGCCCTACCGCTCGCTGATTACGCCGCTGCTGAACTTCATTGACGAGGTGGACGCGCGCTATCACGATGACGAACTGCTGATCATCCTGCCCGAGTTCGTGCCGGCCCACTGGTGGGAGGCGTTCCTGCACAACCAGACCGGGCTCATCCTACGGACGGCGCTTATGTTTCAGAAGGGCAAGACGGTGATCAGCGTGCCCTATAAGCTGGGGCACTAGCGGTTCACCATACTATGGCGTCACAAAAGATCTTAGACACTACCGCAAAAGTCACGCTGCCAGCCCAAGCGCCCGGCCCGTAAACGGGCGGGCGAGGTCTACGACGGCCGCTGAAG
>CAISPW010000270.1 GCA_903887465.1 uncultured Oscillochloris sp. | reverse complement strand
GGAGAGCGCGACAATCGCACTGTCGAGGCCAGGGGTTCGAGCCCCCTCACCTCCACCATACGTACGGGGCTTTAGCTCAGTTGGGAGAGCGCGACACTGGCAGTGTCGAGGTCAGGGGTTCGAACCCCCTAAGCTCCACCACCATCAACACAGAGGGCCACGCAGATGCGTGGCCCTTTACGTTGCCAAAATAGCTGATCCGAGCCACGCTAGCTTGACGTGTGATCGCGCGGTCGGGCGATCTCCAGGGCACCGCGCAGGGCGGTATCATAGCCGAGTTGGCTGAGGCGCAGTTCTGGCACCGGCACGAGCCGGAGGCCGCTTGCCATCACCTGCCGGGACACATCGAGCAGCCGCTCGCCGCCGCCGACCGCCACCCCGCCGCCAAGGATGATCATGTCGGGCGCGTAAATCGTGGCCAGATTGCGCAGCCCCTGGCCCAGATTGTAGGCCACTTCCGACCACTCCGCGTCGCTCAGATGCTCGGCCGCCTTACCGTAGATCCGGCGGATGCCGTTGCCGGAGATCAGCGCCTCCAGGCAGCCGGGGGCACCGCACTCGCAGGCCACGCGCTCAGGAAACGCGCAGCGGTACGGGATGGCCTGGTGGCCGACCTCGGGGTGCGCGCCCTGCGCCCCAGCGTAGATCTTCCCGTCGATCAGGAAACCGCCGCCCATGCCGGTGCTGAGCGTGAGGTAGAGCAGGCGGCTGACCGCCGCGCCCGCCACGTACTCGCCCACGGCGGCGACGTTGGTATCAACATCCACGCAGAACGGGCAGCCCCAGCGCGCCTCCATCAGCGCCTTGAGCGGGACATCGCGCCACTGCGGCTGGTGCAGTGGCGAAACCACCCCGCGCCGCACGTCGAGTGGCCCGCCGACTGCCGCGCCGATCCCGGCGATGGCCTCGCCCTCGGCAACCTGGGCGATCATCTGGTGCAGGCGGCCCAACCCCTCGTCGAGGCCGAGCGGGGTCGGCTCGCGCACGCGCCGCAGCATGCGCCCCGCAGCGTCGGCTGCCGCAACCATCAGCTTGGTGCCGCCGATATCAAGGCCGATGTAGACTGACATAGGGACTCCCTTTACCCGCAGAACCTACATACATCTAGGGCTGAAACTGCCAGATTCACTGGTAATTTCAGCCCTAGATGTGATTATTTCTGGGCGCTTGCCGCTCCCGCATCCCCGCCGGTGAGTGCCTCGCCCTACGTCGGCAGTTCCCAGATCACAAAGTTGTCGAACCAGATCTCGACGCCACCCTTCTTGTACGAGTCGGTCGAGATGCCGATCTTGCCCTGCATATAGGTGCTGTCGCTCACCGTCTTAAGCGGCGTCCCGTTCAGGAAGATGCGGATCTGGTCGCCCTGCCGGATCACCCGCAGGCGGTTCACATCGCCGGGCCTCACGCTGCCGGCCGGGTCGCCCTCGGCGAGGGTGGTCGGGTCGCCCGTGGGGTGGGTGACGAACAGCCGGTAGTAGTTGTCGAAGATCTCGAATTTGTAGTAGCCGACGCCCTTCTTCTGGTCGAAGACCAGGCCGCAGCTGCCGTCGGTGCCGCCCTGACGCACTAAGCAGTCCACCTCGACCACGAAGTTGGTCATGTCGCGCACCTCGTAGAGTTCGTACGAGGTACTCTCGCCTGCCCAGATCACCTTAAAAACCCCGTCCTCGATCTTGTCGGTCTCGATGTCGTTGAAGCTCCCGGTGAACCAACTGTTGCGGTTATCGACGAACTCGTCCCTGAAAATTTGCTTGCCGGAGGCGAGCAGTGCCGCTAGGTCGGCGTTGGCCTGATCGACCTCGGCGGTAGCGATGATGGCGACCTGGGCCGTGGCGGCCGCAGCGGTGGCGACCTCGGCGGCTCCGCCGGCGCTGACGCCGCCGACGATCCCGCCGCCGCCGCCGCTGGTCGGCTCAACGGTAGGGATGTCAGCCTCCGTGGGCGCGGGGATCTCCTCGGTGGCGGCGGGAGCCTTGGTGGGCGTGGCCCCCGCGCGGGTTGGGATGGGCACAATCCCGCCGCCCAGGCCCGAGGGTGTGGACGTAGTCGCAAGTCCCACCTGGATGGTCGCAAATACACCGGAGGCCCGCTGGCCCATCAGGGTTAAAATCCCGACGCTCGCCACACAACCGACGGCGCAGAGTCCGCCCACAGCGAGCAGGATGATCGCCCACATCGGCATGCCGCGCCGGGGCAGCGGTGTGGCGGGGGGCACGCCGAACGATGGCATTGGCTGGGGCGGCGGTGAGGCAGAAGGCAGTACCTGGGTGGGCACGCCCTGTTGGCCGGCGGGCATCGTCGGAGCGACGGGAGCAGGCTGATCCATGCGCATGCCACAGTTCCCACAGAATCGCTCGCTGGCGCTCACCTGCGTTCCGCACGAGGGACAGAGTCTGATGTCTGACATTGGCCTCACATCTCCTCAAATATAGCCGATATCCAATAACCGATGCCGCTACAGGTATCGTCCCCCTCGGCGGGGAAGCCCGGAGGGGCGCGACCAGGGCGGTTGCAACGTCGCTGGGGCGCATCCCCAGCAACGTTGCATCAGCCCTGCGCAGCCCCCGTAGTCGCTAGAGAATCCCTCGCTCGCGCAGCACCCCCAGCAGGGCTGGCTCGATCTGGGCGCGGATTTCTGCGTTGGCGTAGCCCACCCATCCCACATCGGCGTGAATATCCATCGGTGCGTCCAGCTCGCCGCCGCGATCGTCGCTCAGTAGCACCCCCGCCTTCTCGGCCAGCATCATCGTCGCCATATCGTAGGGGTGGCAGCAGATGCCTAGCGCCTCGCCGCGCGTGGCCAGGTGGCGGTCGAGGAGCGGACGCAGGTCGGCCACAAAGCGGTCGTGGCCGGCGATCAGTTCATAAAGCTGGCCCGCGCTGGAGATGTACTGATCCTCGAAGCACTGCGCCTTGCCGGCCTGCGGCGGCCCGAGCGTGGCCCGCACCACCGCCTCGTCGATTGCGGCCAGTTCCTCGCGAGCGCCGGGGAAGAAGCGGCTAATCATCGCGAATCCGTGGGCGATGCTGCCCGCCCGCGAGGGCCGCAGGCGCACCTGCGTCTGCTCGCCGGTCAGCCGATTGTAGCGCTCGGCGTGCAGCGGGCCGTCGGCGCTGGCCCAGAGTACATCGCTCAGATGCTGCTTCACCAGCGGGATCTCGGTCTGCACCGCCAGTTCAACATCGCGCAGCCGCGTCGTCGGGCCATGGTTCGGGGCCACTCCGGTGAGTACCCAGCCACTACGCTTCTGATACATCAGCCCGCGCGTGCCGTCGATCGGGTCAACCAGCACTCGGATAACGGCGTCATCCTCGGCGCTGCCAGCGGGGAGTACGATCTTCCCCTCGGCGATGCCCTCAGCCACCAGAACCATTGGCCATATCGGGGCCACCCGCTCGGCGAAGAAGCCCACCAGCAACGCCTCGCTCACCCGATCCACCGCGTAGATCGTGTCGCCCGCCTGCTCGTCCTCCACCACCCCCGACAGGTCATCGACCGCGCTGCGCTCGCATGCCGTCACCACCGCAGCGCGGATCTGGGCGTGCAGCTCCAGGATCAAGGCCAGCAGGCTCTCGCTATTCTGGATCATCGTTGTGTGAAGTCCATTCTTGTGGTTCGCCACCGTACATTCGAGCGTATCTCCCCGAAAACACCCCCCATATGTGCGGTGGTGAGGCCCTAGGCCAAAGTGATCAACCCGTGGAATCCGCACCAACTCCTGTTTGGCAAAGCGTGTATGGGCCATTATAATCGAGTGAGCCTCCAGCTTGGAACAAGTTGAAGCGAGAAGGAAGAATCCCATGTCAGATCAGACCTTTCGCGCCCTCGTGGTCGAGGAGAGCGGCGGGACACGCAGCGTAGCGATTCGCAACGTACCGATGGCCGACCTGCCCGTCGGCGAGGTGCTGGTGCGGGTGGCTTACTCGACCCTGAACTACAAAGATGGCCTGGCGGTGACGGGCAAGGGCAAGATCCTGCGCGGCAGCCCCATGGTGCCTGGGATCGACTTCGCGGGCACGGTAATCGAGTCGGCCTCGCCCAACTACGCCCCCGGCGATGAAGTGATCCTGACCGGCTGGGGCGTGGGCGAGCGCCACTGGGGCGGCTTCAGCCAGATGGCTCGAGCCTCGGCTGGGTGGCTAGTGCCCCTGCCCGCCGGCCTTTCCCTGCGCCAGGCCATGAGCGTCGGCACCGCCGGCCTTACGGCCATGCTGGCGGTGCAGGCGCTTGAGCGCCACGGGCTGCGGCCCGTCGACCGCGAGGTGCTGGTCACCGGGGCGGCCGGCGGCGTGGGCAGCGTGGCCGTGGCCCTGCTGGCCGCCGTCGGCCACCGGGTTGTCGCCTCGACTGGCCGACCCCAGGAAGCCGACTATCTCAAGGCGCTGGGGGCCAGCGAGGTGATTGACCGCGCGGTCTGCGCCGGGCCGGGCCGACCCCTAGAGCGCGAGCGCTGGGCCGGCGCGGTGGACACCGTGGGCGGGGCGACGCTGGCCGGCGTGATCCGCTCGCTGGCCTACGGCGGCGCGGTGGCCGCCTGCGGCAACGCCGGGGGCGTCGAAGTGAACACCACGGTCTTCCCCCTCATCCTGCGCGGCGTGGCCATCCTGGGCATCGACTCGGTGTCCGTCCCCTTCGCCGAGCGCCGCGCCGCCTGGGAGCGGATCGCCCGCGAGTTGCCCCTGGCTCTGATCGAGCGCATGACCGAGGTGATCGCGATGGACGCCCTGCCCGCATCTAGCGAGGCAATCACCAACGGCCTAGTGCGCGGCCGGATCGTTGTGGATGTGAACGCCTGACATTGTGCCCCTACAAGATCATATCTGCGAGCGCGGCGAGGTTGGGCGCGACGATCTCGGGCGCAACGCCGAGCCGCTCGGCGGGCGCGTCGGCCCGGTTGAGCCAAACCGTGCGCAGGCCAAACGACGCGGCACCGGCGACGTCCCACCCATTCGCGGAGACAAACAGGATGTCGGCGGGGGCGCAGCCCAGATACGTGGTGGCCAGGGCGTAGACCTGTGGGGCGGGCTTGAAGATACGAACCGACTCGACGCTCAGGATTGCCTCCAGATGACCAGCGATCCCGGCGTGTTCCAGCCCGGCCCGCAACATGGCCGGGGCACCGTTCGAGAGTGCCAACTTGCGCATGCCTGCGAGCCGATTGAGGGCAACCACAACCTCGGGGAACGGCGCGAGCTGCAGGTAGCCATCGAGCAGGGCGGCGCGGTCGGCGGGGGCGAGGTCAAGCCCGAGGGCGGCGCAGGCAACGTCAAGGGCGTCACCCGTCACCTGCCAAAAGTCGGCGTGGCGGCCCATCAGGCTACGCAGCCAGGAGTACTCAAGCTGGCGCGCGCGCCAGAGGCGGGTGAGCGCGGAGCCGTGGCCCGGCCAGCGCGCCTCGCAGGCAAGCGCGACCGAGGCGACATCGAGTAACGTCCCGTAGGCATCGAACACGATCCCGGCGAACTGATCCATCGCGATCCTCCTGCGGGGCCGCCGCCCTAAAAAAACGACGGTATTGCAAACAAGGGGCGCAGCAGAAGGGGGGCCGCATGCGGCCCCCCT
>CAISPW010000269.1 GCA_903887465.1 uncultured Oscillochloris sp. | reverse complement strand
GACCAGCCGCAGACGGTCGATGTGTTCCGCTCCTAGACAAGGTTCGCGGATACTTTACAGTTCTCCCCCCCTAGCCCCCCGCAGGGCGGTTGCAAAGTCGCCTCCGGCGGGGGTTTGGGGGTGGCTTTGCCACCCCCGAAAGATCTTTTTTTGTTGGTTTTTGGCGGCGAAGCCGCCAAAAACCAACAAAAAGCGAGGTCTGGGGCGCACTTTGCATCAGCCCTGGCAGCCCCCGTGGGCGGGTTGACCGGCCATGCGGGTCGGTGTACACTTCATCCTAGTTCGTAGATACAAGAAACTAGGCGGTTGAAAGGATTGTCTGATGGAGCGGACCGTTGGTGAGGTTATGCATCGCGGCGTGCTGACGTGTCAGCGCGACACACCTATTCAGGATGTCGCCCGGCAGATATCTGAGCGGGACATCAGCGCCCTGGTGGTTGTGGGCGAAGACGAGAATATGATCGGCCTGATCTCGCGCACGGATCTGGTGAACGCACGTCTCTACGAGCAATACTGGAAGCAATGGCATGGTCTCACCGCCGGGCACATTATGGTCACTGATGTGGTTTCGGTATACGCCGAAGATTTGCTTCAGGCTGCGAGCAAGCAGATGATGGAGCGGCGCATCCACCGGGTGGTGGTGGTTGAGCAGATCGAGCAGGGGCTGCGGCCGATCGGCATCCTGTCGATTACCGATCTGGTACACGATATCGCTCGCGGGTAGAGCGGGGGAAGGGCGGGGTTCAGGGGCGGGCTTTGCCCTCCCTGAACCCCGCCCTTCTCACAGGTGGTAGTAGTCGCGGATCTGGATGAGCCAGACGAGCAACCCGTAGGCGAGGGTGGCACCAAGGGCGGCGAGGGCGACGGCCCGGCCAGCACGACCACGGCGCTGGAGGTTGCCGAGGAGCGGACCGGCGCTCAGGCAGAGGGCCGGGTAGAGGAAGAGCGTCCAGCGCACGCCCTGGTCGGCCACAAGCAGGAGCGCCTGGGAGATCAGGGTACCCAGCCAAAAGGCGGCGAGGGTGAGGCGGATCCCTGCCGCCCTGGGCTGGGCGCCGCGCCGCACCCAGAGCAGCCCGAGACCGGCGAGGGCCAGCGCCCCCAGCAGCGGCGGCAGGCTCCAGATGCCGGTTGGGGTCAGCCCGAAGATACCGGTTGCGGTCTGATGGAGAATCGTCAGCGGAGCCAGCCCCTTACGCGCCGCATCGGCACCGCCCGGCGCTCCCACTCGCCCGAGGATGCGCTCCAGGTAGATCGGCGCGCTGTAGTAGATCAGCAGGGCCGCGCCCAGCGCCAGGGCCGCAACCAGCGCCAGCCGCACGATGCTGGGGGCGGGGAACTGGGGGCGGGAAGGCAGGGGCAGTGCGCGTGGTGCCAGGATGATCAGCCATGCGGCGGCGGTGAATGCGCCGAGCGAGAGGGTGACGCCGGAATGGGCCAGGAGCCCGGCGGTGAGGGCGGCGGTGAGGGCGGCGGTGGCCAGAGGCCGACGACCGGGGGCCAGTTCGCTCAGAGCGCCAAGGGTGAGCAGGGCCACGAAGCCCATGGCGATGCTCTGGCCGCCAATGTTGGCCAGTTCGCCAATCGAGAGTGACTCGAGGGCCGGGATAGGCAGGAGATAGCATGCCGCGCCGAGCAGGGCTGCGCGTCGTCCCAGCCCGGCGCGAACCGTCAGCAGGGCGATCAATGGCAGCAGCAGGCTGTCGAGGGCGGCGGTGCCGATCTGCACCAGGGCCACCCGCGCGCCGCTAGGCAGCAGCAACTGGCCGGGCAGCAGCAGGATGTAGGCTCCGGTGGGGTAGGGTGCCTGGCCGCCGCCGGCCTCGCTGGGCAGCCCGGCAGTCTGGAAGATCTGGCCGAGGCTCAGGCTGTAGAGTTTGTTGGCGTGAAACCCCGAGTCGGAATACATGGCGTGGGGGTGGAGCATGCCGCCAACGCGCAGCGCCAGGGCCAGCAGGGTCAGGGCGAGTACTTGGCGGGCGAAGGGTGCGGCGGCCCCCAGCCTGCGAGTGGCGCTCCAGCCTGCGGCGGCGATCAGGGCGGCGGCGATACCGATGCTGGCCAGGGTCGGCGTAAAGATGGCGATCTCGGGGCGGATCAGGGCCAGGGCCAGGGCCAGCACCAGCGCCAGGGCCAGGGCCAGCGCGTAGCTCAGGCGCGGGCCAACGCTCAGGGCGCGGGCCACGCCGTAGGCGGCGACCACGGCGACGGCCAGCCAGGCCAATTGGGGCCAGGCCGGGGTGCGCGGCCCGGCCCCGGTCTGAGCGACCCGTAGCTCGTAGAGTACAAACCCCAGCTCGCGCGGGTCGCCCGGCGCAGCGAAGGGGGTTGTGTGCATCGTGATCCGCAGGTCGCCCCACGGGTCGGCGGCGGCGAGGATGTGGTAGCGCCGGAGTTGGCCGGGCGGCAGATCGACCATCAGCGGGGAACCGACACCGACCTGCCAGTTACTCGGAGTGGCGGCGGGGCCAGGCTGGCCGCGCGCCAGGATCGTGACGGCGAAGGGGCCGCCGCCCAGGCCGGGGAACGCCGCCGTGGTGTCACCGCTCGTCCAGCGGTAGGGACGTTCGCCGGGGCCAAGGAGCTGCCACCACCAGCACCGGCGGGCCGCATCAGCGGGGCATGCCGCGCTATCGGGTGGCTCGGAGCCGTTGATCTGACGCAGAAAAGGGTTTTCGTCGAAGCGACGCTGGTGGACCACGTCCCCGCCCATGCGCAAGGTGATGCGGGCGGGGGACTGGTAGGCGATGAGCCAGAGGATGAGCGGGAAGAGGGAACAGGCGATCCGTAGAGACACCCCGGCGGGGCGTCTGTACCCCATTCCCGCTCCCCTCATTTTTGGCTCCAGGTGATCACGATCACCCCGGCGACGATGATGCATGCGCCGACAATGCGGGTGGGTGAGATCGTCTCATGCAGCAGGTAGCGCGAGGGGATGAGCAGGATCACATAATTCATGGCGAGCAGCGGGTAGGCAAAGGAGAGTTCGACCCGCGAGATCACGCCGAGCCAGAAGAGCGAGCCGCCGAAGACCAGGGCGAAGCCCAGCAGCACGCGCCAGTCGGTGAAGGTGCTGAAGAGGATGGCGGGCGAGGGCGAGAAGGCACCGACCCGCGTGGTGACGTGGGTGATACCGACCTTGAGCATCACCTCGCCGATAACGGTGAGGACGCAGGCGGTGATCAGCAGGCCGTAGACGAGGAGCATGGCGCGTTTCTCTGGTGCGGTAGGGTGAGGGTGAGTCATTGGCTGCGCGTGAGCACATAGACGGCGTAGTCGCAGATGCCCGAGCGCATGTGATAGGAGCGCTCGACGGCGAAGCCGGAGCCAAAGATCGCCCGGTAATCGGCCTCGGAGCGGATATGGCCGCCTCGGTCGAGCCAGTGCATCAGGTGGCCGGCGAGGTTCCAGGGGTCGGGCGGAGGGATATCCTCCATCACCAGGGCGATTGCGCCGGGGCGCAGGGCGCGGTGAAGTTCGGCCAGGGCCGCTGCGGCGACATCGTCGGGCAGATGGTGGATGACCCCGACCACCAGGGCGGCGTCGAAGCTGGCCTCGGCGAGGGCTAGGCGTTCGCCGCTGCTGGCCAGGTAACTGCCGGGCCGGTGGTCGCCGGCGAAGCGCAGGTAGGTGGTGGAGAGATCGATGCCGACGTAGCGGGCGGGCGGGAATGCGCTGGCGAATTCGCCGGTGCCGCAGCCGAAGTCCAGAAAGCGGCGGTGATCGCCAGCCCAGGGCCGCAACTCGCGGGCGATGGCCAGCCGTTCGCCGTGGAAGCCAGCCTCGACGATCCAGCGCAGAATATTCCAGAGCTTGGGCGTGGCGCTGAGCCGGTCGAGCAGGGTATCGCTAGGTGAGGTTATCATAATGCTATAGAGGTGAATTCAGTGGGGCGGAGGTCCGCCTAATGCGCGGCTTCACCACGGCCTTGGCAAACTTGCCGGAGTGGGCCAGGCAGATGATCGAGAGGCCGAAAGGCAAGCTCCCGCCCATGCCGATCCATGCCGCCTCCAGGGCCATGGGCCAACGCAGCGCGGCGTTGAGCAGGGGCGCGGGCGCTCCCATCGCCGACTCATCGCCATGGTCGGGTGTGACCCGCTCTAGCAGGCGCTGGGCCAGGGGAATGGGGAAGAGCAGGCTGAGGGCGTAGCTCGTCCGCTCGACGAAGAACCCGGACTCGGCGAGGAGTTGCTTGGCCGTGCGAGCGGTATAGCGGCGGCGGGTGTGAACCTGCCGGTCGTGGCGCGAGCGCAGGAACTCGTAGGCGGGCAGGCGCATGAGCAGCCGCCCGCCGGGGCGCATGACGCGACGGGCCTCAGCCAGGGCCGCGACCTCGCTCGGCACGGCGCGATGGTAGAGTACATCGAAGGATGTCACGAGGTCGAACGTATCATCGGCGAAGGGCAAGGAGAGAACCGAGCCACGGGCGAACATGCCGGGGATGCGCCCGGCCCCCAGCCGCGCCGCGTCGTCGCTGTAGTCAACCCCCACCACCGCGCCGTAGCGCTGCAAAAAGAGGGCGTCGCCGCCGGTGCCGCAGCCGGCGTCGAGGATGCGCAGCCCCGTCCGCCCGCGCAGAACCGGGCCAAGCATGGCCGCGTCGATCGCACGCATGCCGCCGTACCACCAGTGGTGTAGCTCAACGGCGGCCATGACTTCGTACTCGTTTTTTTCCATAGTTTAAGCAGACCACGGGTTGTAGGGTACAGGGGCACCGAGGGCGAACTATAGCAGATGCCTATGCGCTATGCAAGTCAAGCGTTCGCGGGAGTACCTCCCCCAACCCCGCCGGAGGCGAGCGTTGCATTCGCCCTGCACGATTGCCCTGCGCTACCAGCGTCAGCGGTGGTACACTGTTCCCTATGCCCTGCACCCTATAGCATTACAGTTGTAGTCCCCCCGGCGGGGAGGCTCGGAGGGGCTTCGCCCCTCCGAAAGAAAAGCAAAGGGTTTCTTCTCGGGGGCCTGCGGCCCCCAAACCCCCGCCAGGAATGGCGCTGTTGGCAACTACAACTGTAGTAATAGCCACTGCTACCAATGAGACAATTCCTCGCCCACCTGCCCTATCAGATTGCCGCCGATCTGCTGCGCGGTGCCGATGACTTTGTCGGGCGAACTCGCCGCGACGACGCGGTGGCGCTGTTCGCCGATGTCTCGGGGTTCACGCCGATGAGCGAGGCGCTGAGCCGCTTCGGCCAGGATGGCACCGAAGATCTGACGGTGCTGCTCAACGATTACTTTGCGGTGATGATCGACCTGATCGCCGCCTATGGCGGGGTCGTGGTCTCTTTTGGCGGCGACTCGCTGACGGCGCTCTTCTACCTCAAGGGCGGCGCGAGTCCGGGCGAGGTGGCGATCCGCGCCACCCGCTGCGCCCTCGATATGCAGATTTTCATGCGCCCCTACCGCGATATTCAGACGCGGGCCGGCCAGTTCAGCCTGGAGATCAAAATCGGCCTGGCCGTCGGCCCGGTGCTGTCTACGGTGGTGGGCGACCCGGAGGTGCGCTTGCAGAGTGTGATCGCCGGCCTGCCGCTGGAGCAGGCTGCCGAGGCCGAACACCTGGCGACGACCGGCGATGTGGTCGTCCACCGCGATCTGATCGCCCTCGCCCCCAGCATCGTCCCCGCCGATGTGCGCGGCGACTACCGGCTGGTCGTCACGCTCGGCGGGCAGCCGAGCTATGCGCCGCTGCCCCCGCTGCCCGCCGCCGCCGAGCGCCTGCTTCCCACCCTCACCGCCTTCGTCCACCCGTCCCTGGCCCGCCGCCTGCTCGACGGGCAGATGGGCTTTGTGAACCAGCATCGCAGCGTCACTGTGCTGTTTGTGGGCTTCAGCGGGTTCGACTACGATAGCGACCCGCATGTGAGTGCCCGGCTCCAGACATATATCGTCCAGGTGGCGCGGATTGTGGCGCAGTACGACGGCGACCTGAACAAGATCGACATGGGCGACAAGGGCAGCAAGCTCGTGCTGGTCTTCGGCGCGCCCGTCACCCACGAGAATGATGCCGGGCGGGCCATGCGCTGTGCGCTGGCGCTGCGCGAGCTGGACATTGAGCCGCCAGAATTGCCGGTCAGAGATCCGACCCTCCGCCCTCCGCCCTCCGCGCTCACCATCCGCATCGGCATCGCCTCGGGGCTGGTCTACTGCGGGCTGGTGGGCGCGGAGATCCGCCGCGAGTACACGGTGATGGGCGACACGGTGAACCTGGCGGCCCGGCTGATGCAGGCTGCCGCGCTGGGCGAGATCATCGCGGCCAGCGGCGCGCATCGCCCGGTGGCCGACCAGTTCCTCTGGACGCCGCTGAACCCGCTGTTGCTGAAGGGGCGCTCGCGGCTGGTGCCGATCTACCGGCTAGAGCAGGAGCAGCAGCGGGCCAGCCGCCACCAGGAGCCGTCGTACAAGCTGCCGATGGTCGGGCGCGATGAGGAGATGCAGGTGGCCGAGCGGCACATGCAACTGGCCAGGGGCGGGCGCGGCCAGGTGGTGGGTATCTGCGCCGAGGCGGGCATGGGTAAATCGCGCCTGGTGGCCGAGATCATCCGCATGGCGGCGCGCGGCGAGATGGTCGTTCACAGCGGCGAGTGCCTCTCGCACGGCGGCAGCGCCAGCTACCTGCCCTGGAGCAGCCTGCTGCTCGGCCTGCTCGGCATCGATCCGACTTGGGATCAGGATGCGCAGATCGCACACCTGCGCACCCAGGTCGCCGCCCTCTGCCCGCAGGCCATGCGCCGCCTGCCGGTGCTGGCCGGGGCGATGAACCTGCCGGTTGCGGAGACGGAGCAGACCCTGGCCCTCGATGCGCGGGTGCGCAAAGATGTGCTGGAGACGACGGTGCTGGAGTGCCTGCGGGCCATTGCCGTGGCCTGCGGGCCGGGTGCCGGGGTGCTGCTGGTGATCGAGGACTGCCACTGGATCGACCCGCTCTCGCACGACCTGCTTGAGGTGGTGGCGCGCGGCATCGTGGATCTGCCAGTGCTGATCCTGCTGGCCTACAGGCCGCACGAACACGAGTACACCCGGCTGCGCGTGGCGCGGCTGCCGCACTTCCGCGAGTTGCTGCTACGCGAGTTCAGCCTGCGCGAGACCGAGTGGCTGATCGGGCTGAAGTTCGGCTACCTCTTCGGCGCGCGCGGGGTGCTGCCGTCCAGCTTCGTCGAGCGGATCACCACGCGCTCGCAGGGCAACCCCTTCTACATCGACCAGATGATCAGCTACATCCAGGATCAGGGGATCAACCCGGCTGACACCCAGGCGCTGGGGCGGGTGCGTCTGCCCGACAGCCTGCGCTCGCTGATCATCAGCCGGATCGACCGGCTCAGCGAGCTGGAGCAGATCACCCTGAAGGTGGCCTCGGTGGTTGGCCGGGTCTTTCGGGCCAGTTGGCTGTGGGGGATCTACCCGCAGCTTGGGCGTCCCGACCAGGTGCAGGCCAATCTCGACCGGCTCAGCAGCCTCGACCTGACGCCGATGGAGAAGGCCGAGCCCGAGCTGGAGTACCTGTTTAAGCACATGATGACCCAGGAGGTGGCCTACGAGAGCCTGGCCTACGCGACGCGCGCGATGCTGCACGAGCATGTCGGCGACTATATCGAGTGCCACTTTGGTGGCGAGGCAGATCGTTACCTGGACATGCTGGCCTACCACTACGGGCGCAGCGAGAACCTGGATCGTCAGCGGCACTACTTCCGCCTAGCGGGCGAGGCGGCCCAGGCGGCCTACGCTAACGAGACGGCGGTTGGCTACTACCGGCGTCTGCTGCCGCTGCTTGATCCGCCGCGCCAGGTGCTGGTGCTCCTGCGCATCGGCGAGGTACTCCAGTTGGTGGGGCGCTGGGCCGAGGCCGAGTCGGCCTTCGGGCTGGCCCAGTCCACCGCCGCCGCCGAGGGTGATGTGACCGGCGTGGCCCGCTGCCAGAACATCACCGCCGAGTTGCTGGCCGCTCGTGGCGACTACGAGGCCGCCCTGGCCCTCCTCGACATGGCTATCCCGACCTGGGAGCACCTGGGCGATCTGGCGGGCCACTACGATGCGCTGCGCATCTTCGGCGCGATCCTGATCGACACCGGGGCGTATACCCGTGGCCTGCGCTCGATCGAGCACGCCCACGAGTTGGCCGTGCGCCTCGACGACAAGGCGCTGATCGCCCGCTCGATTGGCGCGATGGGCGGGGTCTACAGCGACATCAGCGACTACGAGATGGCCCTCTACTGCCTGGAGCGCAGCGCCAGCATGGCGGCAGATCTGCGGGACTGGGGCCTGCTGGCGCGATCCCGCGAGAGCATCGGCACGATCGCTCTGAACCAGAGCCAACTGGCGGACGCGCTGGGGATCTTTCACGACCTGCTACTGCGGGCGGTGGAGATCAGCGACCGCTGGGCGCTGGCCCGGCTGACCCACGAGATCGGGCGCGCCCACACGCTCTACGGCGAGGTTCGCCTAGGCATGGAATGTTACGCCCGCCAGATCGCAATCGCCCTTGACCTTGGCGAGCGGCGCGACCTAGCGGTCGGTCTGGGCTACCTGGCCTACGCCTATACCCGCATCGGCGAGTACCCCATGGCCGAGCGGGCCAGCGGTTTGGCCATCGCCCTTTGCGACTCGATCAAGCTGGCCTACTGGGCGTGTGAGTTTCGCTACGACCGCGCACAACTGCGCGTGGCCCAGGGGCGCTACGCCGAGGCGGCGGCCCTGAACGATGCGGCCCTCCAGATGGCACACCGGCTCGGCAGCAACAAAGCCATACAGCTCCAGGCGACGCTGCTGGCTGCGCGGCTGCGGGTGCTGCTCGGCGAGGAGCGCGCCGCAACGGCAATCGTGGCGATCTCTGGACTCGATGCCGACTGGTTTGGCGCGGACGAGCGCGCGGCGATCCACTACACGATCTGGCAGATCGACCGGGGCCGCGAGGCGGATCGTCAGGCCGCCGCCGCGCTCTATCTGGCGATCAGCGCCGCCAGCCCAACCGCACTGAGCCGCGCCCGCGCCGCGCGGCTCTCCGGCGTCATCCCGCCGCCGCTGGCCCCGCTACCCTCCCTGCCGACGGCGATCTGTGCGGGGCCGCTGCCCAACCTCGTCGCGCTGATCGAACACGTTGAGCAGTTGCTGGCGGCGATGTAGGCTCTCTCTATCTGCGATCTGCAATGACTCAACCAACATACCGCCTGCCGCTGACCATCTTCCTGCTGCTCTGCGGGATCTTTCTGCTGACCATGAGCGGCCACACCTACTCGGCTGACGAGGAGACGATGGTTGCGGTGACGCGCAGCCTGCTCACGACGGGTGATGTAGCGGTGACGGTGGCGGATGACGCGCCGGTGGCGGCCCTGCGCCCAGGACTGGGCGGGCGCAGCTACTCGCCCTACGGCGTGCTACCCTCGCTGCTGGCCCTGCCGCTGTACGGCCTGGGCCTAGCCATCGGCGGCGGCGGGGCGACAGGCGAGTACGCGGCGCGCTTCCTGATCAGCGCGCTGAACGCCCCGCTCACAGCCGCCACAGCGGCGCTGCTGGCCTGGTGGGCGCTGCGCCTGGGCGCGCGGCGGGCCTGGGCCACATGCCTGGCCCTGCTCTACGCGCTCTGCACCTTCGCCTGGCCCTACGCCCGCACCTTCTTCTCCGAGCCCCTCGCCAGCCTGCTGATCATTATCGCGGCCGAGCGAGCGTGGTCAGGGGTCAGGGGTCAGGGGTCAGGCGGGAGCACTGTTTGTCTCAGGGCTGGCGGTGGGGCTGCTGCTGCCAACCCGCATCGCCGCAGGCGTGGCCCTGCCGGTAATCGGGCTGTATATCTTATGGGGCATTATGCGCCGGGGTATGCGATCTGCATCCTGCATCCTTCACCTTTCATCGTTTATCCTCGGCCTGCTCCCCGGCCTCGCCATCCTGGCCTGGTACAACCTAGCCCGCTTCGGCACGCCCCTGGCCAGCGGCTACGCCAGCGAGTCGGGCCTGTTCACCACGCCCCTGGCGACGGGCCTCTACGGCTTGCTGATCAGCCCCGGCAAAAGTGTGCTGCTCTTCGCCCCGCCGCTGCTGCTGGCCCTCCCCGGCGGCGTGCGGCTCTGGCGGCGCGGCCACGCCGACCTAGCCATGCTCTGTGCGGGCCTGTTTCTCTCGCACCTGCTGCTCTACGCGATGTGGGGCGAATGGCAGGGCGGCGGAGTCTGGGGGCCGCGCTTCCTGCTGCCGGTGGTCGCCGTGGCTATGCTACCGGCGGCGGCGTTGGGACTCTCACGGGAGGGCGCTCATCCCGTGAGAATCTCGCTTTATCTGCGGGCGCTGGCCGGTAGCCTCGCGCTGATCGGCTTTGTCGGCAACCTCGGCGGCGTGCTGTTGAGCGCCAACACCTACCTAAACAGCCCCGGCGGCGCGGATAAGGTCTACCACGTTGCCGGGTCGCCGCTGCTGGCGCACTGGCGCATCCTGCTCGACCGCTGGGGCCGCTACCTCACCGCGCCGCCCGCCTGCGCCCTCGGCGATGGCTGGTATCCCAGCGAGTCGCCCAGCGGCGCGGTCTTGCCTCGCCGCAGCGGAGCCGTCGGCGAGTTGCGCTGCCGGGCCGGGGCCGAGTCCCGCGTTGGCTTCACCCTCGACGACCGCCGCCCGCCTGCGGCCCCGCCCAGCGGGCTGCACATCGTCCTGAACGGGCGCGACCTCGGCCCGATCCCCTCGGGGCAACTGCGGGCCTACCATCTGATGTTGCCGGACTCGGCGCACCTGGAGATCCGCGCGGCGCCCTGGAACCCGCAGGCCGTCGGGTTCAGCCCGCGCGACGATGCGCTTGGCCCGCAGATCGACGCCCTGCGCGGGGTAACCTCCGACGGCCAGGCGCTCACGCTGGCGGACACCTCCGTCGCGCCGCTGCCGGCCCGCCCGAAGCCTCGCTGGGCCTGGTACTACGACCCGCCAAACCAGCACCTCGCCGACCTCTGGCTCTGGTATCTGCCGCGCTCCGAGCTGACCGGGCGGCGGGCGTGGCTGCTCGGCGGGCTGCTGATCCTGATCGGCGCGGGGGCGCTGGTGGCGGGAACGTGGCTCAGTTGCCGCGCCCCCCGCCGCTGACACCTGCCATATCCGGTGCTTTTTAACAAAAATGTCATATGAATACTAGAGATAATTCAGAATAAATACAGCCTGACCTTCTATGTTCAAACCACTACGTTTACCGTAGTGGGGTGCGCAGTTGCCCCATGCCAATCGCGCAGCGGGCTTCACTGACGAGGCACCATGAACACGACGAGCTACCTGCTGAGCAGAGGAACGGATCACCAGACTGCAGTTATCGAGAGCGAAGGTGTGTACACCTACGCAGATCTACGCACGGCGAGTATGGCGATTGCCAGGGCGCTGACCGCCGCCGCAGTGCAGCCGCAGCAGCGTATCGCGATCTTCGGGCCAAACTCGTTCTTCTGGGTGGCCGCCTACCTTGCGATCATGAAGCTTGGCGCCGTAGCCGTGCCCTTCTCGCCGACGGCGAGACCGGCGCAGCTCGATGAGATGCAGAAGTTGGCCACCTGTACGGCCGTCTGCCTCCAGACCAAGCACCTCAATGCGGCGATCCGCACCGTATTTCACGGCTGCGATCTGATCACCGAAGCCGTGCTAGACGCATCCCCAGCCTCCACGCGAGACGATCCCGCCGAGATCGCATGCGCCAACGATGATCTTGCGGCGCTGATGTTCACCTCCGGCACCACCGCCCGCCCCCGCGCCGTATGCGTATCTCACCGCAACCTTCAGGCCAATACCGATTCGATTATCGCAGCGCTCGGCGTCGAGCCTGATGATCGGATGATGGTCGTGCTGCCCTTCCACTACTGCTTTGGCACCTCGCTGCTGCACACCCACCTGTGCGTCGGTGCCACCCTCGTTCTGGCCAGCAACTCCGCGCTTCCCGAGGTTCTGCTCAACGAGATCGAGTCCAGCAGTTGCACCAGCCTAGCCGGGGTGCCTTCGCTCTACCAGATGCTGCTGCGCGGCTCGACCTTCCCCAAGCGGCGCATGCCCACGCTGCGCAAGTTCCAGCAGGCGGGCGGTAAGCTGCCGCCCGCGCTGATCGAAGAGCTGGCGACACTGCGCCCCGAGGCGCAGATCTTTATCATGTACGGGCAGACCGAGGCCACCGCCCGGCTCTCCTACCTCCCGCCTCAGCACCTGCGCGCCAAGCTGGGATCGATCGGTCGTGGCATGCCGGGGGTGGAACTGCGGGTGGTCGATGCTACCGGCCAAGATATTCATACAGGTGAGGTCGGCCAGATCATCGCGCGCGGCGACAACATCACCGCAGGCTACCTGAACGACCCAGAGATGACCGCCATCACCTTTGCCGACGGCGCACTCCACACGGGCGATATGGCCACGGTCGACGAAGATGGCTTCATCTACATCGTGGATCGCCAAAACGACTTTATCAAGCCGCTCGGGCGCCGCGTGAGCAGCCACGAGATCGAGTCCTGCGTGCTGACGCTACCCGAGATCGTCGCAGCGGCCGCGATTGGGATACCAGATCCGCTTCTTGGCGAGGCGATCAAGGTATATGTCACCATCCAGGCCGGTGCGCAGCTGGACGCGAAGGCGATCATCGCCCACTGCCGGGGCACCCTGCCGCGCTATATGATCCCCAAGCACGTCGTCATCCTCGATCAGATGCCGATGAATGCGCAGGGCAAAGTGCTTAAAACGACGCTCCGCCAGATGGACTAACGTGAAAATAGCCAATACCCGATAGCCGATAGTACTACCGTTGCAGTTGTCAACATCGCCATTCCTAGCGGGGGTTTGGGGGCCGCAGGCCCCCGAAAAAAATCCTTTTCTTTTCTTTCGGAGGGGCGAAGCCCCTCCGAGCCTCCCCGCCGGGAAGACGACAACGGTAGTAATAGCCGATAGCCGGGCATCAGCGG
>CAISPW010000268.1 GCA_903887465.1 uncultured Oscillochloris sp. | reverse complement strand
GGAGCGTGGCACTCAGCGCCTTGCGCCAGAGTCGCTCGATGGCGGCGGGCGTCAGCGGGACGGGCGGGGGGGCAACATCAGGCATCGGAGCCAGCCACGCATCCGCTGGCACATCGGGCACGACGGTGCCCAATTCGGCGGTATCGTCAGGGTGGTCATCCACCGCCACGCCCCAGCCATGCAGCGCCGCCTTGCACTGAGCGATGCCCGCCCGCGCCTCGCGGATACCCGCGCCCACACCGGGCGGGGTATAGGCCGACCCCAGGATCGAGACTTGGTCGAGGTAGTGGGCCAAGGTGGCCCGGTGGGCCTCCATGCGGCGATGTTGGTGGTCGATCTCATTCGGGGACGGCATGGTCGGTTGCTCAGTCGTGGGGCGCATCTGACACAGCGGCGGGCGTCTCGGCAATCAGCGCGACATAGGCCGCGTCGGGGTTCTGGCCGGTGAGGCGGGCGAAAGCATTGGCGAGCTTCCATGCGGTCTCGCGGCGCATGCCGCCGCGTCGCTCGGGGTGCGCGGCGGGATTGATCAAGTGGAAGATCGTAGACTCGGCAACACCGGCGGCGCGGGCCAGCCTAGTGACGCTGAGCTCGGCGCGGGCGACCGTGTCGCGAAAGGTGGGGGCCAACCGGATCTGCCTGCGCATGGAACCTCGCGAGTGGGCGGGCGGCAAATTGCCGCGCCGCCCTCAAAAATCTAACAGGATCTACCACGAGTATAGCGGCGCGGGCGGGGCTGTCAATGGGGAAGCCCTGAGACACGGAGGGGAATGAGGCACGGAGGGAATGATCGCGCAGTGCGCCGGGGACGTGCCCTGCGCCCCCGGCGCACCAGAGCAGGCGCGCTACAGGCCGTACTGCTCGCGCACCAACTGGCCGAGTCCCAGGGCGTCCAGCTTAGCCATGGGCACCAACAGCGTCACCGCCACCACACCGGGGTGGCGCCCGATCTCGATACCGCCGGTGATGGTGGCGCGGTTCTTCACCTCATCCACGCGCATGCCCAGCAGGTCGGCGGCGCGCTGGAGGCCATTGTCGGTGGCGGCGTTCAGGTTCGGCCCGCTGCCGACAAAGCTGATCGGCCCGCTCGCCTCGACCTCGGCCACGACGCCCCACCTTCTGGCCAGCGCCTCGGCGGCGCTGCGCTCCTCGGCGCTCAGGGGCCGCGCCAGGGGCGGCAGGTCGTCCGGGCGCATCAGCAGCAGCGGCCCCGCGTTGCCCAGGTTCTTGAGCACGCTAACCCGCAGCGTCGCCCGGCCCGACACATCCGCCGTATGCCCGGCGATCTCACCATCGCCCTGCATCGCGTGCATATCGCCCAGGTAGACCCCGCCGCCCGGCACCTTCACCGGGCAGATCAGGATAGCCCCGGCCCGCACGGCGTCAATGTCCATGTGCCCATCGGTGCGCCGCTCCAGATCCTCAGCAGTGAGCCCGTAGGCGTGGGGCGCGCCGACCAGAAACTGGCCAAAGTCACCGGCATTGTGTGAGTCGGGCATATCCACGGCAGGGGTGGTGCCGATGTTCCCCAGGAAGGGGCGCATGCGCGTAGCGACGAGGACGAGGTCGGCGGGGGCGAAGGTGAGAATGGAGTACTGCTCGGCATTGGCGGGAAGGGCGCTATTGCCGCGTGGGTCTTCGGCGGCGCGGTCGGCCCCGGCGCGGTCGAGGGTCACGGCGATACCGGTGGCCTGGTCAAAGGCCATGGTGTAGCCG
>CAISPW010000267.1 GCA_903887465.1 uncultured Oscillochloris sp. | reverse complement strand
TTGTGCAGGTACAACACCACAGCGATGCCGTGATGGGTTCATCATAGCACACTTGTATGGATTTCGCAACGTCAGCGAACGAAACAAAACGCAATGAAACGCAACAAAACTAAATGGTTCTTATGAACGCAAACGATACCAGACGGCGTTAGCCCGCCCGCCGGCCCACCACGGCGAAGAGCGGGTCGCTCAACCAGCGGCGGGGCGAGCGGTCGCGCCCGCAGATGTCGATGAAGCGGGCGGAGCGGGCGAAGTACTGTTTCACCAGCGTCATATGCTGGGCGTCGCTGGTGCCGACCCAGATCTGCACGGCCTTGCTGGGGAAGCAGCGGTTGGAGAAGGTGACGACGAAGGGCGCGCCGGGCCTGAGTACGCGCCCGACCTCGGCGAAGACCTCGACCGGGCGGGTGAGGTATTGCACCGAGACGGTGCAGACCACGGCGTCGAACTCGGCGTCGGGGAAGCCTAGCGCGGGCGTGGCGTTGAGGTCGTGGACGAGGTGCTGATCGAGCCGCTGGTTGAGGCGCAGCTCATCCTCGTTCAGGCCCAGGCCAACGAGGTGGTCTACCGGAAGGTCGGCGGGGATGTGGCTGTGGTAGCTGCTCATCAGGTCGAGAACTCGGCCACTGGGCGGCAGTTCCTCGCGGAAGAGTTGGCCCACGGCCAGGCATGCCGGCTCGTCAATGTGGGCGGTGAGGCGGGGGTAGAGGTAGAAGTGGCGGTCGTCGCTCTCGTCGTAGCGTCTGAAATAGTCTGGTGGGAAGCTGGTTTCAAGACGCAACGTTCGCTCTCCTTCATTCTTGATAGCGACTGGCGGCGCAGTCGTCAGCCGCTATCAGAAATGATTCTCGGGGGTGGCTGTACCAGGACTGTCGCCACGCCCCTGGGACTCTGCTTTTTCTGGAGAAGGCTTCGCCAGCCGAATTGCTGTTATAGTATAGACACAGTTCTCTCTGGGGCGCAAGGTGATCGCGAAAGGCGCGGAATGGGGCAAAAGGCGCAAATCTGGCGGCACGAAGGGCGCAAAGTTCGAGAGGAGCGTAATGATAAAGGCGATCCGCATCCACGAGACGGGCGGGCCGGAGGTGATGTGCTACGAGGATGTGCCCACGCCCGAGCCGGGGCCGGGCCAAGTGCGCGTGCGGGTGGCCGCCGCCGGCCTGAACTATATCGAGATCTACCACCGCACTGGGCTCTACCCGCAGCCGCAGCCCTTCACCCCCGGCGGCGAGTTCGCTGGCACGGTGGACGCGCTCGGCCCAGGGGTGGGCGGCTTCGCCCTGGGCGACCGGGTGGCCACCGCCTCGGGCGCGGGTGGCTACGCTGAGTGCGCCCTGGCCCCCGCCGACAAGCTTGTGGCGGTGCCCGAGGGCGTGGACCTGCACCTGGCCGCCGCTGTGATGCTCCAGGGCATGACCGCGCACTACCTGGCCTACAGCACCTACCCGCTCAAAGCTGGCGAGACATGCCTGGTTCACGCGGCGGCCGGCGGGGTCGGCCTGCTGCTGACGCAGATCGCCAGCGGCCTGGGCGCGCGGGTGATCGGCACCGTCGGTTCGCCGGAAAAGGCCGCGTTGGCCCGCGCCGCCGGGGCTAGCGATGTCATCCTCTACCGCAACGAACCCTTCGCCCCGCGTGTGCGCGAGCTGACCGGCGGGCGCGGCGTGGATGTGGTCTACGATTCGGTGGGCCAGGACACCTGGGAGGGCAGCCTGGACTGCTTGCGCCCACGGGGCGTGATGGTGACATTCGGCAACTCCAGCGGCCCTGTCCCGGCGGTCAGTCCGCTGGTACTTAGCACCAAGGGTTCGCTCTTCCTGACCCGGCCGACTCTGTGGCACTACATTGTCACGCCCGAGGAGTTGGCCTGGCGCGCGGGAGACCTGTTCCGCTGGATGGCCGCCGGTACGTTGAGCGTGCGGGTAGACCACCGCTTCCCTATGGCTGACGCCGCCGGTGCCCATCGCGCCCTCCAGGGCCGCGCAACGGCCGGCAAGGTGTTGTTGGTACCATAACATTAGGGTAGAGACGCCCCGCCAGGGCGTCTCTACGGTCGAGGAATGTATGCGCGTTGTGATGAAGTTTGGCGGCACCTCGGTCGGCAGCGCCGACGCGATCCGCCAGGTTGCTGCGATTGTGAGCGATACACACCGCGACCACGAGGCGGTGGTGGTGGTGTCGGCGATGAACGCCCCCGACCTGCGTACGACTGACTCGCTGATCGCCGCCGCCCAGGCGGCGGCGCGCGGCGACGGCGACGCCACGGCGCAGGTGGCCCCGCGCCTGCTTGAGTTGCATATGCGCGCCGCCGCCGAGCTGACCTCGCCCGCCGAGTGCGCCGCCCTTGAGCCTGAATTGCGATCTATGCTCGACTATTTGAGCGACCTGTCGCGCAGCATCGCCGTGCTAGGCGAACTGACGCCACGGGCGCTCGACCTGTTCAGCGGCTTAGGCGAGCGGATCAATGCCCGCCTGATCGCCGCCGCGCTGCGCGGGGCCGGCGTGCCATCCCAGGCCATCGACGCCACCAGCCTGATCGTTACCGATAGCCGCTACGGTGCCGCCTCGCCGCTCATGGACGAGACCACCGCGCGCTCCCGCGCGCGCCTGCTGCCCTTGCTGGAGTCCGGCACGGTGCCGGTCGTCACCGGGTTCATCGGGGCCACCCTGGCCGGCGTGCCCACCACCCTCGGTCGCGGCGGCAGCGACTACTCCTGCGCCATCCTCGGGGCCAGCCTCGACGCCGATGAGGTCTGGTTCTGGAAGGAGGTGGACGGGGTACTCACCGCCAACCCGAAGGTCGTGCCCGAGGCCCGCACACTGCGCCAGCTCTCGTACAGCGAGATGGCCGAGTTGGCCTACTACGGGGCCAATGTGCTGCACCCGAAGACGGTGCAACCCCTGGTGCAGCGGCGCATCCCCATCCGCATCCGCAACACCTTCAACCCGGCGCACCCCGGCACGCTGATTGGCGCGGGCCGGGGCGACCGCACGGCCCGCGCGGTCACGGCGATCAAAGAGGTGAGCATGATCACCGTGGGCGGGCCGGGGATGCTGGGCCTGGCGGGGGTGGCCGCACGGATCTTCGGGGCGGTGGCCCGCGCCGGTGCCAACATCCTCATGATCTCGCAGGCCAGCAGCGAGCAGAGCGTCTGCCTGTCGGTGCCCCGCGCCGAGGCCCCGGCTGCGGTGGCCGAGCTGCGCAAGGAACTGGCTGGCGACTTCTCGGTTCACGATGTTGAACACATCGAAGTGCAGGAGTCGGTGGTGATCGTGGCCGTGGTCGGCTCGGGTATGCGCGGCACGCCCGGCATCGCCGGGCGGGTCTTCGGGGCCATGGGCACCGCCGGGATCAATGTGATTGCCATCGCCCAGGGCAGCACCGAGAACAACATCTCGCTAGTCGTCTCTGGTGCCGACGGCGATGAGGCGGTGCGGGTCATCCATCGCGGGTTCGACCTGTAGGGACGTGCCCTATGTGCGAGACAGCGCACGGGGGGGCGGATCACGAGCCGTCCCCCCGTGTTTCTCCGCGAGACAAGGTTTCAGGTACCAGATTTCAGCTTTACCGTTTGGCGATGAGGCGAGGATGCGATGCGGCGATGCTATCGCATCCTCGCCTCATTGCGTCCCTGCCAAACGGTAAAGCTGTTCTGAACCATGTCCTAGCGATTTATCATGGGTAGGTAGGTTTGCACGCCGATCTGCGGCAGCGCCAGCATCCCCGACTGCTGCCAGCGCACACGTTCAACCCCAATCGCGAGTCCGTTACCTATGATATATGACGAGAGCAGGCCGGTCTGATCGCGATAGAATTCGTGTGCCCACCCGAGTTGGAATGCCACCGATGGCTGCCATGGCCCAAATGGCGACACCGCCCAGCGCAATCGTGTGCCATTCCCCGTAGTCCCGCTTGCATTGTAGAACAGATAGAACAGCCCGTTGTACTCAATAATAAAGGGCGATTCGGGCATTCTCCCCGGCTCAGTCGCCTGATAGGTTGCGCCGAGATCGTACCACGGCCCAACGGGATTCTCGGCCATCGCGACGCCGATGATCGGGCCGTTATTGTTGGCACCGGTGTAGAAGAGGTAGTAGCGATTGTTGTACACCAGCACCATCGGATCGCGACAGTCAGACCAAGCGGTGGGACCTGGATAGAACGCATCGGGGTGGTGCGGACGAAAAACAACCCCCTGCTTATGCCAACTCTGCGGGTCGGCGGGGTTGGTGCTGGTTGCCAGCATAATCGTCTGGGCGATCTTCGGGTTGACCCCGGTGTAGTACATATAGAAGGTGTTGTCCACATTGATCACGTGGGGTGCCCAGACGTAGGTCTCGTCAGCATCGCCCGGCGCACCATGGCGCAGGGGCGTGCCCAGCTTCTCCCAGGTGCAGAAGTCGCGCGTACGGGCATACGCAAACTCTTGCTCGCCCTGGCTGCTGGGGGTAGATAGATCGATGCGGATGGAAACCAGATAGTACCAACCCTCAAAGGAGAATAGGCTGTGATCTTTCAGTTTCACATTGGGCAGTGCGAAGCGGGTAGGACAGGGTAGCCCCGCTGGCCCAGGACGGGGTTGTGCCAAGGGCACGTCGGTGGGTTGCACAACCTGAGCAGGTGCGCTCTGCGCAAACCCAATAGCCGGTTCCGCCATGCCGGCGACCAGGCCAATGAACAGGAGAACCAAAGAAAGTCTCATAGCTGCATGGTTGCGAGAGATTGCCAGATCCGCTGGCAACCTCTCGCGGTAGTACGTCTAGGCGGATGCGCGCTTGCGCCAGTAGCGGGCCAGTCCGTGCCAACTGCTGGCCAGGGCGCCGGTCTGCTGATTGAGTACCTCCCGCACCTCTGGCGTAAGGTCGGCGGACTCCTGCGCGACCAGCCGCTCTAGGGCGGCCAGTTGCTCATCCTCGGACGCCCCGCTCTGCATCCCCAGGCGCACCTGCTCGCCCCAGTGAACCAGGCGCGCGCGGTAGTCGGCAATGTGCGACTCCACATCGTTATAGGCTCCGAAATGGGTCAGCATCAGCCAACTCGGCATTAGCTCGTCGAGCATCAGCAGCGTGCCGTCCCACGCCTCCAGGTCGATGTCGGGCGGCGGGGTGGCCGGGCGCGCAAAGGGCAGGTTCGGCAGCCGCACGCCGCCGTTATCGCCGATAAAAGCCCCGCCGCTCTGCTGATCCAGATAGATCAGGTGGTGCTTGGCGTGGCCGGGCGCGTCGAAGACGTGGATCATCCGCCCGCCCAGATCCAGCATCTCGCCGCCCTCTAGGGTGATGATCGACTCGGTCGGCACCGGCGCGATCTCGCCCCACAGGGTCTCCATCATGTCGCCGTAGAGCTGGTTGGCGCTCTTGAGCAGGCGCGAGGGATCAACCATGTGCGGGGCACCGATCGTATGCACGTAGATCTTGACATGAGGGTTGCGGGCGATAATGCTGCCGGTGGCCCCAGCGTGGTCGAGGTGGATGTGGGTGAGCAGGATGCTGCGGATGTCGCCCAGGCCCAGACCCTGCGCGGCCAGGCCGACCTCCAGGGCGGGCAGGGTGCTGGCTGGGCCGGGGTCGACCAGGGCGGGCGCGGCGCCGGTCAGCAGGTAGGTGGCGATCACCTGCGGGCGGCCCATGTGCAGGTCGTCGATGGTGATCACGCCGTCAGGTGCGGGGGTGGCCATTGGTAATTCCTTATCTATAGGCTACTATGTTACGTTCTAGCTACTCAGCCCCTGCCGTGACATTATACCCGGATCAGTTGGCATCCCCGAAAGATTTTTTGTGAGTTTTTGGCGGATTCGCCGCCAGAAACTCACAAAACGCTGGGTCTGGGGCGCAGCCCTAGCGATGTTGCATCAGCCCCGCGTGCGGCGTGTTATGATAATGGACAGTTCCCTGTTTCCTGTTCCCTAGCGCTGGGGATGCCGATGCAGCAGTCGATCGAAGTATTCGCCGACTGGGATAGCATTGCAACGCTGATGGCCTTCACCGACAGCGTGGAGTCCTGCCAGCCCTTGACGGCTGACCAGTGCTACCTCATGCGCCTGGTGATCGAGGAGATCGCGACCAACATCGTCAAGTATGGCTATACCGACGCCAACCGCGATGTGATCCAACTGGATTGCGCGTGCGCTGAGGGGACGCTGCGGATCAGCATCCGCGACCGGGGCGCTCCCTTCGACCCGCGTGACCAGCCCGACCCCGACCTGAGCGATGCCGACCCGACCTCGCGCATGATCGGCGGCCTGGGGCTCTACTTCGTCCGCGAGTTCGCAGATGAACTCGCCTACACGCACGACACCGCCAGCGGGTGGAATCAACTGACCGTGATAAAAGGGCGGTGAGATGCTGCAAGACCTGCTGCGCGCGGTGCCCTGGTTTGCGCACCTCGACGCAACTATCCTCTCCCACATGGCCGTCCGCCTGGGCCAACGCCACCTCGCGCCCAGCGAGGTGCTCTTCAACCAGGGCGACATTAGCTACGATTGCTTTGTGATCCTCAGCGGTGCGATGGAGGTTCTCACTTTCGTCAACGGCACTGAGCATCGCCTGGAGGTCTACGACGCCGGCCAGATCATCGGCGAGATGGCCCTGATCGACCGCAGCCCGCGCTCGGCTACCGTGCGCGCCGTCGACGAGAGCCACCTGGTGGTGATCACCGAGGCCGATTTTAAGACCCTGATCGGCTCGAACCCCGAACTGGCCATGAACATGTTGCGCAACAGCACCACCCGCGTGCGCAACACCAACCAGCGCATGATCAGCGACTTAGAGCGCAAGAATGCCGAGTTGCTCAAGGCATACCAGCAACTCAAGGCCGCCCAGGCCGAACTGATCCGGCTCAACCGCATCGAGCAGGAGATGGCCGTCGCCCGCCAGATCCAGGAGTCTTTCCTGCCGCGCGCGCTGCCCCAGCCCACCGGCTGGCAGGTGAGTGCCTACAGCCGTGGTGCCCAGGCGGTCGGCGGCGACTTCTACGACTGTATCGAGCTGAGTGACGGGCGCCTGGGCCTCGTGGTAGCCGACGCCTGCGGCAAGGGCGTCACCGCCGCCCTGTTCGTGGCCCTGAGCCGCTCGCTCCTGCGTGCCGCATCCCTGGCACCATGGATCTTCCAGGGCGGCATGGTCCTCGACGCCGAGAGCATCCTCACCGGCGCCCTCTGGCTGGTGAACGACTACATCTGCCGCGAACACGCCGAGAGCAACATGTTTATCACGCTCTTCTACGCGGTACTCGACCCGCGCAGCGGCGACCTGGTCTACGTGAACGCCGGGCACAATCCGCCGCTTCAGGTCGACGGCCCTGGCCTGCACATCCGCGAGCTTCAAGAGGGTACCTTGCCAATCGGGATCATGGCCAGCCAGGAGTTTGTGGCACAGCGCGCCCACATCGCCCCCGGCGAGCGCCTTATCCTGTTCACCGACGGCATCACCGAGGCGATGAACGCCGTCGGCGAACCCTTCAACGACGACAGGTTCCACGCCGCGCTGCGCGCGGGCACCGATCACGCCAGCCAGGCTCTCGTCGATCTCGTGATCCATCAGGTGGACGCCTACGCCGCCGGGGCACCCCAGGCCGACGATATGACCCTGATGGTCGTCTCGCGGGTGGCGTAAGGGCGCGATGCCCGCGACGTTGCACGAGCCATGCCATCTGCGGCAGGAGTTGGGGGTCGCAGACCTCCAGAATTTCTTGTTGTTTTGGGAAAATGTACCAGCGAAGCTGGCACATTTTCCCAAAACAATGCAGGTTTTTAGGGCGGCAGCCCTAACATTGAGGCCCATGGGGCGGTTGCGCCCCAGGAAAAACGTCTAGAACCCCACCTCCACAATCGTCCGCGCACTGCGATCCTGAAAGAACCCAACCCCGTCCTGGATCAGGCCGACATAGAACCCCATCTTCGTCTCACGCTGGAGGATCCGCACCTGGCCGGTTACCTCAACCTCCTCGTCGGGCATGAGCCAGTCCTCGACTCCGGGCACCTTCCACTGCTCGGGCGGCCTCTGCGAGAGCGCCCAGCGGAAGGGGTAGCGCTTGGGGCCGCCGCCGCTGTTGGCGTCCCAGTCGAGCCCGACCCGCCAGAAGCCGCCGGCCTGGGCCGTGTAGCGCCCGTCGGCCACCGAGGAAAAGACCTGGTCGGTGTCGTACTGGAATCCACTGGCCGGGCCGTAGGTGCGGATAGGCACCGTGCCCGTGTTGCGCACCCGAACCGTCACCGTCATTACGCCGCCGAGCATCAGCCGCTGCGGCGCGATGCTGGCGTAGACGATCCGCGCCTCAGGCTGCCCGACATCCTCCAGGGTGATCTGGCCATGGCGTCGCACCAGGTTGCCGTAGCCGTCCTCGGCCTGCACCGTGTAGGTGTACACGCCCGAGGGCAGCAGCGAGCCATTCGGGCGCTTGCCGTTCCAGACGTGGTGCTGTTCGTATGGCCCCTCCTCCTCGCGCGTCACCACCGGGATCGTCTCGCCGTTGGGTGCGCTGATGTCGATGTTCACCGTGGCGCTCACCGGCAGGCGGTAGGTGATCTCGGTGATATCGTTCACCGCATCGGCGTTGGGCGAGATCGTGGGCGGAGCGACCAGCAGGTTCTGCACATCGGGGATCGGCAGATCACCGCCGGTGATGGTCAGGGGCAGGCGGCGCTCCTCAGGCGTGCCGCCGCTGGCCTGGGCACCCACCACCAGCGTGTAATCGCCGGGAGGCAGCAGGCGGCGCAGGATCACCGGGTCGCTCGTCGGCACCGTGCCGTCAAAGCGCAGCACATACGGGTCGGCGCTGGCGCTGCGCGGCTGGCCGAGCCGCAGGTTGTAGCGCGTGCCGATCGCATCGAGCAGGTATACGTCCACTGTCGCGTCGCGCCCGATCACATAGCTGATCGTCAGGGGCTGGTCCATCTCAGACGGGGCAAAGCTGGGGGCGCTTGCCGCAACCGCATCGAGGGCGGGGCGGCTGGAGCAGGCCACCAGCAGCAGGGCGCATGCCAAGAGGGCCAGCCCCCATCGCAGGGCGCGGGTACATGATATGGGGATGCGCAAAGAATCTTCCATAGTCGCCCTAACGCTCTTCAGCGGTCTGGTTGAGGTTGCCAGCGAATCTGGCAGCCTCAACCAGACCGCTGATTATTTAACTGCCGGTCGAACCGACACTGCCCGCCGCTGCGTGGCCCGCCCGCCGACCAGCGAGGGCAGGATGGCCAGGAGGGCCAGCCCGGCCGCCACACGCATGGCCGTGTCGAAGCCGCCGGCCAGGATCTCCGGCGAGGCGGTGGTAATCGGCTCGATTGGCGCACCGTTCAGGGCGATCACCCGCGAGGCCCACACCGCCCCAGCAATCGCGATCCCCGCCGTCTGCCCGAGGGTACGCATCACCGCCAGCAGCCCGCTGGCCACGCCGAGCGCCTCGGGCGGCGCGCTGCCGAACACCGTGCTATTGTTCGGGCTCTGGAATAGGCCGATGCCCGCCCCAACTACGAGGAGGAAGGCGATCATCTGGGCCACTGGCGTATCGGCCCTGGTAAAGCTGAGCCCAGCCAGGCCGACGGCCACAGCTGCCAGGCCGCTAACCGTCAGCGCCCGCGCACCAACTCGGTCTGAGAGCCGCCCGCTAATTGGCGAGGCCAGCGAGAGCGTCAGCGGCAAGGCCATCAGAAGCAGCCCGGCCTGCTGTAGCTCGAAGTGATAGACCAACTGGAGAAACAGTGGGGTGAGCAGCAGGTTGAAGGCCATGCCGATGAACAGGATAAAGCCGGCCAGTAGGTTTAGCGAGAAGGCGGCGTTGCGGAAGATGCGCAGGTTAATCATTGGCTGCGGGAAGTGCAACTCCCAGGCTAGGAAGCCCGCCCCGGCCACAGCAAACAGGCCAAACAGCAGCAGCACCCGCCCGTCGCCCCAGCCCCAGGTCGGCCCATCAGTGAGCGCCAGCAGTAGCCCGAAGATCGAGGCCATCATCAGTAGCGCCCCACCCACATCGAAAACCTGTCCACGCGCCGACTTCGCATCCGAGGCCAGATAGCGCAGCGTGAGCCAGGAACCCACAATGCCCACCGGCACGTTCACATAGAAGATTGACTCCCAGCCGACATAGCGCAGCAGCACGCCGCCGAGGGCCGGACCGACCAGGATGCCCAGGGCCACAAATGAGCCGGTGGCCCCGAGGGCGGTGCCGCGCTCGCTCGGCGGGAACGCCGTCACCAACAGCGCCGGCCCAGCCGACTGGATCATCGCTGCGCCAACCGCCTGCACCACCCGGAATCCGATCAGCGTGCCGACGTTCGGCGAGATGCCGCAGAGCGCCGAGGCCAGGGTGAAGATGATAAAGCCGGCCACATAGACCCGCCGCTTGCCAACCATATCCCCCAGCCGGCCCATCAGCAGCAGCAGGCACGTAATGGTGAGCAGGTAGGACAGCACCACCCACTCGACAATGTTGAGGTTACTACCAAAGGCGACGACCAGGGTGTTGAGGGAGATATTGACGATCGAGCCGTCGATTGTCGAGAGCAGGACACCGCTGCCCACGGCGGTCAGCGCCCACCACTTCCGCGAATAGTCGACCACAGGGGCTCCTTCTTATAGATGATTGCCCCTATTGTAGCACCGCCCGTTGCGGCAACAAAAAAACGGCGCGCCTCGCAATAAGAGCGAGGCGCGCCGGGAAATATACCAACAAGGGCGGAGAATTACTTGGTGAGACCGCTGTTAATGTTGCTGAAGACCTGGCTGATGCGGTTGCCGAGCAGGGTCAGAATACCGATAACAACAATAGCAATGAGTACCAGGATTAGCGCGTACTCGACGAGGCCCTGGCCCTCTTCCTTAGCGAAAAAGCTGCGAAGCATGGTCGTACTCCTGTTTGCCGGCTAAGTTGCGGGTAGTGTTGAGACAAACCCCAACGATGAGCTACTTGGTGAGGCCGCTGTTAATGTTGCTGAAGACCTGGCTGATGCGGTTACCGAGCAGGGTCAGGATACCGATAACAACAATAGCGATGAGTACCAGGATTAGCGCGTACTCGACGAGGCCCTGGCCCTCTTCCTTAGCGAAAAAGCTGCGAAGCATATCTTTCACCTCCCTTCCGTTGTAGACGTATGTTGGTGTAGGTATTCCCTACAAGGAGCAGTATACTCGCTATCTCCATCCTACTCAATAGCCACATGGTACCAGTAAATGGGAGTACTGAGCGTGTCGGGCTCAGGGCATGGGGATCGTGGCGGCAATGCGGGTGCCCCGGCCAATCGCGCTCTCGATGCCGAACTCACCACGCAGCAGCGCCTCAACCTGCTGGCGCATACCGGCGATGCCCATATTCTTCCGCGCGTTGGCGCTGGCTAGCACATCATTCACATGGAATCCGCTGCCATCATCTTCGATCAGGATCTGGAGGGTGCTGCCCGTAACATCGAGGAGCAGGCGCACCTGCTTGGCGTTCGCGTGGCGGACGACGTTGTTGAGCGCCTCCTGAACAAAGCGGAAGATCGTCACCTCATAGTGGCGAGGCAGGCGCTGATCCATATTCTGAATCATCAGATTGATCTCTAGGCCGCTTTTCTCGCCAATTTGGGTGGTGTAGCGGCGCAGCGTCGGCACCAACCCGAGGTCATCGAGTGTCATCGGTCGCAGGTCAAAGATAAAGCGGCGGGTATCCTGAAGCGTCGTATTGATCGCGGTCTTCAGGCCAATCAACTCAGAGCGGGCCTGGTCGAGGTCGCGGTCGATCAAGCGCTGACAGATCTCGGCGCGCAGCACCAGGTTGCTCATCGACTGGGCCGGGCCGTCGTGCATCTGGAGCGAGATCCGCAGGCGTTCGTTCTCCTGCGACTGGATGATGTTCGCGATCATCGTCGCGGTGTCGGGGTCTTCGCTGCCACGGCCCGCGCCACCGCTGCGCATCATGCCAGAGACCGCATCGAGCAACTCCACCACCTCACCGAGCTGAGCTTGGCGAGCCTTGAGCATATCGCGACGAGACTGCACCTGCTCCAGCTGGGCGCGCATGATCTGGAGGCGCATCTGCACCTCCTGGGCGGCGGCAAAGAAGTTCTTGATCTCTTCTTTGCTGTACTTATCGATGTTGACCTCAAGGTCGCGCACACGGTTCGAAACTGAGAGTTCGCGCTGGCCCAGCTTCTCCACCTCGCCGCTCCCCTGGCGCACCAACGTCTCCACCTCGCTGATCTCGCGGCGGGTGCGCTCCTGCTCCTCGCGGTAGGTATCACGAGCCCGCTCGATCTTCTGCATGAGGTCGTCGCCTGCCACGTTACACCCCTCTGTAGGCTATGGGCCAGTATCGATCACTGACGTCATTATATGATTGGCGCGGCTGCGCCGCAACATGCGGCGCAGCTAGATCAGCCCGAACCTGAGCCGCCAGACATTCACGAGCGCCTCTAGGACGATGCGGCGCGACATCTTCGACTGGCCGACGCGCCGGTCGGGGAAGATGATCGGCACCTCGCCGATACGGGCACCGACGGCGCGGGCGCGGTGGACCATCTCGATCTGGAAGGCATAGCCGTTGGATCGCACCGCGCCCAGGTCAATCGCCTCAAGGATGCCGCGCCGGTAGCAGCGATATCCGCCGGTGCTGTCGGCCACGGGCAGGCCAAGGATGATCCCGGCGTAGAGGTTTCCACCACGGCTGATCAGCTTCCGGCTGAACCCCCAGTCGGTGGTGCCGCCGCCGCGCACGTAGCGCGAGCCGAGTACGAGGTCGTAGTCGCGGGATGCGGCGGCGATCAGCGCCGGGAGGTAGCGTGGGTCGTGGGAGAAGTCGGCGTCCATCTCGACAATCAGCTGGGCACCCTCGGCCAGGGCGCGGCGGAATCCGGCGATGTAGGCGGTACCCAAGCCGAGCTTGCCCGGTCGCGCGAGCAGGCCGACGCGCGGCTCCTCGCGGGCGATACGCTCCACCATGGTGCCGGTGCCGTCGGGCGAGCCGTCATCCACCACGAGGACACGGCAGCGCGGGTGGGCCAAGATCTGCGGGATGAGCAGGCCGATGTTGTCGACCTCGTTGTAGGTGGGGACGATCACCGTGCAGTCGGCGATATCGACTGGCGCACCTCCGAGGCGCGGCGGCGCATCCTGGGCTGCGGTCATTGTCATCGAGTAGCTTCCTTGCCGGCGATAGTGGGCAGCGCAGCCGCGCGCCCGGCAAACTGTAACGTCACCATGTTATTATAGCCGGGCATTTTACACGGGGCGATCCACCGGTTGTGGCAGTCAGTCCTGAACAGCCTGGGAGGAAGGATGTCCATGTCCAACCCCCGCCCGCTACGTGCCGGGCTGCGCATCGATCACCTCTGGGCCATCTTTGCGCTGAGCGTGATCGGCGGATTCATCAGCCTGGCACCCACCGCGCCGAACGATTTTTGGTGGCACCTCAAGGCCGGCGAGTTGGTAGCCACCAGCGGCATCCCCACCGCAAACCTCTTCGCCTGGACCCTCCCCGTCGACCACCCCTACACCTACCAGAGCTGGCTGGGCGAGTGGCTATTCTACGCCCTTTTCCGAATCGGCGGGCTGCCGATGACGATCTTCGCCCGCAACATGCTCGGCGCAACGGCCTTCGCACTGGTGGCCTGGGAGGCTCGCCTACGCAGCGGCTCGTGGCGGCTGGGTGCCCTGGCGGCCCTGCTCGCCGCCGCGATGACGATCAACAACCTGAACGCGCGCACGCAAAACTGGTCGTGGCTGCCCTTTGCGGGCACACTCATGGTTCTGGACGGCTACGCGGCAGGCCGCATCCGCCCGCGCTGGCTGATCGCCCTGCCGCTGCTGATGGTGTTCTGGGTGAACGCCCACGGTGCCTTTGTGATGGGGCTGCTGGTCGCGGGGGCCTACGTGGTCGGCGAGACCCTGCGGCGGCTGCTGCGGCAGCCGCGCGCCCTGGGCTGGCCGCAGCTGCGCTGGCTGTACCTGGCCGTCGCCGGCATGGTCGTGGCGACGATGGCAAACCCGCTCGGCGTGGGCGTCTTCGGCTATGTGGCCGGTATGCTGGGCGATACGGCGAGCCAGGGGCTGATCAACGAGTGGCAGCCGCCCAGCCCGCATAGCCTGGCGGGGGCGTGCTTCTTCATCGGTGTGCTGGCGCTGATCGCCGCCTTCGCCCTGGCCCGCCGCCGCCCGACGATCAGCGATGTGCTGGTGGCCTGCGGGCTGGCTTGGCAGGCGTTTATGGGCGGGCGCTATGTGGTCTGGTTTGGCATGGCGGCCATGCCGCTGGTGGCCCAGTCCCTCGCCACGCCGAGGGTCGTCTTCAGCGCCGAGGGCGCGCCGAGGGCGGGCGCGCGCGGTGGCAGCGCGGCGAACCTGCTGCCGGCCCTGCTCATGATCGCCCTGGTTGTGGCGCTCCAGCCCTGGCTGAAGCCGCTGCTGCCGCTGCCCGCGCCCTACCAGGCGATCTTCGCCGATCTGCCGGGGGCGGCGCAACTGTTCAGCGCCGAGACTCCGGTGGCCGCCGTGGATGAGCTGCGGGCGAGGCCGTGCGCGGGGCCGATCTTCAACGAGATGGGCTACGGATCGTACATGGACTGGGCGCTCTACCCAGCGGCGCAGAGCTTTATCGACCCACGGGTGGAGCTGTATCCGCTGAAGCTCTGGCAGGACTACGTGGCGATCAGCCAGGGCCAGGACGCGCTGCCGATTCTCGATCGCTACGGGGTGGCCTGCGTGCTGCTCAACCGAGGAAATCAGGGCGGGCTGGCCGCCACACTGGACAGGGCGCTGGGCTGGCAGCGCAGCTTCAAGGCCGGGGCAAGCGAGATCTGGCGGAGAAGGTAGCACCCTCATCGAGTATAAGGCCGAAGCATCCGCCAGCGGCACTTGGCGGTGCGCCAGGTGCCGCTGGCGGATGCTTCGGCCCAGCGGGAGACTCCAGTGAATATAACCGGGAGGGAAAGCACGAAACGCAGCGCGGGCCTGACCCTCGACCACGTCTGGATCTTCGCGGCGGTGGCCTTCATCGCCCTGCGCGCTCTGCTCACGCCGATCCCGCCGAACGACTTCTGGTGGCACATGGCCACCGGCCGCCTGATCGTGGGGGGCGGGCAGATCCCGACCGTGGACAGCTTCTCGTACACGCGGGCGGGCGAGACGTTCTACAACCAGAGTTGGCTGGGCCAGTTGCTCATGTACGGGATCTACCAACTCGGCGGCTTGCCCCTGGTGATCATGGCCCAGGCGGCGCTGCTGGCGGGTACCTACGGCCTGCTGCTACGCCTTTGCGTGCGCCGCACGGGCAGGCTGCGCATAAGCGTGGCTTTCCTGCTGATGGCGACGATGCCGGCCTCGTTCGACAACTGGATCGTGCGCCCGCAGACCTACGCGCTGGGGCTGTTTGTGGCCTATCTGTATGTGCTGGACGGGTGGCGGTTTGGGGCGCGAGGCGTGGGGTATAGGCGGCATGATACGGCGGCGGCGGGGGGGCATGCGGCGGCGGCGGGGCGGCATGATACGGCGGCGGGGGGGCATGATGCGGCGGCGGGGCGGCATGATGCGGCGGCGGGGCGGCATGATGCGGCGGCGGCGGGGCATGATGCGGCGGCGGGGCGGCATGATACGGCGGCGGCGGGGGGGCATGATACGGCGGCGGGGGGGCATACGGCGGCGGCGGGGGGGTATGCGGCGGCGGCGGGGGGGCATGATACGGCGGCGGGGCGGCATGATGTGGCGGCGGGGGGGCATGCGGCGGCGGCGGGGCGGCATGCGGCGGCGGCGGGGCGGCATGATGCGGCGGCGGCGGGGGGGCATGATACGGCGGCGGCGGGGCGGCATGATGCGGCGGCGGCGGGGCGGCATGTAAAGGGCGAAGCATTCGCCGGACAATCAGGGGGTTCTACGCATGGTTTTTGGGCGAATGCTTCGCCCCTACTGGTGTTGCCATTGCTTGGAATAATTTGGGTGAACCTGCACGGGTCGTTTGTGCTGGGCGGGGCGCTGATCGGGCTGACGTTTGTGGGCGAGGGGCTGCGGCGTCTCGTGGCCGACCGGCGCACTACTCCGGCGTCGGATCGCCCGCCGCTGCGCCAACTTGCCCTGGCCGGGGTACTCACCGGCGCGGCGTGGCTGGTCAACCCCGGCGGGTTCCAGGTGCTTGGCTATGTGCGCAACCTGCTGGGTAGCTCGGCGGTGACGCAGCTGGTGACGGAGTGGGCACCGCAGACGGTGCGCGATACGGGCGGGGTGATCTTCTTCGCCTTTGTGATTGTCGGGGTGGCGCTGCTGGCTTACGCGCCGCGTCGGCCCGACCCGGTGGAGATGCTGGTGGCGGTGGCCTTCTTCTGGCTGGCGCTGGGGGCGGTGCGCAATAATATCTGGTTTATCGCCGTGGCCACGCCGCTGCTGGTGGATCAGTTGGCGAGTTGGCTCCCGCGCAGCGAGGCACCCGCGTTCCAGGGCGCACCGGCGATTAACGCGGCACTGGCGGGGGTGATCGGCCTGCTGCTGCTGCTGGCCCTGCCCTGGGTGAAGCCGGCCCTCGGCCTGCCGCCCGATGTGGGCGACCTGCTCGCGCCTAATACGCCCGTCGCCGCCGTGGGCTTTCTGAAGGACGATCCACGGCCGCCCGCGCGGATCTTCCACGAGATGAGCTACGGCAGCTACCTAATCTGGGCCGATGCTGGGCAGAAGGTCTGGGCCGACCCGCGAATCGAGCTGTACCCGCTAGAGCAGTGGCTGGACTACCAGCGGCTCTCGGGCGGCGTGAATGTGGACGAGTTGCTGGCAAAGTACGGTATCGACGGGCTGCTGCTGAGTGCCAAGAGCCAGGAGTCCCTGGTGGAATACGCGCAGGCGCGCCCGCAGGTGTGGGAGCAGCGCTACGCCGACGAGCAGACGATGTACTTTGTGCGGCGGTAGAGCCGCCCCGCCGGGGCGGCTCTACCGCGTATGAACCAGGGCGAGCCATTCGCCCTCGACGTGGCGCTCTAGCTGGCGCAGCCCGACGGTGGCGAATGCCTCGACGACATCAACCTCTTTGGTATTGATGATCCCGCTGCTGATCAAGATTCCGCCGGGTACCAGGGCGGCGGCCATGTCGGCGGCGAGGATGACCAGCACCTTGGCGATCAGGTTGGCGACGATCAGCTCAAACTGCGGGGGCGAGGCATCGGCAGGCGATGCCTCGCCCCTCGACGTTTCCTCCCCGAAGTCGCCGCTGAGCCAGTGGCCCATGTGCTGACCGGCCCCCAGGCTACCGGTGGCGGCGGTGACGATGTGGGAGACTTGATTGATCTGCACGTTTTCGGCGGCTACCTGGGACGCCACCGGATCGTTGTCGAGAGCCAGGACGGGACCGGCCCCGAGCTTGGCAGCGGCGATAGCCAGGATGCCACTACCGGTACCCAGGTCGAGGGTGCGCAGGCCCGGCCGGGCGTAGCGCTCCAGCAGGCGCAGGCAGAGTTGGGTGGTCGGGTGCAGCCCGGTGCCGAAGGCCATGCCGGGGTCGAGGTAGATCGCCACATCGTCCGGGCGCGGCGTATACTCCAGCCACGAGGGCACCACCACCGTGCGCTCGCCGACGCGCAGGATGCTGTAGTGCTGCTTCCAGGCGTTCGCCCAGTCCTCCTCCTCCAGCGGGCGGGCCTGGAGCGGACTGATCGGGCGCATCTGGCCAAGATGCCAGAGCGCCTGCTCAAGCCGCTGGCGCACATCCTCGGCCTGGGCGTCGAGCGGGATGTAGGTGCGCAGCGTCACCGGGCGGGACGGATCGTAGCTGAACTCTGGCCCCTCGTCGCCGGGGATCCACGCGGGTTCGGCGACCACGCCGCCGTTGTAGCCGTAGCGGGCGAGCAACTCGGAGACAGACTCAACGGCCTCGTTATCGACCTGGACGGATAATTCTAGCCATGTCATATGGATTTTAGATTGCAGATTGCAGATTTTGTTGCAGTCTAAAATCTGCAATCCAAAATCTACAATTTATAGCGGGTGCCCTGGGGGCTGTCCTCAAGGGTAACGCCGAGGTCGGAGAGTCGCGTGCGTACGAGGTCGGCCAGTTCAAACTGCTTGGCCTTGCGCAGGCTGGTGCGCAGCTCGATTAGCACCTCGATGAAGGGGGCCACGTCCTGGCGCTTGCTGCTTGGCTGGGGGCTGAGGCGCAAGCCGAGGACGCTAGCCAGATCGCGGTAGCCGGCCTGAGCGGCGGCGAAGGGCACCCCGCCGACCCCGGCGTCGCGGGCGACATTGATTGCGCGCACCAGCTCGAAGAGCGCGGCGAGCGCACCGGCGCTGTTAAAGTCATTGTCCATCGCCCCGGTAAAGTCGGCGCGGGCCGACTCGACGCTATGGGCCAGGGCTGCGGCGGCCGGGCCGTCCTCGGCGATACCGACGGCGGGCAGCAGCGCGCCGAGCAGCCGATCAAGCTTGCGGGCGTTGTCGGCGGCGATGTCGGCGTTATAGGTGAGCGGGCTGCGGTAGTAGCTACCGAGCACGATCAGGCGAAAAACGTCGGCGTCGTACTGTGTGAGAAAGCTGTCGATGGTGACGACGTTGCCGAGCGACTTCGACATCTTTTCGACCAGGCGGGTGGCCGGGTTGACAAGCTGGAGCATGCCGTTATGCACCCAGAAGCGCGCGAAGCTCTTGCCGGTGAGGCATTCGCTCTGGGCGATCTCGTTCTCGTGGTGCGGGAAGAGCAGGTCGTTGCCGCCGCCGTGGATGTCGATCTGCGCGCCGAGGTGTTTCATACTCATGGCCGAGCATTCGATGTGCCAGCCGGGGCGGCCCTGGCCCCAGGGGCTAGACCAAGATGGCTCGCCCGGCTTGGTCGCCTTCCAGAGCGCAAAGTCGGCGGGCGACTCCTTGCGTGGATCGACCTCGAAGCGGGTGCCGCTGAGCATCTCCTCCAGCGGGCGGCCGGAGAGCTTGCCGTAGTCGGGGTCGCTGGCCACGCGAAAGTAGACATCGCCCTCGGCGGCATAGGCATGCCCCGCATCAATCAGCCGCTGGGTGAAGTCGAGGATCTCGCCCATTGTCTGGGTGGCGCGTGGATAGGCGCTGGCGGGCAACACGTTCAGACGCTGGAGTTGGCTTAGAAATTCATCAGCGTACTGCGCGGCCATCTGCACCGGGTCGCGGCCAGTGGCGTGGGCGCGGGCGATGATCTTGTCGTCCACATCGGTAAAGTTGACGACGTGGCGCACCTCGTAGCCGCGAAACTCCAGGTAGCGGCGGATCAGATCAAAGACGATCGCCGACATGGCGTGGCCGATGTGGGCGTCGTCGTAGACGGTGACGCCGCAGACGTACATGCGTACCACGTGGGGATCGATCGTCTCTAGCGGCTCGACCCGACGGGTGAGGGAGTTGTAGAGTTGGATGGACATAGATATCCCCTGTAAGGGCACCGCAGCACGGCGCGGCTGCGCCCTTACATCAGAGCATCAGATCCCGGCGCCGAGATTATACTCCTCATGCACGCCGTTGTCATCGAGGGTGCGCCAGAGGCTGGCCGGCAGGGCGTCGTAGGTCAGGTGGTGGCCTTCGTGGTGGGTTGAGGTGGCGTCCTCAAGGTCGGCCAGGCGATCCTCAAGCTCAAGCACCTTGGCGTGCAGGCCACGCAGCATTTCGCCCTCGGGGTCGGGCAAATCCTCGGTGCGGCGGGTGACGCCGGTGGCCGGGTCGCGGGTGGCGACAATGCGGGCGGGCACGCCGACGGCGGTGGAGTGGGGCGGTACATCCTTGACCACCACGGCACCGCCGCCGACGCGGGCACCCTGGCCGATGGTGATCGCGCCGAGGACGCTGGCACCAACGCCGATCACCACGTCGTCTTCCAGGGTGGGGTGGCGTTTGCCAGACTGCTTGCCGGTGCCGCCGAGGGTGACGCCCTGGTAGAGCATGACCCGGTCGCCGATCTCCGCCGTCTCGCCGATCACCACGCCCATGCCGTGGTCGATGAAAAAGCCCTGGCCGATAGTGGCACCGGGGTGGATCTCGATGCCGGTCCAGAAGCGAGAGACCTGGGAGATATAGCGGGGCAGAAAGGGTACGCGGCGCGCCCAGATAGCGTGGGCCAGCCGGTGCAGCAGGATGGCGTGCAGGCCAGGGTAGAGCAGCACCTCGGCCAAGTTGCGGGCCGCCGGGTCGTTCCGAAAGATAGCGCGCACATCGTCGCGCAGCGTGCGCACCGCGCTGGAGAGAGACATGAGGAGCCTCCTGCTCGTTCGTCATCGGGGGACGGTCGGGCCGGCGTTACACGAAGCTAGGGGCGCTGTGCCACACAGCGCCCCTAGCGACAGACGCACCCGAGGCAAGAGGCGGGGGCGGGCCAGCGAAGGCGGCCCGCCCCCATCAGCGCAAGGGGGAAGCTATTCGACCGAACTGGAAGCCGCAGGGGCACTGGTGACGCTCTTCTCGACTGGGCTGGCCTTCTCGACTGGGCCGACCTTCTCGGTCTTCTCAACCGCATCGACCTTCTCGGTCTTCTCAACCGCATCGACCTTCTCGGTCTTCTCGGCCTTGGCGGCATCGGGGGCGACGGCAGTGCTGCTGCTGCCACGGCTATCGTTAATATACCAGCCGGAACCCTTGAAGACGATACCGACGGGCTGGATCACCCGGCGCACCTGGCCCTCTTGGCCGCAGGGGCAGACGGTTAGCGGGTCATCCTTGAAGCTCTGGAACTTCTCGAACTGCTTGCCACAGCTGTTGCACGCGTACACGTAGGTCGGCATACTGCTACAACCCTCCCTGAAGGCCGCATCTTAACTACTGCTCACTGTGGCTATTGTACCTGAATCAGGTACAGCGCGCAATAAGAGGGATGTTAGAATCAGGGCGGTTGCAACGTCGTTGGGGCTGCGCCCCAGACCGTGCTTTTGGTGGATTTCTGGTGGCTTGGCCACCTCCAACCTCCCGCCAGAGGCGACGTTGCACCAGCCCTGCTCGCAGCGCACGATTCCTTGACAATGGCATAGGGCGGTGCTATTCTACGTACCACCACAAAATGCCCATATGCTGCGGTCGCAGATGATCGTGAGTAATAGCCGGGGACTGGCGTTGTACGCCAGCCCTTTTGCTTCTCAGGGCATCTTCTCTCTCCTTCACACCACTCTACGCAGGAGATACCGGGCGTCGCGCCCCTCCCCTGCCGCCTACGCGCCCGCGCCAGGCCACACATTCTAGAGGAAGCGCAATGGACGACTCGACTGCCACCGCTACGATGAGCAATTACGAGGAACCGTCGCGCCACGGATCTCATCAGGGGCCATCCGGCCCGCAGCGGCGCCAGCCCGAGCCAGAACTGCCCTTCCCCCTCAGCCCCTTCCTCCAGCATCCGATCATTGAGACGTTCGCCGAACACCTGCGCCGCAAGGAAAATCCCGAGGCGTCGGTCGATAGCGTACGCCGGGCCTACGTCGCCTCGCTCACCGCGCCCACGGTCGAGGCGATCATCGGCCAGATGCACCAATACCTCCCCGGAGCCGACGCCGATCTGGTGCGCCGGGCCTACGCCCTGGCCAAGATCGCCCACGCCGGCCAGTACCGCCAAAGCGGCGAGCCCTATATCGACCACCCCGTCGCCGTGGCCTCCATCCTGCTGGAGCTGCGCCTCGACGCCGAGTCGATCGCCGCATCCCTGCTCCACGATGTGGTCGAGGACACCGGCGTGCAGCTCGATCTGCTGCGCACCTACTTTAATGCCAGCATCGCCCACTTGGTCGATGGCGTCACCAAGCTCTCCGGCCTGGAAAATAAGTCGAAGGAGGAGCTGCAGGCCGGCTCCTACCGCAAGCTGATCATCGCCACCGCCGACGACCCACGGGTGATCCTGATCAAGCTGGCCGACCGCCTGCACAATATGCGGACCCTCGGCGCCACCCCGCCCAACAAGCAGAAGCGCGTCGCCCGCGAGACGCTGGATATCTACGCGCCGCTGGCCAACCGCCTCGGTATGTGGCAAGTCAAGTCTGAGCTTGAAGATCTGGCCTTTCGGGCGCTCAACCCCGAGCGCTACCACGAGATCGCCCAGGGGCTGACCATGCGCAAAGAGGCCCGCGAGCGGATCATCCAGCGCGTGATCAAGAAGCTGAAGGAGTGCCTCGATAAAGAGGGCATCGTCGCGCAGGTGACGGGCCGACCTAAGCATATCTACTCGATCTGGCGCAAGATGGACCGCAAGGGCGTTTCCCTCGACCGGATCTACGACCAACTGGCGGTGCGGGTCATCCTCCAGGAGAAGGACCAAGAGCGCGCCGCTGGCCTGTGCTACCGCGTCCTCGGCGTGGTGCATATGCTCTGGACGCCAGTACTCTCGGAGTTCGACGACTATATCGCCGTGCCCAAGGAGAGCTCCTACCAGTCGATCCACACCACGGTGCTTATCCCCGGCGGCACCCCCTGCGAGGTGCAGATCCGCACCGAGGAGATGCACCATGTGGCCGAGCACGGCATCGCCGCCCACTGGCGCTATAAAGAGGGCTTCGCCCGCAGCAGCGACCAGAACTATGAGGCCAAGATCAAGTGGCTGCGCGAGCTGATCTCCTGGCGCATCGAGCTCACCGACGCCCGCGAGTTTGTCGAGAGCTTCAAGACCGAGCTTGAGGAGCAGGTCTACGTCTTTACGCCCAAGGGCAAGATCATCGACTTGCCCGAGGGCTCGACGCCGGTGGACTTCGCCTACCACATCCATTCCGAGGTGGGCCACAAGTGTATCGGTGCCAGGGTCAACGGGCGGATCGTGCCGCTCGACTACCACCTGAAGAATGGCGAGATCGTCGATATTATGACCTCGAAGACCAGCCGTGGCCCTAGCCGCGACTGGCTCGGCATTGTCAAGACGCCCAGCGCCCGCGATCACATCCGGCGCTTCTTTCGCCGCGCCGAGCGCGATGAGAATATCGCCGGTGGGCGCGACCTGATCGAGAAGGAGCTGAAGCGCCTCGGCATGGGCGCGGTCAGCTTCGATCATCTGGTCGAACTGACCGGCTCGCGCTCGGTGGACGATATGTTCGCCCAGATCGGTGCCGGCGAGATCGCGGCGCGCTCGGTGGCCCAGAAGGCGCTCGCCCAGCAGGTTGAGCCCCACTCGGATGGTGCCCCGCCCGAACTGCCCATGGCCAACCCCGCGCCCACCCGCATCGAGCCAATCGGCATCCAGGTGATCGGCGTGGGTGCCGTGCATAACCGCCTCGCCCGCTGCTGCAACCCGGTGGTCGGCGAGCCGATCATCGGCTACGTCACCCGTGGGCGCGGCGTCACCATCCACCGCGCCGACTGCCGCACCGTGGTCAACGAGCGCGACCGCGCCCGCCTGATCGATGTCAACTGGGGCGGCCAGCAACCCAAGGGCTACTCAGTACCCGTGCGCGTCGAGTCCTGGGATCGCGTCGGCCTCTGGCGCGATGTCTCGATGGTCATCGCCGACGCCGGGGTGAATATTGAGAAGGTTGAGCAGGGCAGCACCCGCCGCGTCGGACGCACCGTGCTCCACGTCACCTGCACGATCCAGTCGATCAACCAACTCTCGACCCTGCTCGACAAGCTCAACCGCATCCCCGACGTGATCGAGGCCCGCCGCGAGGGCCAGGGTGCCGTGAGGTCGGGCGATTGATGATCCGGACTCCCCTCCTCGCCTGGTTCGCCGCCCACGCCCGCGACCTGCCCTGGCGCCACACCCGCGACCCCTACCGCATCCTCGTCTCCGAGATCATGCTCCAGCAGACCCAGGTCGACCGAGTGATCCCGAAGTACTTGGCCTTCCTGACGATATTCCCGTCCCTGGAGTCACTGGCTGCCGCACCGACCTCAGAGGTAATCCGGCTCTGGGCGGGGCTGGGCTACAACCGCCGCGCCGTGAACCTCCAGCGGGCCGCCCGCGCCGTGCGCGACTTGCACGACGGCGAATTCCCGCGCACGGTGGCGGCGCTTCAGGCTCTGCCGGGAATCGGCCCATACACAGCGGGGGCCGTTGCATGCTTCGCCTTTGAACAGGACGTGGCCTTCATGGACACGAACATCCGCCGGGTGCTGCGCCGCGCCCTGGTCGGCCCCGACGACATACTCCCCGCGCCGAGCGACCGCGAGCTGCTGGCCCTCGGCGCGGCGCGCATCCCGCCCGGCCAGGGCTGGGCCTGGAACCAGGCGCTCATGGAACTGGGCGCACTGATCTGCGCGGCGGCCGCCCCGGCCTGCCGACGCTGCCCGATCAGCGCGGGGTGTGCGGCCTACGCCGCACAAATCGCCGCCCCGTCCGAGGCAATCGCCCTCGGTGCGCCCGACGCCCGCCCCACCCGGCGCGTAGCCGAGCGCAGGGAGACGCCCTACCTCGGCTCGCGGCGCTGGCATCGCGGCAAGATCATCGACGCCCTGCGCGAGCATACCGCCCTACCCCTAGCCCGCCTCGGCCCCCTGCTCAAACCCGACTATGCCGATACCGACACCGAGTGGCTGCGCGATCTGGTGGACAGCCTGGCCCGCGACGGGCTGGCAATTCGGGAGGATGACGAGGTCAGACTACCGTCATAATAGCGGATGCATTTTCGGAAATGGCCGATGTGTTCTCGGAGAGGGACACGCCCTCCCCGCACCCCTCCCACCGCACATTCGTGGATTCGCGTCCTTCGCCCCTTCGCGTTCGCGTCCTTCGCACAGCTTCGCGCCCTTCGCGATCCAAACCCCTGCGCCCTTCGCGATCCAAACCCAAACCCCTTCGCGTTCGCGTCCTTCGCACAGCTTCGCGCCCTTCGCGATCCAAACCCAAACCCCTTCGCGATCCAAACCCAAACCCCTGCGCGATCCAAACCCCTTCGCGTTCGCGTCCTTCGCCCCTTCGCGTTCGCGTCCTTCGCACAGCTTCGCGCCCTTCGCGATCCAAACCCAAACCCCTTCGCCCTGCGCGATGCGGAGGGCTGCTTGACCCCACTACACCGCTGTGTTACAGTGTCCCCTCGTAAGCCCTTTAAGAGTAGTTTATGGCAACGATTACCCTACGCCCTGGCCGCGAGCGTCCAGTCATTCAGCGTCACCCCTGGGTTTTCTCGGGGGCGATTGCCGCCGTGTGCGGCGATCCGGTCGGCGGCGAGGCGGTGGATGTACTCGCGCCCACCGGCGACTGGCTCGCTCGCGGCCTGTGGAGCGGTGCCTCACAGATCCGCGTCCGCCTCTGCGCCTGGGATCCGAGCCAGTTGCTCGATGAGGCGTGGCTGCGCGCGCGGGTCGCCCGCGCCGTCTCTGGCCGCGTCGGTATGGCCGATGGCGAGGGTGGCGCATGCCGCCTAGTGTTCAGCGAGGCCGATGGCCTGCCCGGCCTGATTGTTGACCGCTACGGCGTCTACCTGGTGATCCAGATTCTTACCCAGGGCATGGAGGCCCGCCGGGCCGAGGTGCTGCGCGCCCTGGTCGATCTGCTCGCCCCGCGTGGTATCTTCGAGCGCAGCGACAACGACATGCGCGAGAAGGAGAGCCTGCCCCCAGGCGACGGCCTACTCTGGGGCGCGGAGCCGCCCGACCAGATCGCCCTGCTCCCCGCCACCGCCGTCGGCACCGCCGTCGCCCCACCGCGCCTGCTCGCCGACCTGCGGGCTGGACAGAAGACCGGCTTCTATCTCGACCAGTCGGTGAACCGGGCCAGGGTGGCCGCCTACTGTCAGGGTAAGCACGTACTCGACTGCTTCGCCTACAGCGGCGGATTCTCGGCCTACGCCGCTCGCGCCGGTGCCGCCAGCCTGACTCTGATCGACACCAGCCCCGCCGCCCTCGACCTAGCCCGCCAGAATTTGGCCCTGAACCAGATCGCCACGCCCGCCGACTACGTCGAGGGCAACGTCTTTAAGGTGCTGCGCGCCTTTCGCGCCGAGGGCCGCCGCTTCGATGTGATCATCCTCGATCCGCCCAAGTTTGCCAATAGCCAGGGCCAGGTCGATCACGCCGCCCGTGGCTACAAGGATATCAACTGGGTCGCCATGCAGTTGCTCAACCCCGGCGGCATCCTCGCTACCTTCAGTTGCTCTGGCCTGATCTCGCCCGACCTGTTCCAAAAAATTGTCTTCGGTGCCTCGGTGGACGCCGGGCGCGACGTGCAGATCATCGAGCGGCTCGCCCAGTCGCCCGACCACCCCGTCCTGCTGACCTTCCCGGAGAGCGAGTACCTCAAAGGGTTCGTATGCCGCGTCTGGTGATTTTGGATTGGAGATTGCCTGCGGTGATCTGCAATCTGCAATCTCCAATCTGCAATCTGCAATCTCAATGAGCTATACCATCTTCGAAGACGGACATATCTCAAGCCCGCACGGATTCCGCGCCACCGGAGTCTCGTGCGGGCTGAAGGACGGCAGCAAGGCCCGCGACCTAGCCTTGATCTACTCGCTGCAGCCGTGTAAGGTTGCCGCCATGTTCACCACCAGCATCACCCGCGCCGCGCCGGTCTTCCTGAGCCAGGCCATCCTCTCGCGCAACCGCGAGGCCATCCGCGCCGTGATGATCAACTCGGGCCACGCCAACGCCGGTACCGGCCAAGCGGGTCTGACCGATGCGGTGGAGTGCGCCAAGCAGGTGGCTGATGAGCTAGAGATCCCGCGCGATGCGGTGATGGTCATGTCCACCGGCATCATCGGCGTGCCGCTGCCCATGCCCAAGATCCGCGACGGCATCCGCCGTGCGGTGAGCGAGCTCGACAGCGGCGGCGGGCGGCGCGCGGCGGTGGCCATCCTCACCACCGATAGCCGCCCCAAGGAGCGGGTCTACCGGGTGCAGCTCGGCGAGGGCCATCGGGTCACGCTGGCCGGCATGGCCAAGGGCACGCGCATGATCCACCCGCGCATGGCTACCATGCTCTGCCTGATGACCACCGACCTGGGGATCGAGCAGCATCTGCTGGCGCAGTCACTCAGCCACAGCGTGGCCCGCTCGTTCAACCGGCTCAACCTCGATGGCGACTGTAGCCCGAACGATACGGTGATGCTGCTGGCCAACGCCACCGCTGACGGCCCGATGATCACCGACGCCGCCTCGCGCGAGTTTAGCGCCTGGCAGGAAGCTCTCGACCAGCTCTGCTATGAACTCGCGCAGCAGATCGTGCGCGATGCCTCAACCGGGGGCAAAATTATCCAGGTGGCGGTGCGCGGCGGCCCCAGCGAGGAGAGCGCCCGCAGGATCTGCGATGTGGTGGCCCGCTCAAGCGCCGTGCGCTCGGCCTGCAAACGCAATGTGCCCGACTGGGGTGCCCTGCTCGCCGCCATTGGCTCAAGCGGGGTGGAGATGCGCCCTGAGCTGCTAGAGCTGCGTGTCGGCCATGTGGTACTGATGTCTGAGGGGCTGCCCTGCGTCTTCGACCAGGCCGCCGCGATCCAGCTCTTCACCAGCCCCGAGATTGACTTTATGATCGATATGCACCTCGGCCCGGCCGAGGCAACGGTGCTCACATGTACGTGGCATGAGGAGTAGTGGAAGAAACGTATGATCCAGCCGCTGCCGCTCTTCCCGCTCGGGACAGTTCTGTTCCCCGGCGGGACGCTGAACCTGCACGTCTTCGAGGAGCGCTACCGCGCCATGATCGGCCAGTGCATTGAGCAGAACAGCCCCTTCGGGGTGATCTACCTGCGCTCTGGCGATGATGTGGTCGAGGGACGCCCGGCGTCGCGCCCGGCCGAGATGGCCAACATCGGCACGGTTGCACAGATCAGCGCCAACGTGCGCCTGGAGGACGGGCGCTACCTGCTCACCGCCACCGGGCTGCGCCGCTTTAGCATCCACCACGTCATCCAGCGGGCACCCTACATCATCGCCGCCGTGGTTGAGCTGCCCGAGGAGGGAGGCCCGCAGGTTGAGGCGGCCGCCCGCGAGCTGCACGCGGCCTACGGGCGCTACTGGCAGGGCGTCTCCACGGCCTCCGGCACCCCGGTCGAGATCGTGGATCTCCCCGAAAATCCCGAGGCCATGGCCTACCAGCTCGCAGATCGCTTCCAGGTGCCCTACGGCCAGAAGCAGCGCTGGCTAGAGACCGAACTGCGCGCCCGCCTGCGCGGCCTCACCACCGAACTGCTCAGCGAGCTGGCCATCCTGCCGCACTCGTCTGGCCTCAGCAACCTGAACTAAGGATGAAGGATGAAGGATGAAGGGTGAAATCTGACGTGCATCCTTCATCCTTCATCCTTCATCCTTCATCCTTCATCCTTCATCCTTCATCCTTCATCCTTCATCCTTCACCCTTCATCCTTCATCCTTGCATCCTTCACCCTTCATCCTTCATCCTTCATCCTTCATCCTTCATCCTTCATCCTTCATCCTTCATCCTTCATCCTTCATCCTTCATCCTTCATCCTTCATCCTTAAACATATGGTCATCGGGGTCTGCACCCTCACCCTGCACATCTTCGCCGCCCAGTCCCTCAAGGAGAAGCGCCAAGTGGTGAAGTCCATCCTGGCCCGCGTGCGCAACGAGTTCAACGTGTCGATTGCCGAGGTGGGCGGCCAGGACACCTGGCAGCGCGCCGAGCTTGGCATCGCCTGCGTCAGCACCGACCAGGGCTACGCCCACGGCCAGCTTGAGGCGGTTGTCCGCTTCATCGAGCGTATCCGCCCCGACGCCCCCATCGGTGGATACGAGATCGAGATGCTCTAGGAGAGGTTTGAAGCGGCCTCGCCGCTCCAAAAAATCATGGACGACGTCCTGCCCTTCCCGCTGCTCGCCCTGGTGGGCCAGCCCGAGCTGAAGACCGCCCTGATCCTCGGGCTGATCAACCCGCAGATCGGCGGTGTGCTGGTCAGCGGCCCATATGGCGTCGGCAAGACCACGGCGGTACGCGGGCTGCTCGACCTTATGCCCAAGGTTGAGCGTGTCTGGGAGGACGCCGAGGGCCACCCCCACACCGTCAACGAGCCGATGCGCCTGGTCGAACTGCCGCTCAACGCCCGCCTGGAAGATGTGGTCGGCGGGATCAACCAGCGTGTCGCCATCGAGCAGCAGCGCGTCCTGCTGGAAGAGGGCATCCTCTCCCACGCCCACCGCAACCTGCTCTATGTAGACGAGATCAACCTGCTCGACCCGGTGGTTGTGGAGGCCATCCTCGATGCCGCCGCCCAGGGCCGCACTCTCGTGCGCCGTGGCCCGATGACCCGGCTCTTCCCCAGCCAGTTCGTCCTGATCGGCTCGATGAATCCGCAGGAGGGCGAGCTGCGCCCGCAGATCCTCGACCGCTTTGGCCTGCGGGTCTGGGTTGCGCCGCTGGAGGATCCGCGCGGTCGGTTGGAGGCGTACCGGCGCTCGCGCGACTTCCGCGCCGACCCGTCCGCCTTCCGCGTCGCCTACGCTGCGCAGACCGCCGCCCTGGCCGAGGAGGTCGCGGCGGCCCGCGAGATCTTGCCGCACGTGGAGACGCCGCCGAGGCTTGAGGCACTGACCATGGATCTGGTGCAGGCGCTGAAGGTGCCCTCGCAGCGCGCCGAATCGGCCTTGTTAGAAGCGGCCCGCGCCCGCGCCGCCGCCGACTTCCGCAATCTGGTGAGCGAGGAGGATATTCGCCGGATCGCGCCCATGGCTCTGCGCCAGCGCCATAGCCTTCAGCTTGACGCCTTCGCCCGCGACTACGCCGAGGAGCGTGCCTCTATTGACGCCGCCCTCGCCACACTCCTCGCCGCTCCCGCACCGCCATCCCCTCGCCGCAAGCCCAGCACCGTCCACAAGATCGAGGGACAGGGGTGAGCGGCTACTTCAGCTCCGGCATCTCCACCGGATCCTCCCTGGGGTCGCAGACCCCGCAAAACAGCGCCTTGGCCGTGACAATCGCCTTCTGCCCGCCCTTCTGGTCGTGGTAGAGGGCCACAATATGCGGCATCTCCTGGGCGTGTTCGCGGCAGACCGCCCGCCCGCAGAAGATGCACGCGCCGTGGGCCGGTCGCTCGCAGTGCCAGCAGTTCATTCTTTTCTCCCGCTATTCCATCCTGCGAACCGATTATAGCGCACGGGATGGGGCTGCGCCCTCACACCGAAATCATAGGTTTAGCTGAAATTGCCAGCCTCGCGGGCAACTTCAACCAAACCTATGGATGTATGATCGGAGCCCGCAGGCCCCGCACCCCGCCGACAGATGTTCCCCCCCGGGACAATCGGGCTATTGTGCAGTCGCTGCCGATCTCTATAATGAGTTCGTTAGCTCCGCCCTGCCCTTAGGAAAGATCACCGCGATGCCTCGTGCGGCCCCCGAGCAACCAGAGCCAGCGAGTACCTTCATCGACATTCCTACCGACGATCCGCAGGCCGCCCTGCGCTTCTGTCAGGCGCTCGCCCAGCTGATGGACGCCCCCGCGCCGAGCCCGCTGCTTCCTCAGGCCACACCCACCGAGCTTTCGGTGGTCATCCCGGCCTACAACGAGGAAGAGAACCTGCCCACGCTCTACGCCCGGCTCCGGGCTGCCCTCGACCCGCTGGACATCAGCTATGAGATCATCTTTGTCAACGACGGTAGCCGCGACCGCACCCTGCCCATGCTCCAGCAGCTTGCCACCGACGACCCTCGGGTGGTTGCGATTGACCTCGCCCGTAACTTCGGCCACCAGATCGCCATCAGCGCCGGGCTCGACCACACCCGTGGCCGGGCGGTGATCATCATGGACGGCGACCTCCAGGATCCGCCGGAGGTGCTGCCTGAGTTTATCGCCAAATGGCGCGAGGGCCACGATGTGGTCTACGCCATCCGCGCGCAGCGCAAGGAGGGGCCGATCAAGCGGTTCGCCTACACGCTCTTTTACCGCCTGCTCAAGCAGGTGGCCAGCATTGACATCCCGCTCGACGCCGGCGACTTCTGCATTATGGATCGGCGCGTGGTCAATCTGCTCAACGCCATGCCCGAGCGCAACCGCTTTGTGCGCGGTATCCGCAGTTGGGTCGGCCTGGATCAGATCGGCCTAGCCTACGAGCGCCACGCCCGTCACGCCGGTCGGCCCAAGTACACCCTCACCCGGCTGATCTACCTCGCCCTAGACGGACTGATCTCCTTCAGCTACGTGCCGCTGCGCCTGATCTCGCTGGCGGGCCTGGGCGTCTCGTTCTTATCCATCGTGATCGCGATCTTCTACACCATCCAAAAGCTCACCGTGGGCCTCTCGCCACCCGGCTTCGCCACCCTCGTCGTCGCGATCTTCTTCCTCTCCGGCATCCAGATGATCACCATCGGCGTGATTGGCGAGTATGTCGGCAGAATCTTCGAGGAGGTGAAGGGCAGGCCGCTGTATGTGGTACGGAAGGTGTGGGGGAGGGATGCGCCTAGTGCCGGTGCCGCCCGCGCCGCTTGCTATCAAGCATGCGGGAATCCGTAGCTACGAGGAGATGCCATATGCCCACAATACCGCACGCCGCTGCGCTTCGCCCTGGCCAGGGTGCCGACCCGTTGAGTCCCGACCTCAACTCACGCTTCGCCGCCTACACCCGCGAGCGCCGAGCGCACTACGATCTGATCGCCGCCACTGCTGACGATCATCCCGCCTGGGGCGATGCCTATCACCGTCGCATTGCCGAAGTCTATCGCTTTCTGGTGGCACCGGGCCAGCGTGTCCTAGAGATCGGCTGTGGCGAGGGCGACCTGCTGGCCTCCCTGGAGCCTTCGTTGGGCGTAGGTGTCGATCTTTCGACGCCGATGGTGCGGCGTGCGACCGAGCGACACCCCGGACTCCAGTTCCTTCAGGCCGATGTCCACCAGCTCTGCCTGACGGGTTCTTTTGATGTGATCATCCTCTCCGACCTGGTCAACGACCTCTGGGATGTGCAGGCGGCCCTCCAACAGATCGCTACGCTCTGCACACCGCAGACCCGCGTAATCATCAATAGCTACAGTCGGGTTTGGGAGCCGCCCCTGCGCATGGTGCGCGGCCTCGGCCTGGCTAGGCCGAACCTGGGGCAGAACTGGCTCACCGTCGAGGATGTCGTCGGCCTGCTGAGCCTAGCTGACTTTGAATTGGTGCGCAGATGGCAGGAGGTACTCTGGCCCCTTGAGACGCCTGGCGTCGCCAGCCTCGCCAACAAGATCTTGGCCAAGACCTGGCCCTTCAGCCAGATGGCACTCTCAAACTTTCTTGTCGCCCGCCCGACCGGCGTAGCCCGTGCGGACAATCCCACGGTCTCGATCATTGTCCCGGCCCGCAACGAGGCCGGCAATGTACCGGCGATCTTCGCACGCACCCCCAAATTCGGCGCGGACACCGAGCTAATCTTCGTCGAAGGTCATTCCACCGATGATACCTATGCGGCGGTTGAGCAGGCCATCACGGCCAACCCGCAGCGCAAGTGTACACTCCTCCGCCAGACAGGCAAGGGCAAGGGCGATGCCGTGCGCACAGGGTTTGCCGCCGCCACCGGTGATATCTTGATGATCCTTGACGCTGACCTGACCATGCCACCCGAGGATCTGCCGCGCTACTACGACGCCCTGCGTTCGGGCAAGGCCGAGTTTGTCAACGGGGTGCGCCTGGTCTACCCCATGGAGCAGGAGGCCATGCGCTACCTGAACCTGCTCGGGAATAAGTTCTTCAGCCTAGCCTTCAGCTACCTCCTAGGCCAACCGATCAAAGACACCCTCTGCGGCACTAAGGTACTTTGGCGCACGGACTACGTGCGGATCGCGCAGAACCGGGCTTACTTCGGCGACTTCGATCCCTTCGGCGACTTCGACCTGATCTTCGGGGCCGCGCGCCTCGGGCTGAAGATCCTCGACCTGCCCATCCGCTACCATGAGCGCACCTACGGCACCACCAACATCAGCCGCTGGAGGCACGGCCTGCTGCTGCTGCGTATGACCGCCTTCGCCGCCGGGCGGATCAAGTTCATATAAACTACAATGCTTAAGACTTGTCTCCAGCACCCGCTTACCCGTGGACTCGACATTGACGACCCGCAGACGACCAACCTGCGCCGGCGGATCATCGCCGAGAAGCCGTTCCTGCGCCGAATCTACCAGGAGTGGTACGCCGACATCGCCGCCGCACTGCCGCCTCCGCCCGGCACCGTGCTGGAGCTAGGCTCGGGTGCCGGCTTTCTGGCTGAGATGCTGCCCGACATGTTCGCCTCGGACATTATGCTCTGCCCACACATAGACGCTGTGCTCGATGGCCACGCCTTGCCGGTGCGCGCACGCAGCCTGCGGGCGATCGTGATGACCAATGTCTTCCATCACCTAGCCCAGCCAAGACGCTTCCTGGCCGAGGCGGCGCGTTGCGTGCGCCCCGGCGGCGCCCTCGTGCTGGTGGAACCCTGGGTCACGCCGTGGTCGCGGCTCATCTACACCCGCCTGCACCACGAGCCGTTTGACCCCGATGCCGCAGCATGGGAGTTCCCACCGAGCGGCCCGCTCTCAGGGGCCAATGGTGCCCTGCCCTGGATCATCTTCCAGCGCGACCGCGACCGCCTGCGCGTGGAGTTCCCGGAGTGGCGGTTGGATACGATCACGCCGATTATGCCGCTGCGCTACTTGCTCTCCGGTGGCGTATCACTGCGCAGCCTGATGCCCGGCTGGAGCTTCGGCCTCTGGCGCGGAGTCGAGGGCTTGCTCGATCCGTGGGCGAATGACCTGGCGATGTTCGCTCGCATTGTGCTGATTCGAGGTGACTAAGGAGATGAAGCAGTATCGAATCGACTTCTTCCTAGCCCTGGCGGTCTTCGTTGCGGCCCTAGCCGTGCGCGTCGTTATAGCCGCGCCTGTCTTCGCCGGCGACACCAGGTTCATCATCGGGGATGACGATGACTACTACAACATCGCGATCTCGCTGATCACCAGTGGGACATTCGGCATCAACGGGAGCCCGACCGCCTACCGGATGCCCTTTTTCCCGCTGTTCCTTGCCTTTTGGCACCTGTTGCTTGGCCCGCAGCCCTATGCGCCGCTCCTGGTGATGCTTGTGTTCGGGTCGCTGATCCCGCTGGGCAGCTACATCCTCGGTCGCTATCTGGCGGATCGCTCGGTGGGCATGATCGCCGGGTTGCTGCTCACCTTCGATAAAGACCTCATCTTCTACAGTCGGCTCTACATGACCGAGACGATGTTCTGCCTGCTGATACTCGCAAGCATGCTCGCCACCTGGCGCCTGCGGGTCACGCTGGCTTGGGGCTGGGCCGTGGTCGTTGGGTTAACGCTGGGCTGCGCCTGCCTCACGCGAGCCAACTTCCTGCCCTTTGTGGCCGTGCTGCTGCTCTGGCTGCTCTGGCTTAGGCGGGATCGTCTGCGCCTGGCGCTACGCAACGCTGCCACCATCGGCCTGATCGTCGGGGCCATATGGGTACCCTGGGTCGTGCGAAACTATCTCGTGTTTCACCAGTTGATCCCCTTCACCACGCAGGGCGGCTACGCCTATTACGGCCTCTATAATGACGCGGCTGTGCTGCCGGGTGAGCGGTACGGCGTCTGGATCTGGTTGGGCGTCAATCCACCTCAGGAGCCCGGCAAGGTCTGGGACGAGGCAACTCTGGACGGATACCATCGTGATCTGGCTTTCCAGTGGATCAGCGCCCACCCCGCCGAATCAGTGAAGGTCGCCCTGATGCAGATCTACTACTTCTGGTCGAACGAGGACGCTGGCAGCTACCTGCGCGCCGTCGTGGTCGGCCTGCCCACCCTGATCATCCTTGCGGTGTCGTGGCGGTACCCCGACATGCTGCTCTGGCTCGCCCTTGCACTGACGATGACATTACTGGCGCTGATCTCAGTCGGCCAGGCGCGCTATGCGTTCCCGCTGCGCCCGATCCTGGCCGTCTCAACAGCGATGGCGCTGAGCGCGGCGACCCGCATGCTTAGCAGATGGCGCAAGCGCGGCGTTGTTACGGAAGGCCCGGCCTGATGCACATCCTGATGCTCAACAACGAGTTCCCGCCCCTGGGTGGCGGCACCGGCACGGTGAACCGTGCTATTCTCTCCCGGTTGTCCAATGTGTCGGATCTGGAGGTGGATCTGGTCACGTCGGCGCTGGGGTGGCGGGCCGAGCGTGAGCAGTGGGCCGAGCGGGTGCGCCTGATCAAGCTGCCGGTGGTGAACCGTAACATCCATCACTCCAGTAGCCGTGAATTGCTGACCTACGCCGCCCTGGCGTTGCCGATGGCCCTGCGCCTGCACCGCACCCGCCCCTACGATCTGGTTTTCGCCTGGAGCGCCGTACCCGCTGGCGGGGTCGCGTTGGCGCTCCAGCGTCTGACCGGCTTACCCTATATTTTGCGCGTCTGCGGCCCCGACATCCCCGGTTTCGAGCGGCGCTATGGCCCGCTCTATCCGCTACTCACGCCCACGATCAAGGCGATCTGGCGCGGCGCGAGCCGCCTGGTGGCCAAGTGTCGGACCGAGGCGGAGATGATGCTGGCGGTGCAGCCCGGTATGCGGATCGTTCTCGTGCCAAACGGGGTTGACCTAGACGCCTTCCCGTTCGCGTCCATCGCCGCTGGCGGCCCGCTGCGCCTGATCTGCGTGGCTCGCCTGATCGAGCGCAAGGGCCAGCAGCACCTGATCGCCGCCCTGCGCCAGTTGATTGATCAGGGCTGTGATGTCACCCTTGAACTGGTGGGCGAGGGCGATGCTCGCGCCGCAAACGAGGCGTTGGCCCGTCGTCTCGGTTTGACGGAGCGCATTACTTTTGCTGGCTACGTGCCACGCGAGCAGATCGCCGCACGCTACGCCGCCGCGCACGTCTTTGTGCTGCCCTCGTACAACGAAGGCATGAGCGTGGCCACCCTAGAGGCGATGGCTGCTGGGTTGCCCGCCGTCATCACACGCACCGGCGGGGCCGAGGAACTAGTGGCCGAGGGTGTTAGCGGGAATATTGTGCCCTGGGGCGATGTGTCTGCGCTGGCCGAGCGGCTGCGCACCCTGGCCCAGCACCGCGATCTGGCCCGCCAGATGGGACGAGTCGCCCGCGCCCGCGCCCAGAACTTCTCCTGGGAAGCGGCGGTTGCACAGTATCTGGCGCTGTTCGCAGAGCTTCATACAACTTAGCTTCCATCCTCGCCTAATATTCCGAGCAAAATGCGCAGCAGATCGTGGAGATCCGTAGGTACGCGGTAGAGCAGCAGATCTTGGCTGATGTGTTTTTCTGCGCGGTCAAGTTTACCGAATTGCCATACCTCTTATACGCACATTATAGCGTTTTTGTGGGCGCGGTGCGAGGATGTGCCAATGCTGGTGTCACGCCTCTGCTACAATGGATCGTGCATACTGGCGCGGCACGGTTCCTCGGCCCGTGATACTCATCCTAACGTGAAAATAGCCGATAGCCGATAGCCGATAGCCGATAGCCGATAGCCGGGCGTCCGTGGCCATTTTCATCGGGTGTTGTGCGGCGGAGCCGCATGGTTGTCTGATGTGGAGCATTCAATGTGCGGAATCTGTGGCATCCTTCACCCTGATGGGCGTCCGGTTGACGCGGATCTGCTGCGGTGTATGAATGACCGCATCACCCACCGGGGGCCGGATAGCGATGGCTTCTTCCTATCTGGACATGTGGGTATGGCCATGCGTCGTCTGGCGATTATTGACCTGAGCGGTGGTAATCAGCCGATCTTTAACGAAGACGGCAGCGTGGCGATTACCTTCAATGGCGAGATCTACAACTTCCGCGAACTGCGCGCCGAGCTGCTGCGCTATGGCCACCGTTTCGCCACCGATAGCGATACGGAGGTGATTGTCCACGCCTACGAGCAGTGGGGCGATGCCATGTTGCCTCGGCTGAATGGCATGTTCGCCTTCGCCCTTTGGGATGCGCCGCACCGCCGCCTGCTGATCGCCCGCGACCGTATGGGTGAAAAGCCACTTTATTGGCACCACAATGCCGCCCACGGCCTCGTCTGGGCGTCCGAAGCCAAGGCCGTCCTGGCCGCACCCTGGATTGAGCGGCGGATCAACCCGCTGGCCCTGCACCACTATCTGACTCTCCAGTACACCCCTGACCCGCTGACAATCTACGCGGGGATGAGCCAGTTACCGGCGGCGCACAAGCTGGTGCTGGAGGATGGGGCGGTACCCAGGGTTGATCGCTGGTGGCAACTGGCATGTGAACCCAAGCTGCGGATCAGCGACGGCGAGGCGATTGAGCAGGCCCGCGCCCTGTTGAGCGCCGCCGTTGAGCGCCAGATGATCAGCGAGGTGCCCCTGGGCGCTTTCCTTAGCGGCGGCATGGACTCATCAATCATCGTGGCCCTGATGGCTGAGCGTACCCGCGAACCCGTACGTACCTTCTCCATCGGCTTCGACGAACGCCATTTCTCGGAAACCCGCTACGCCCGTCAGGTTGCCGAGCGTTACGGTACCGAACACCACGAATTTATCTTTCGTCCCGCCGACCTGGTGCGCGTGATTGAGGGCGTATCTGCTGCGGTTGATGAACCCTTCGCCGACCCTGCCGCCCTGCCGCTCTACGAACTGGCCCGCCAGACCCGTCGCCACGTGACGGTGGCCCTCAGTGGCGATGGCGGCGACGAAACCCTGGCAGGCTACCGGCGCTACGTGCTGGATGGCTGGTTGCGGCCCTATGCTGCCCTGCCCAACTGGATCACCCAAGGCGTTGTACCCGCCGCCGCCGCACTCATTCCCGAACCGTGGTGGCTGCCCGAGGATCGCAACCCGATCACCGGCATCAAACGACTCGGCCAGTTCTCGGCGATTACCCACAAGGCGTCGCTAGTGCGCTGGGGCTCGTACTTCAGCCAGGATGAAAAACTGGCTCTCTACACGGATCGTTGGCGCGATGAGTTAACAGATGTGGATAGCGCCGATTGGATCGCGGCGGCCTACGACGGGGCGCAGGCCAAGAGTCTACTCGACCGTACTCTGGCCGCCGATCACATCACCTACTTGTCTGGCGATCTGCTGCCTAAGACGGATCGCATGAGCATGGCTCACTCGCTGGAGGCGCGGGCACCTTTCCTCGACGCCGCGTGGGTCGAATGGACGGCACGGTTGCCAGCACGCTTCAAGGTGCGGGGACAGCGCACCAAATGGCTACTCAAAGCGGCCTTTGGCGAGAAGCTACCGCCGCAGGTAGCCGCTCGCGGTAAACAGGGATTCGGCGTGCCGGTGAGCTACTGGCTACGCAACGAACTGCGGCCCTGGGCCGAAGATCGTCTGCTCGATAACCCCGCCCTCAGCGCGTGGCTACGCCCGCAGGCCGTGGCCACCCTGGTGGGCGAGCATATGTCTGGTAAACTCAACCACGGCAAAAAACTGTGGGCGCTGCTGATGCTGGGGGTGTGGATGGAGCAGCGGATGGGAGGGTGACAATAGATGCGTAGCTTTGACTTTGGAAAGAACTGGCAGGCGTTTTCGGCTGACCTTGTAGACGAGCGGCGGATAGCGGTAGCCACGCGCTCGCTCCAGGATCTGCTCGGACGCGAGGATCTTGGTGGTGCGTCGGTACTCGATGTCGGCTGCGGCAGCGGAATCTTCGCCATCGCCGCTCATCGCATGGGCGCTGGCCACGTGCTAGGGGTAGACATCAACCCGCGCTCGATTGACGCCTCGAAGCAAAATCTGGCTCGCCTAACACCTGACGCACCGGTAACATTCCGCCTCGCCTCGGCCCTTGATCGCACAGCAATGGAGAGTCTCGGAATGTTTGATCTCGTGTATGCCTGGGGATCGCTCCACCACACCGGCGCGATGTATACGGCGATCACCAACACCGCCCGGCTGGTGACACCGGGCGGAACCCTCGTCTTAGCCATTTACAACCGGCACATCACCTCGCCGGTCTGGCGCAGCATCAAGTGGTTCTACAACCGCGTGCCGTGGCCTATACAGCGCCTGATGGCGATTATTTTTGCTGGCATCATCTACCTGGCGAAACTGGCCGTGACGCGCCGCAACCCGCTGGAAAAGGAGCGCGGCATGGACTTCTGGTACGATGTGATTGACTGGGTGGGCGGCTACCCCTATGAATACGCCACTCCCACCGAGATTGAGCGCTTTGTGGCGAGGCTTGGCTTCACGCTGCGCAGGCTGGTGCCGGCCCAAGTACCCACCGGCTGCAACGAGTTTGTATTTGAGCGAGCACAGGCATAAGTCATGATCGCGACGCCCCCCCTACATATCGCCATTTCGGCACGGGCACTCAGCTTGCCCTTCGGCGGAGTGCGCGAGTATGTCGGCGCGCTGTTACGCGAACTGTTGGCCCTCGACACTCCGCACCGCTTTACCCTCTACTATGCTGACCCTGCTTTGGTCGGGAGCCACCCACGCGCAACGGAAGTTGTGCTGCGGGCACCGCACAAGTTTTTCTGGGATCACACCGTACTGCCGCTACGGCTGCACAGCGACCGCCCTGATGTGCTATGGTTCCCACACAATGTAATCTCTGTGGGCTGCCAGGTGCCGGCAGTACTCACGATCTACGACATGCTCTACTTTCGGATGCCGGAGTTCCCACAGCGCGAGTACGCCTGGCCCGACACGCTCTACATGCGCGCCTTCATCCCGCCCTCGCTGCGTAAGGCCCGTAGTATCGCCGCGATCTCCCAATGGACAGCCCACGACATCACCCGGCTGACCGGGCTGCCCCGCGAGAGGATCAGCGTGATCTACCCCGCGCCAGGGCCAGCCTATCGCCAGATCGCCACCGCTGATTCACTTGCGGTGCGTGCAACATACGGCTTAGCGCGACCCTTCTTCTTCTACGCCGGCATCCTCTCGGCGCGAAAAAACGTACGCCTGTTGGTTGAAGCTTTTGGGCAAGCGTGCAACGATCTGCCGCACGACTTGGTGCTCACGGCAGGGAATGGCTTTACCGAAACCCCCTACGCCGACCTAGTTGCAAGCTACGGTATCGAGGGCCGCGTGCGCCGACTCGGCCTAGTGCCCAAGGAGGATCTAGTGGCTCTCTACAATCAGGCCGAGGCGTTCGTCTTCCCCTCGCGCTACGAGGGCTTTGGCATCCCGCCGCTAGAGGCGATGGCCTGCGGCTGCCCGGTGATCAGTTCGAATGCGACCTCGCTCGCAGAGGTGGTCGGTGACGCGGCCCTCACCTTCAGCCCTGACGACGCGGGCACCCTGGCCCGCCACCTGCGGGCGGTCGCGGGCGACCAGGGGTTGCGTGAGCGGTTAGCGCGGGCCGGGTTGGCCCAGGCCCAACAGTTCAGCTACGCACACTCGGCGCGGCAGTTACTTGCACTGCTGGAGGCCGCCGCCGGGTGATCTGGAGGCGTAGTGAAAATCCCTCCATGCTGAAAGCAACACCGTCCATGTTCCTTGTTGAATGGTGGTCGCGCCTGACCCGCAATGCCCTCAGCCCCACCCAAGGGTCGTACAGCCTGCACCGCCTGATTGGCAACACCGGTTGGCTCTTCGCCGACCGCGTCTTTGCGATGGGGCTCAACATTCTGATCGGCATTTGGCTGGCGCGCTACCTGGGGCCGGATCAGTACGGCCTGTACAGCTACGCCCTCGCCTTTGTCGCGCTCTTTAGCACCCTGGCTGCCCTCGGGCTAGATGGCGTGATCGTCCGCGACATTGTGAACGCTCCCGCCTCATCAGGCGAAACCCTGGGGACGATCTTTGGCATGAAGCTTGTGGTTAGCCTCGCTGCACTTGGCGTGGTGATCGGCGGCATCTTTTGGGCTAGGCCGACAGAACCCTTGGCCCATTGGCTGGTGGCAATCACGGCGCTGACCCTGATCTTCAAGCCCTTCGATGTGATCGATATCTGGTTTCAATCGCAGATCCAGGCTCGCGCAGCCGTGCTGGCGCGCAATCTTGTTCTCGCCATGAGTACCGCCGTGAAAGTCGGGCTGATCCTCACCGCCGCCCCGCTGCTGGCCTTCGCCTGGGTGGGCACGGCTGAGGTCGCTTTGATCGCCGTCGGCTTGGCGCTCTCCTACATTGTGCAACGCCAGACCTTCGCTGCATGGCGCTTCAGCCGCGCCCGCGCCCTGAACTTGCTGCGCGAGTGCTGGCCGCTGATTATCGCCGGACTTTCAGTAACCATCTACATGCGAATTGACCAGGTGATGCTCGGCCAGATGCTCGGCGACAAGGCGGTGGGCATCTACTCGGTAGCCACACGCATCTCAGAGATGGGCTACTTTATCCCGATGGCCGTGATGTCGTCCCTCGCCCCGGCCCTGATCGAAATTCGCAAGGCCGACCGTGCGCGCTACGATGTACAAATCCAACGGGTTTTCAACCTAATGGTGCTGCTGGCTCTGGCGATCACCATCCCAGGCAGCCTGTTGGCAACCCCGGTGGTGAGCATGCTCTTTGGCGTGCGCTACGTGGAGGCCGGAGCAATCCTCGCCGTCCACATCTGGGCGACGCTCTTCGTCTTTCTCGGAGTGGCCCAAAGTACCTGGGACATTAACGAGGGCCTGACCCGCTACGGGCTCCTGCGGACGGTCATCGGGGCCGGGATCAACGTCCTAATGAATATCGTACTCATCCCGATCATGGGCGGGCTGGGCGCGGCGTTGTCCACGCTTATCTCGCAGGCATTCTCTGCGTGTCTGCTCAACATGGTAAGCCCGCTAACGAGGAAAATCTTCTGGCGTCAGATGCGGGCGTTGCTCTTGATTGATGTTATGCTTCGTGTCATACGATATAAAGTCACATGAAAAAGTCATACTCAAGACTGCTCGATAAACCGGTCGCTTTTTTTATCTTTAATCGACCGGAGACTACACGGCAAGTCTTCGCCACGATCCGGGACGCCCGCCCAACCCGGTTGCTCGTCATCGCTGACGGGCCTCGTCCTGAGCGTCCTAATGAGGCTGAGGCGTGTCTAGCCACGCGTGCTATATTAAGCAATGTCGACTGGCCCTGCGAGGTACTGACAAACTATTCTGAGGCGAACCTTGGCTGCAAGCTGCGCGTCTCTAGCGGGCTTGATTGGGTCTTCCACACCGTTGAAGAGGCGATCATCCTAGAAGATGACTGCCTGCCTCATCCGACGTTCTTTCCCTACTGCGCTGAACTCCTTGATCGTTATTGCCATAATGAGCGTGTGATGCATATTGGGGGGGCAAACTTCCAGTTTGGGCAGCGTTACGGACCAGCAAGCTATTATTTCTCACGTTATGCTCATGTCTGGGGATGGGCTTCGTGGCGGCGAGCGTGGAAACACTACGATGTTAGTATGGCATGCTGGCCCAAAGTCCGTCAACAGATAGTTGCAAGTTTTGAAAGCCAGGATGAGCGAAACTTTTGGCTCACAACGTGGGACAAGGTATATAAAGGTCGTATAAACACATGGGACTATCAGTGGGCTTTCACTTGCATAGCACAAGGTGGTCTCACTGTCATTCCGAATGTTAATTTGATCTCGAACATTGGCTTTGGTTCGACTGCAACCCACACGACCAGTAACAGTTTTCTGGCCAATATTCCAACAGAGGCATTAGAGTCGCCTGTCATTCATCCACCGGAAATCGTGCGTGCTGAAGAAGCCGATGCACATGTGCATCGCCTCTTTTTCTACGCGGATAGCTTTTTACGTCGTATTTTGAAGATTCTGGTTGGGTTCAGGGGCATAAGTCAAGGGTGAAGTTCACGAGAACCTTGTTACGTATTGATCGCCGCCTATATAGCAATCCTAGCGGGGTTATGAAGGTGCAACGTCGCTCGCGACTGAAGTCGCAACACGAGGCCGTTGGCCGATCGTCCGCCGACGCGGACGGCGTCGGCAGAGACCGACGCCCAACCGCAGGCTCTACATGCACGACTTCAGTCGTCAGCCAAAGGGGTATGCAGCCTTCACGACCTGAATAGGATTGCTATAGATGGACATGACATCATGAAATGTAATATCTGTCGCAGTACAACCCTGCCCTTTCAACAGGCTATGGTGCGGGGAAAGTATAGTGTCCAATATTTTTGCTGTCCAAATTGTGGTTTTATTCAGACGGAATCTCCTTACTGGTTAGGTGAAGCCTATACTGAGGCTATCAATACAAGCGATGTAGGCTTAGTTGCGAGAAACCTAGAAACAGCACGGGTGACCAAGGCGGTTATTTCGGTATTTTTCAAGAGTGCGGCTAAATTTGTAGATTACGGCGGCGGATACGGTTTGTTTGTTCGTCTTTTACGTGATAGCGGGTTTGATTTCTATCGTTACGACAGATTCTGTGCAAATCTTTTTGCCCATGGGCTTGATGTTACCGCTTCTGAATTGCAAAAATACGAACTTGTCACCGCTTTCGAGGTATTTGAACACCTTGTTGATCCAATGCAAGACATAGCAGCAATAGCGAAATTCTCGGAAAATATCTTGTTCACAACAAATATCACGCCCACACCCCCTCCATTGCTAAAGAATTGGTGGTACTATGGCCTTGATCACGGACAGCATGTGAGTTTGTACAGCCGTACATCCCTGTCGGTGGTGGCAGCACAACTCAATCTGCACCTCTACTCTAATGGGGTGAATCTTCATCTCCTAACCAAGCAGGTGATCCTGTCACCTCTCTTTCGCTTGGTGGTAAGCGGGCCAGGATCTACGTTGCTCAATCTTGTTGTCCGGCGGCGATCTTTGATTGCCGCTGATTATTTTCGTATTAGTGGCCGAAAATTGGAGTAAAGGTGTCACTCCGCATATTCCTTAATGACAACCTCCCTGAGCATCGCGCCCAACGCGGTATAGCGCGCTACTTCGACGCAATTATTGATGCTGCTGTCGCCAGTTTTGGCGCTGAGGCTGTACTGTTTTCTCCTAATGTGCGCGATCATGGAAATGCGACATGTATCCAGGCTCCCCGATTCCCAGGTAGCAATTTTTTACGTTTTCATGATAGACTGGCTTCCTTCATAGTATCACGCCAAAACATCAACGTAATACATAGTGCGTATTACGGGAGATTTCGATCTGCAAAGCCAACCATTATCACGGTGTATGATATGATTCTTGAGCTGTTGCCACAATACTTCCAAAAGTTTGACATTAGCAATCCTTGGTTTCTTGCAGAGAAGCGCCGCTGCATGGAGCAAGCAGATGTCCTTATTGCCATAAGTGAAAGCACAGCGCACGATATTGTCATGTGCTATCCGCATATTAGTCCAGCGAAGATTATGACCATTCATCTTGGCGTCAACGAAGCTTTCCTCACACGCACGGATCGCCCGGTCAGAACTGAAAAGCCGTTCTTCTTGTATGTAGGCAATCGCTCTTTGCCCTACAAAAACTTTACACGACTGCTTATCGCCTTTGGTAAATCGGGTTTAGCCCAAGAATTCAATCTACGCATTATCTCGCCAAAAGGAAATAGTCTAAGCGCAGATGAGCGACAGCAGATTGATCAGTATCATGTACAGGAGAGCCTTCATATTGTAGAAGATGCAAGCGAGGAGCTTTTGCGTACAAGTTATGCCACAGCCTATGCGCTTATCTATCCATCTGAGTACGAGGGTTTTGGCCTGCCCATTCTTGAGGCCATGGCAAGTGGCACGTTGGTGGCGACCTCAAATGTTTCATCTATGCCTGAAGTAGGTGGTGACGTTGCATATTACTTTGATCCATACAGTATCGAATCTATGGTAGACACGTTGCTCCGTATCGCCTCACTTCCTACAGATGAGCGTGCGGAACGAGTTGCGAAGGGCGTTGCTCGCGCACGTGCATTTACTTGGAATCTGTGTCAGCAAAAAACTATCGAAATTTATCGGAGAATGGAACAAGCATAAATATGCCCCACCTCTCCCTTAGCGATCTGCCCGCCCCCCCGCCCGGCAGAGTCGGTTGGCCCTGGACAGAGGGCGCACCGCCGCTCCCCGCCCTCACCCCCGACGGGCGGCCATGGCCGCGCATCAGCATCGTTACCCCCTCGTATAACCAGGGCGCGTACCTTGAGGAAACCCTGCGCTCAGTGCTGCTCCAAGGCTACCCCAACCTGGAGTATCTGGTGATTGATGGCGGTTCGACCGACGCGAGCGTGGCGGTCATCCAGAAGTACGCCCCGTGGCTTGATTACTGGGTGAGTGAGAAAGACCACGGTCAGGCCGAGGCCATCAACAAGGGTTTTACCCGCACTACCGGCGATCTGATCGGCTGGCTCAATAGCGACGACTATTTGGTGTCTGGCGCGCTGGAGCGTCTGGCCTTGGCCCACCTCGCGCATCCTGGCGCCCTGTTGCTGGCCGATGTCGAGCTTTTTACTCAGGACGGAAGCTTCGCCCAGGTCTTCCAACAACGCGGGATCACCTTTGAACATATGGTTCAGGTGTGGCGGATGGGCTTCACCTGGAGCCAGCCCGGCACCTACATCCCCCAGGCGACCTACCGGCAGGTCGGTGGGCTGGACGAAGGGCTGCGCTTTGTCTTCGACCGCGACTGGATGTGTCGGCTGCTCCAAGTCGCCCCGGTTCATTACCTGGGAGTAGTGGTGGCGCGCTTTCGTATGCACGCGACGTCGAAGACCGTGGCCGAAGCCCCCGCCTGGCTGCCCGAGCATGTGGCGGTGACGGAGCGCTACTGGGCGAAGATCCCCGGCCTAGATCGCCAACTCGCCCGCGCTGAACAGGAGGTCTGGTACGGCGCGCTGCCGCACCTGAGCGTTATGCGCCACAAGATGAATCGCCGCCAGGGTCTGTGGCACCTCGGGCGGGCCATTGCCCACAGTTGGCGCATTATCGCCTCGGTGCGCTTCCTGATGCTTTGCGCTGTTGTGGTTACGCCGACCCCTGTGCTACGGTTGGTGCGCCGCTTTGTGCGGCTCTAGCGCCGCGCAACGCCGACAATTGAAACCTGCCCCATGCTCTTTGCAGCTTTGCGTGAGATCGCTAAGACAAGGTTCGCGGCCACTTTACAGTTTGAGTACACGCAAGACGTTCTGCTGCGCTTGACCTGAAACCTGAAACCTTGCCCCTGAAACCTTGCCTAAACGGTAAAGCTCGTTTGAAACATGCCTAAGAGGTATCCCGTGATCTCTCTACTCAGCGACTACCCGCGCTACGCCTGGCACATGCTCGCGGGGGTGCGGGCGAGGATGGAGTCTGGGACTGCGGCGCAGCGTGCGCGTGATCTCGCCCCGTGGCTCGATCTCTCGCAGCCCCGCGATATTCTGGATGTGGGGAACGGTAGCTTGCGCCCGCAGTACGCCCTGATGCGGAATGCTGGTCACCGGGTTGTTGGCATTGACTTCGTCAACCGACCGGGCATAAGTTGGAAGCGCAATGTCTACAGGGTCTTGCGGCGACTCTACGCGCTTCAGTTGGGAATTCCGGCTGCGGCAATGGATCAGCACGGCCTGATCGGCGGCAATGTGGGCATCCTGCCCTTCGCCTCCCGCAGTTTCGATCTGGCAATCTCGAACGCGGCCTTCGAGCATTTCCTTGATGTGCCGGCGGTGCTGGCTGATCTCCAGCGAGTCCTCCGTCCGGGCGGGATGATCTGGGCCGGGGTTCATCTTTTTACCAGTCCCTCAGGTGGGCATAATGTGAGCTTTACCCAGTACCCGCTGCGCAGCCTGCCCCCCGGTGCCGAGCCGTGGGATCACCTGCGGGCGCAGCGGCGTCCCTTCACGGTGCCGCTCAATCGCTGGCGCAAGAGCCAGTTCCTGGCCGCCTTTGCTGAGCAGTTCGAGGTGCTGACCCACTACTGCGGCCTGCGCGAAGGCGAGCAGTGGCTCACCCCGGCCTTGGAGGCAGAGTTGGCGGACTACACCCGCGATGAGCTCACCTGTGGGACGCTCGTGATCGTCGCCCGAAAACGAGGCTAAGGGACAAGCCATCCCGAACATCTCCTAAATGGCGAGCCGCTAGAGTACCCCCACACTGCTGTTGTCGCCCAGCATCAGGCGGTAGGCTCTGGGCTTCAGCGGGCTGCGGGCCACCTCAACATTCCGCCCGATCAGGCTGTCCTCCAGGCGGTGCGGCAGGCCGCGCACGGCACTATGCTCCAGCATAATGCTGTGTTCGATCTCGCTGTCCTCGATCACGCAGTCGTGGTAGATCGACGTGAATGGGCCAACGTACGAGTTGAGGATGCGCGTCTTCTCGCCGATGATCGCCGGGCCACGGATCGTGCTGTTGATGATCTCGGCCCCTGGCTCGATGATCACCTTCCCGATCAGTTGCGAGTCGCGATCCACATAGCCGTATACTGCCGGGGCCATCTCGTCCAGCACCAGGCGGTTCGCCTCTAGCAGATCGTCCTTCTTGCCGGTGTCGATCCACCAGCCCTCGTGGATATAGGGGTAGACCAGAAGCCCGCTGCTGACCAGCCACTGGATCGCATCAGTGATCTCCAGTTCGCCACGGGCCGAGGGACGGATGGCGGCGACCGCGTCCCAGATGTGGCGGTCGAACATATAGATCCCGACCAGGGCTAGGTCGCTGCGCGGCTCGCGGGGCTTCTCTACCAGGCGTGTGATCCGGCCCTCCTCATCGAGTTCGGCCACGCCAAACGAGCGCGGGTCGGAGACCTTCTTGAGGACGATCTGCGCGTTATACGCGCTCTGGCCGAACTGCTGGATCAGCGGGCTGATCCCGCCCTGGATGCAGTTGTCGCCCAGGAACATCACAAAGCGGTCATCGCCGAGGAAGTCGCGGCTAATCTTCACCGCGTGCGCCAGGCCCGCAGGCGCATCCTGGGGGATGTAGGTAATCTGGATGCCCCAGCGCTTGCCGCTGCCCACAACGGCGCGGATCTCATCGCCGGTGTCGCCGATCACAATCCCAATATCATCGATCCCCGCGTCGCGGATGGCCTCGATCACGCGGAAGAGGACCGGCTTATTCGCCACCGGCACCAGCTGTTTAGCGCTCGTATAGGTGATCGGGCGGAGGCGTGTGCCCTTCCCGCCGCTGAGTACGAGACCTTTCATGTCCACTCGTCTTTCTCTGTACGCATTCCAATGCCCGCGCCGTTGGGCGGGCCGGTCGATTCTACTCGCAATTGGCAGACAGGGCAAGGGCGCACAAAAGGGCGGCGCGAGCGACATGTCGCCCGCGCCGCCCTCTGATATTCGTGCTAGCGGCAGTCTAGCGATAGGGTCGGATGGCACCCACGAAGTGGTTCTGCCAGTAGCTGCTCCACACGCTCGAGATCTGCACGCCATAGCTTGGGGTCATCGCGTGAACCATCTGGCCGCCGCCAATATAGATCGCCACGTGGGAGATACCACGGCTGCCGCCGGTGCCCGCGAAGAAGACGAGGTCGCCGGGGGCGAGGCTGCCCATATTGCCGATCATTGTGCCGTAGCTGGTGCTGAACTGGCCGGCGGAGCTGTGGGGCAGGCCCACGCCGAACTGCCGGTAGACATAGCTGGTCAGGCCGCTGCAGTCGAAGCCGCTGGGGCTACTGCCGCCCCAGCGGTAGCGATAGCCAATAAACTGCACCGCATAGCCGGCGACATCACCGCTGGCTGGGATGTTAATCGCCCCGTCGGAACCCCGGGTGATCGTGACGCGGCTCGGCAGCGCCGGGAAGTTACTCGTCGTCGGCACGCGCCGCACCGCCATCGGTGAGATCTTCAGCAGGTCGGAGAAGATCCATGCCTTGGTGCCATTGTCGAGCTGAACCTTAAACCAGTCCTTGTGCTTGGCCAGCAACGCCACCTGGGAACCGGCGTTCACGGAGCCGAGCCGCTCGTAGGCCGAGCCGGGGCCTTTGCGCATGTTCACCGCGTTCTCAAGCACCGCGCCAACCAGGGACGGGTTCGGGTCAGGAATCGTCTGGGATACCGGCACGCGATCAACCACGCCGTCCACAATAGTCAGGAAGTCCCGCGTCACCCAGCCGTACTGGCTCCCATACTCGACCAGAAACCAGCCCTGGAACTGCTCAACCAGGGTGAGCTCCTGCCCCGAGCCCATGCGGGCCATGCTCATGTAGTTTGTGCCAGGGCCATCGCGCAGGTTGAGACCTTCTTCGATCACCACGCCTACCTTAGGCGGTGGCGGCAGCGGAATCAGCTCGCTCGGAACCACATCGAGGGCGTACATCACCGCCTCGGGGATATCAACCAGCTCGGCGGCGACCCAGTAGCGCGTGGGGTCACCGGCCTGACGGATCTGTAGCCACTCCTCGTGGCGACCGAGAACCTCGATCGATGTGCCGCCGTTGATCCGGCTGACATCATCGTAGGCCATGCCGGGTCCGTTGCGCAGCTTCACGACATCACCGGAGATCGTCGCCGAGACGATCAGCGGTGCCAGTAGGGCGCTGCGCGAGATCAGCGAGAGGGGTACGGGCAACGCCTCGGTATCGTCCAGGGGCGGGTCGCCGACATGGGTGAAGGTACTAGTCCCATCCAGGCTAATCGGCCCAATGCCGACGAGCATATCCTGAGAGGAAGCAAGCGCCACCTCGGGCGCAGCGGCGGGCCGGGCCACCAGAGTGCCGAGCATAAGCGCGAGGGGTACGGTTAAAATAATGACCGTATGGAGCAGAAAGCGGGCCGGGAGCTTCGTGAGCCAGGAACCGGGGGAGCTGAGCGCAGAGGCAATGATGCGGCTCAGATCTGCGAACGGCTGAAAGTTTTGTCTGTGGTGATCACGGCGGTGAGCAGCTCTGCGTTGAAGTGATTGCAGGTCAGTGCGCAGCTGCGATGGCGGCTGGTTACGGTTGAGCTCAATCATGGAGCAGTCCACCTCACTCTTGTCTCTGTGGTCGAGTAGCGCAAGGCTTTCGCCCGCAACACGCTCATGGTGTCTCTCTGTACCACAATGGCATAAGGGTTGGGATACCGGAAGTCTAACATAGGTCGTAGATCTCCGCAAGTATCAGTTGGATATCAGGTGTATCTGAGCGGCTGAGATGTCGTGTCGTGATGCTGCGCTACCTGACGTTCTACCGTATTTACAGAAAAATACGCTCTCAGATCTCTGTGTCTTCGCTACGATTGCGAGCCACCCCCTCACACAAAGGTAAACGCATATTAATATGATCTTGCAATCCTGTCAATAGGATTCAAGTCCTAGCCCATTAAGATACGTTAAACAGGAGATGTATACTGGGATACTTGTAAATAGTTTTCCGGTTTTTTGCAGCCACTATTTTGCGCAAAAGGCCAAACCCGTCGCCCTGCATAGTACAGTAGAGTGGCGATCTCAGGCTTCAGGTAAACTGCTGATGTGTGCCTGACACACGAGCCATGAACCTGATAATCGTTTTCACGAGAGACAACCATGCGGCTCCGCCGCACAACACCAGATGAACATGGCCGCTGATGCCCGGCTATCGGCTATCGGCTATCGGCTATCGGCTATCGGCTATCGGCTATCGGCTATCGGCTATCGGCTATCGGCTATCGGCTATCGGCTATCGGCTATCGGCTATCGGCTATTTTCACCTCAGCGGCGAGCGAACTCGCAGATTGCCAAACGCGCGGCCGCATGATCAGGCGCGACCGATCCCGCCGCTCAAGAGAAGATGGTCAGTTGATCGAGGGGCCAAAATCGCATCACAACCCGTCCAATCACCCGGTTGCCGGGAACCGGCCCAAACTGACGCGAGTCGTGACTCACCGGGCGGTTGTCACCCAGAAAGTAGTACTCATCAGCGCCGAGGGTGAGGGAGCAGTACGCCGAACAGTCGGTAGGGACGCTCAGATATGGCTCGGGGACGCGCCGATTATTGATGAAGACGCCGCCGTCGTGGATCGCGACAAGGTCGCCTGGCAGGCCGATCAGGCGCTTGATCAGCGGCGGCTCGCTCTGATCGTCCGTCTCGTAGAAGACGACGATCTGTTCGCGCTGGAGACCGATGGCGGCGGCAGAGCTCGGGTGCGCGGCATAGGCCGAGCCGCTAAGCCAACTCCCATAGGCGCGCCCAGCCTGGCTGACGATGATCCGCTGCCCAGGGTGGAAGTTCGGCTCCATGCTCGTCTGCTCAATCTCGTATCGGGCGATCAAGGTGGAGCTGAAGATCAGGAGAATCGTCGCGTAGAGCGTTATTTTTAGTAGATCTATCAGTACGCGGCCCGAACTCCGCCGTGGCTGCGGGGAGATCGTATTCGCGGATAAGGTACGTCGTCGTGTAATCCGTGGCATAGTATGTCTTCCCTCTCTCTCTATCCTAGATGAGTGTACCACTAGGTAGTTACGTACACCTATCGTACAACTTGTTGCCCCAGGGCTGGTGCAACGTCGCCTCTGGCGGGGGGGTTGGGGGTGGCTTCACTATCCCCGAACGATCTTTTTTTTGGGGATGTTTGGCGACTTCGCCGCCAAACATCCCCAAAAAGCGCGGTCTGGGGCGGGGCGCAGCCCCAGTGACTTTGCACCAGCCCTGCCTGTCGCCCAGGACGTAGACATACAATAACTCACGGTGAAGGGCTCTTCTCACAATGTAGCCGCCGAATCGCTATACTAAGTGGTGAGGCCGAGGGCGTCGACCGTCGAATTCCAGCGTGACCGTGGTTCGCTGCTCACGACCACGGGTTCTTCGCTGACGTGTGAGAACGCAGGGTCTCCTCTTCAAATCCTACGGCCTCGCGTTCTTGCGGGGCTCCCTCGGACATACCCCGTTTGTGCCGCGCAAACGGCGTCCTCAGCTTCACACACGTGCCCGCCTGGAACACCAGGCGGGCACGTGTGTGTACAGGGCGGTTGCCACGCGCCTCCGGCGGGGGGTTGGGGGCGGCTTTGCCAGCCCCGAAGGATCTTTTTTGGGTGGTTTTTGGTGGCTTCGCCGCCAAAAACCACCCAAAAGCGCGGCCTGGGGCGCAGCCCCAAGGACGTGGCATAATTCTGAGGACTTGTGGCCCCCAGGCGACGGCACTACTTCAGCAGGCGCAGACCCTTGAGCAACTGGGCGTCGCCGCATTCCTTGCGGCCCTCGGGCGGGCGGCGGTCGGCCACACAGGGCACGGCGTACTGGGCCGCGTCCGAGGCGAGGACCTCGTACTGCGGTGTGATGCCGACCTTGTGGATTGCCGAGCGGTTGGGGGTAAGCCAGTGCGCGATGGTGATCCGCGCGCTGCTGCCGTCACGCATCTGGTGGATATTCTGCACCGACCCCTTGCCGAAGCTCTTCTCGCCAAGCAGGCTCGTGTTTGGCCGCACATCACGCAGGGCACCGGCGACGATCTCGGACGCGCTGGCCGACCCGGCGTTGATCAGCACCACCATGGGCAGACCATAGAGGCGCAGGTCGGTCGGCCCGGCGATGGTCTTCAGTTCCTTGACGACGCCGTCATTCTCCTCTTCGTAGAGCGCGACCCCGTCGTAAAACCGACCGAGTACCTCTTGGGCGATGGTGAGGTATCCGCCCGGGTTGTTGCGCAGGTCGAGGACGATGCCGCGCGGCTGCTGTGGGACGATCTCGCGCAGCGCATCGTCGAGGAGTTGGGTGGTGGTGGCCTTAAACTCGGTAATCTGAATATAGGCCACCCCGTTGTCGAGCATCTGGGCGTTGACGCTGATGATCGGCACCTCGTCGCGGGTGATCGTTACCACGAAGGGCGGCGCGTCCGGCGCCCGGCGGATGCTGAGGGTGACGCGGCTGCCCTTGGGGCCGCGAATCTTCGCGGCCGCCTTCGCGGTAGCGTCGGCGTCGCTGAGGCCGACAATCAGTGGTGCCAGGGACTCGCCGTCCACCGCGACAATCACGTCGCCCGCCTGAACCCCGGCCTTGATGGCTGGCGACCCCTTGATCGGGCGGTCGATCACGATCTCGCCGCTGGCCACGCGCAGGAAGGCACCGATACCCTCAAATGACCCCTGCATCGACTCGCGGCTCTGGGCGGCCAGGTCAGGTTCCTGAAATGTCGTGTACTGATCATCGAGGGCCGCGAGCATGCCCTTGATCGCGCCGTAGGCGAGCTTCTGGCCATCAAGGGGAGCCTGATGGTAGAACTCGCTCTGCACCAGATCCCAGACATCCCAGAAGACGGCGAACTGCGTGCGGGCGTCGGCCGGGGTCTGCGCGCGGGCACCGCTGCTGGCCACGCTGGAGAAGAAGGTGTCGATGGGCGAACTGCCGACGGCACGCGCGGTGAGCCAGCCACCGAAGAAGGTGATCACACCGATCAGCAGGGCGGACAGGGCAGCGTAGATGACGGCGCGGCTGGTACGTACCATGGAGATTCCTGACGGGGTGACAGGGTGGCGGGTTATTGGTCGAGTTCGTAGCAGATGGCCGCCGCTGCGGCGATGGGGGCGGTTTCGGCGCGCAAAATGCGTGACCCAAGGGACGCGGGCATGATGCCACACGCGGTGGCGGCGGTCAGTTCCTCGTGGGCGATGCCGCCCTCGGGGCCGGAGAGGATGGCGACCGTTGGCGGCGGCGGGCCGGGGCGGCGCAGCAGCTCGCGTAGATGCGGAGCCTGGCCCTCCCAGAGGATGATCGGCAGGGCGGCACCACAGGCCGCCGCGCATGCGTCGGCGAAGCCGAGGGGCGCGGCCAGTTCGGGCAGGCGACCGCGACATGCCTGCTCGGCGGCCTCGCGAATGATCCGCTGCCAGCGCTCGGCCTTGCGCCCGTCGGCGCGGTCGGTCGGCAGGGAGCGGGCGAAGTGGACGGGCACAAAGCGGCGCACGCCTAGCTCGGTGCCTTTCTGCAGCACCCACTCGAAGCGCTCGGGGCGCAGCAGGGCGACATAGACCGTCAGGTCGAGCGCGGGTTCGACGGCGGGCGTGCGGTGCAGCACCCGACCGGCCACGAGATCGCGCCCCAGCTCCGTCAGCTCAACCTCGCAGGCATCGCCCTCGCCATCCAGCATAAGCACGCGGTCGCCAGGGTTCAGGCGCAGCACCCGGCCGAGCTGACGGGCCAGCTCGGCGTCGGGCACGCGCACGGAGTCGCCGCTAAAGGATGCGGGCGACACGAAAAATCGGTAGGTGTTTTTCATATCATGGAGGGGAGGAGGTTTCAGGGAAGGCAAAGCCTTCCCTGAAACCTCCTCCCCTTACGGATGCAGCGCGGCGGAGATCAGATCGTCGGGGTGTCCGGCGGCGCGCAAGCGTGCCGCGAGGGAGTGCAGGTCGGGCATATAGACGCGGAGCAGGGTGGCGGCACCGACGAGAGCGCAGACGCCTAAGCTCGCGGGAAGAACGACGGAGTTGCCCCGGCCAAGCGAGATGCTGCCGCCGGGCCACATGAGCTGGCATCCGCCGTCGATCAGGGTCAGGATCTCGAAGCTGCCCTGGTCGTCCAGGATGACCTCGCCCGCTATCTGCCAGCGCTCCAGGGCAAAGTAGGGGCAGGCGACCAGCAGATCACGCCCGGAGGCCAGGGCCAGGGCAAAGGATTTGCCGTGGCAAACTGGGCCGAAGTCGCTGACATCGAGAGCCTTCTCCAGGTGCAACTCGCGCAGCCGACCGGTCTTGACATCGTGGCGGTTGTAGTCGTAGACACGGTAGGTCAGGTCGGACTTCTGCTGGATCTCGAAGAGCATGATCCCGGCGTTGATCGCGTGGATGGTGCCGGCCGGGACGAAGATCACATCGCCGGGGGCGACCGGGATACGCTGGAGCAGATCCTCCAGGCCGCCGTCGCGCACGGCGGCGGCGAAGGTGGCCCGGTCGCTGGGGCGGCGGAGTCCGTAGATCACATCAGCGCCGGGAACGGCATCGAGGATATACCACGCCTCGGTTTTGCCATGGAAGCCGGTGGCGGCCTCGTGCGTGTAGGCGTAGGTATCATCGGGGTGAACCTGGATGGAGAGCCGGTCGGCGGCATCGATAAGCTTGGCCAGCAGCGGGAAATCGGCCCCGAAGCGGGCGAAGCTGCGGCGGCCCAGCAGGTCGGGGCCATACGCGCGGGCCAGTTCGGCCAGGCTACAGCCGGCCAGCGGGCCGTTGATCACGGGGTTTACATCATATGCCTGCCACATCTCACCGAGGCGGACGGGGCGGGGCGGGGGGAGATCGAGCCAATCTGCCAGGCGATGGCCGCCCCAGATCGGCTCGATGATCTTGTGCCCGGTAAACAGCGGGTAGAGATCGACGCTCATCGCGGAGATTCCTTACGGCTTAGGCGGGACGACCTGGACGTTGCTGGGCGGGGTGACGCCGGGGCCGTAGATGAAGAAGTCCTCCCAGGGCGTGTAATGCGTGTAGTAGGTGTCGCGGCGGGTGCGGCCGTCGGCGAACGTGACGGTACGGTAGTAGTTCACATCGACGCCGGAGCGACCGTGGACGAGTTGGCGCACCGCGCCCTTGGGCAGGGTCGGATCAAATTGCCATGTCGGCAGGCTGGGCTTTGTCCAGTTCTTCGGGTAGGGACCATCGTAGGCGACCGTCCGGCCATCGCTGAGACCCCAGAGCTGGAAGGTCATCCGCGAGGTGCTGAGATCTACCGTACCGGCGATATAGATCGGGCTGGGGCTATCGTTGCGCCAGCGAAAGTCGACGTCAGGCGTGTAGACGGTGGCGTCGAAGCCGAGGATATTTTCGTAGAAGAAGACCACGTGGCTGTGGCCGATGCGGCGGGTCACCTGGAGACCGGCGTTGGAAACCGCACGAAAGAGGGTGGTGGAAACCTGGCAGAGCCCGCCGCCGACGACCTTCTCGATACGACCGGAGACAATCGCGTAGCCATCGACAAATCCGTTGGCCTCGGAGAAGTCGCCGACGCCGGCGAAGGAGAACTCGGTGCCCGGCGGTACCACGTAGCCGTCAATCATCTCCGAGGCGCGGGTGATGTTGGTGATACGCTCGCTGGCGGAGGTGGAGAATCCGGTGCTGGCCTGGCCGAGCAGTTCGACGGGGTGCGCCGGGGCGAGGGCGGCCACCGCAGACGGGTCGCGGTCAAGGATCTGGCGACCGAGGGAGCCGATCAGCACCTCGTAGGGCGTGCCGACGTTCTCCGGGTGGTACTCGAAGCGGGCCCGCTCGAAGTACTGAACCAGGTAGACTTGGCCGGCGGTCTCGTTCCATTCCTGGAACTCCTCGGAGATTGGGTAGCCGAAGACGCTGAGGCCGTTGTGGGTCTGCCAGAACCAGCCGAAGGCTCCGCCGAGCGAGTGGCCGGATTGGGTGAAGAAGCTGCGCGCCGGATCGGGCGCGGCGGCGAGCCAGGCAAAGGCGGGCTCGCTGCGGCCCGCAGTGAGGATGGCACCCAGGCGCGTGAGGCCAAGGCGCTGCGCGGGCGCGACGGTGGGGTTCAGCTCGAAGCGGGCGCGCTCGAAGTACTGCACCTGAAGGCCGCTGCCGTCGGCGAAGAGCTCGGTGAGCGGCAGGCCGAAGACATCGAGGCCGCCGTTGGCATCGAAGTACTGCTTGATCTGCATCCCGACGTTGTGGCCGGTTTGCGGATAGAAGGCGAAGGCGTCGCTTTGCTGGGCGGCCGGCGCGGCGACGGCGGGCGGGGCCGCAGGGACGAGCAGAACAGCGAGGGCTAGCAGGGCGATGATTAGTACGGCGGGGCGATACATGCGGGAACCTCTGGATATGACGCACGCTGCCTAAAATGACGTGCGGCCCATTATAGCACGCAGATCTCACCGATCTGCTATACTTGAGGGACGTGCGCTCGCGGCGGACGCCGCCCAATGCGGTGCGAGCAGCGCCGCTGTAGGAATTTATGGAACTGCGACACCTGCGCTACTTTGAGGCAGTGGCCCGCCACTCTCACGTCACCAGAGCGGCTGCCGAGCTACACATCGCCCAGCCGGCCCTGAGCAAGCAAATCAGCCAGCTTGAACACGAGCTGGGGGTCGCGCTGTTCGACCGGGTCGGGAGGAACGTACGGCTGACCGAGGCGGGCGAGTCGCTGCTGCCCCACGCGCGCGCGGTGATGGCGCAGGTCGAGGCCGCCCGCGCCGAGATGGCGGAGCGGATCGGGCTGCGCAAGGGGCGGGCTACCGTCGGTGCGCCGCCCACCGTGGGTACCCAACTGCTGCCGACGGTGCTGGCAACCTTCAATAAGCGCTATCCCGGCATCGAGTTGCGACTCCACGAGGCCGGCGTGCAGACGCTGCTCGACCTGCTGGAGACCGGGCTGACTGATGTTGCCGTGGTGACGCTGCCGGTCGATGACGAGAACCTCACCGTGGTGCCGATCTTCACCGAGGAGATGGTGATCGCGGTGTGGCTCGGCCATCCTATGGCCGGGCGGAGCGAGGTGACGATCAGCGAACTCCAGGGCGAGCCATGGGTCCTCTCGCCAGAGAACTACGAGCTGCGCGAGGCGGCTCTGGTGGCCTGCGAGCGGGCTGGGTTCAGCCCTCGGGTGGTACTCGATGGCGGAGAGACGGATACCCTGCTGCGCTTCGTGGCTGCCGGGGTGGGGATCGCCCTGGTGCCGCGCCTGGCGGTGCAGGGGGCCACCGATCTGGTGGCGCTGCGCGTCTCCGACCAGAAGCTCAACCGGTCGCTCGGTGTGGTCTGGCGGGGCGACCGGGTGGCCTCGCCGGCGGCGCGGGCGCTGCGCGAGTTTCTGGTGGAGCAGTTGCGCCGTCCGCGATCACAGCTTCTCTAGCCGGGCGAAGCTCGCCAGCAGCTTGCGCTGCTTGTCCGCGAAGCTGACCATTACCTCCTCGTCGCCGTCAACCAAGCGGCTGCCCATCACCACGCCTTCGCCGAAGGTGGCGTGGCACACGGGCTGGCCGATAAAGAAGCTCACTTCGGCGGGGGCGACCGGGCGCGGCGGGAGATCTTTCGTAGCCGTGGGGCCGCGCGGCGGCGCGCCGCCGTAGCCGCCGCGTCCGGTGAACATGTTGTTCGTCTGCGAAGATGCCGTCGTCGGGGCGCGTTTCTTCGTTTGTTTGAGCAGCGCCGCCGGGATGTCGGCCAGGAAGCGTGTGCGCGTGCTGATGTTTACCCTCCCGAAGCTCAACCGGCGGAAGGCGTGGCATAGGTAGAGCCGCTGGCGCGCTCTGGTCATGCCGACGTAGAGCAGCCGACGCTCTTCCTCGACTTTCTCGGGGTCGTCGCTGGAGCGGCTGTGCGGCAGCAGCCCTTCCTCCAGGCCAACCAGGAAGACTACGGGGTACTCTAGCCCCTTGGCTTGGTGCAGGGTGATGCAGGTCATCGCGTCGGCCTTGCCGTCCATCTTGTCTACCTCGGCCACCAGTGCGATCTCCTCCAGGCATGTCGGCAACTGGGCTTCGATCGGCAGGCCGCTGTATTCGGTCGCTACGTTGCGCAGCTCCTGGACGTTGCGCCAGCGGTCGTCGCCCTCCTCAGCGCCGTACTCACGCACGAGGGTCTCGCGTACTTCCAGGCGGCCCAGGATCATGTCGATCAGCTCGGTCAGCGGCAGTTTGGATTGCGCCACGATCAGTTCGTCGATGATCGCCAGGAAGCTGAGCAGGGCGTTTTTGGCCCGCGCGCTGAACGGCGAGGGCAGATCTTCCAGCTCGCGTAATGCCTGGAAGGGCGGTACGCCTAGCTCGATGGCCCAGCGCTGCAACTCGGACTCGCTGCGCTCGCCAATGCCCCGGCCAGGCCAGTTCAGCACTCGCCCTAGCCTAAGGCGGTCGTAGGGGTTATAGGCTAGGTGCAGGTAGGCCAATACGTCTTTGATCTCTTTGCGTTCGTAGAAGCGGGGGCCGCCGACGATCTGGTAGGGTACGCCGCGTGGGATGAGCGCCTCTTCCAGGGCGCGAGATTGGGCGTTGATTCGGTACATCACCGCGCAGTCGCGGTAGCGGTAGTCGCCGGATGCCACCAGGCGCGCAATCTCGTCGACGACAAACTTGGCCTCTTCGCTCTGGTCGTAACCCTCGTGCAGGCTCACCTGAAGCCCGGCCCCGTTCTGCGTCCACAGCTTCTTCAGGTGCTTCTTTTTGCCGCCCCCGGCGATCACCGCCTGGGCCGCGTCGAGGATGGCCTGGGTGCTGCGGTAGTTCTGCTCCAGCATGATCACCTGGGCGTCGGGGTAGTCTTGCTCGAACCGGAGGATGTTGCGGATGTCGGCACCGCGAAAGCCGTACACCGACTGATCTTCATCGCCCACGGCGAACAAATTCCGCCGCGCACCGGCGAGGTTCTGCACCAGCGTGTATTGCACCTTGTTGGTGTCCTGGTACTCGTCCACCAGCAGGTACTCGTAGCGCTTCTGGTATTTCTCCAGCACCTCGGGGAACTGCGCGAAGATGTGGACCATCTCGACCAGCAGGTCGTCGAAGTCGAGGGCGTTGCTCTCGTGCAGCAGTTGCTGGTAGTGCGCGTAGCAGCGCGCGGTGATCTCGGCGGCGTAGGTGTGACTGAGGCGGGCGAAATCGTCGGGCGAGACCAGTTCGTTCTTGGCACTGGAGATGCGCCCGAGCATGGCGCGCGGCGGGTTCTGCTTCTCGTCGAGGTTCAGTTCCCGCAGGACACGGCGCATCAGCCGCTCTTGGTCATCGCTGTCGTAGATCGTGAAGTCACGTCCGCGCCCAAGGTGGACGATCTCACGGCGCAGGAAGCGCGCACACAGGCTGTGGAAGGTGCCGGCGGTCAGCGCACGGGCGTCGTTGGGGCCGACCAGAATGTCGAGGCGTTCCCTCATCTCGCGGGAAGCTTTGTTGGTGAAGGTGACGGCCAGAATACGGTAGGGATCGACGCCGACCGTGCGGATCATGTGGGCGATACGGTGGGTGAGCACGCGGGTTTTGCCGCTGCCCGGCCCGGCCAGCACCAGCACCGGCCCGTCAATCGCCTCGACGGCGCGGCGCTGGGCGGGATTCAGCCCGCTGAGAAGTTCTTCGGCCATGATGGTCTTCCCCTCGAATCCTGGCGAACGCCTGGGTCGCCGATGCTCAATGGTAGAGGCTCGGGGCGAAGATGTCAAGGCGCGGCGGCTTCGCTACCGGTCGCTACGGGTTGCCCGTCCCACCACTTCGGAGTGACGTGAGGGCAGCCGGGTGTAGCGCGTGGGCAGAAAGTAGAACAGCCAGCGCATCAATGTTTGCCAGGCCAGGGTTGGCTCAAAGCCGGGGCCAGCGGCGCAGGCCAAATTGGCCAGTTCGTCGCGCACGGCTCCGAAGCGCTGCGGGGTGATCAGGAAGTGATCAATGTGCTGCACGATTGGCTGCTGGATCAGCAGGACGCCGATGCTGCGGGAGCCGAAACAACACCACAGCCCTGATAAATGGGCCAACAAGCAAAATCGCCTGTTCCTGTTGCCCCGTGCTGCATAGCTGCTCAAGCTATGTAGCACGCCAGATAGCTATCCCGCATCCTCACTGGGCCAACTCACGCCTACATATATCAAAGACGCTCGCCATTGCACGCTCGGAGGTGGGGGTAATCATTACAAAATAGCAGCGCCGCAGGAGCGTATCGCAATCCTATGAAAGTTGTCGCATGGAGTCGAGGCTTTAGCCGGAGAGCACCGG
>CAISPW010000266.1 GCA_903887465.1 uncultured Oscillochloris sp. | reverse complement strand
GGCAAAGCCACCCCCGAAAGATCTTTTTTTGGTTGGTTTTTGGCGGCGAATCCGCCAAAAACCAACCAAAAGCGCGGTCTGGGGCGCAGCCCCAGCGACGTTGCACCAGCCCTGGGTGTTCTACCGCATCTAGTGGACACGTTAACGCACTCGTGGTAGGATAGGGATTATCTGGCGAGTCCCCTTCCACATGCCTTTTGTGTGCCTTATGGGATACCACGAACACCAGCAGCGCGCCCGTGTCGAAAGCCCCGAACCTATTCGCTGCGGTGTGATCACCGTCAGCGATACGCGCACGTTCGAGACAGACACGAGCGGGGCTGCGATCCGCGCTGCGCTCACACAAGTCGGCCATGATGTGGTAAGATACGAGATAGTTCACGATGAGCCGGCGCAAATAGCCGCTCTTGTTCGTGCCCTCGCATCCGAGGGTTGCAAGCTGATCATTACCAACGGTGGTACCGGCATCGCTCGCCGTGATAGCACGTTTGAAGTGATCGACGGCCTGCTTGAAAAGCGTCTGCCTGGGTTTGGCGAGCTTTTCCGTATGCTGTCATACGCTGACATCGGCCCAGGCGCGATGCTCTCGCGGGCAACTGCGGGAACCTACGCGGCTACCCTGATCTTTTGTCTGCCTGGCTCTACCGCCGCCGTTCGCCTCGCCCTGGAGAAGCTGATCTTGCCCGAGCTGTCCCACCTGGTATGGGAGACTGTGCGCCAGTGATGCGATAGTCGCAGTTTTCTGGTATAGTGTCAGCGTCGCGGCGTCTACACTGCCGTTCTCCTCGTAGCTGTGTAAGGAGCCAGAGATCCCATGACGAGCGTAGAAGCATTCCGTGGCCTGCACTACCCTAATAAGATTGGCCGCCTAACCTTCCTGTCGCTCGAAGAGGTGATGGGGCAAAACGGTGTAAAGGCGCTGCTTCGCCTAGCCGACCTGCCGCAGTATCTGGAAGCGTACCCGCCCAATGATCTGAAGCGCGAGTTCCCCTTTGAGGCGATCTCGGCGACCTCGGTGGCCCTCGGCACGATGTACGGCCCGCGTGGTGCCCGTGGCCTTGAGTTGCGCGCCGGTCGCGTCGCCTTCTCCCTCGGCCTGAAAGAGTTTGGCCCGCTGCTCGGTATGGCTGACCTGGCCCTGAAGCTGATGCCGATCACGATGAAGCTGAAGATCGCGCTCAACGCCACCGCCCAGACGTTCGACCGCTTCAGCGATCAGTCCAGCCACGTCGAAGAAGAGCGCGGGCAGTTCGTCTACCATATCACTAGGTGCTCGAACTGTATCGTTCGCCCCGAGCCCGGCCCGGTCTTCTATGTCGCTCGCGGCATTATCGAAGAGGCGACCGCATGGGTCTCCGGCGGTCGGCGCTTCGCCGTCGAACAGTGTACCTGCATGGCCCAGGGCGCGCCCTCGTGCAGCTTCAACATCGGCAAAGAACCCCTCGAGTAAAAGTATGAGGGATGAGGGATGAAGGATGAGCCTTCATCCTTTATCCTTCATCCTTCATCCTTCATCCTTCATCCCTCATCCTTCATCCTTCATCCTTCATCCTTCATCCTTCATCCTTCATCCTTCATCCTTCATCCTTCATCCTTCATCCTTCATCCTTCATCCTTACATCCTTCATCCTTACCATGATGCGTTGGCTCGCACTCAAGCTCATCCGCTTCTACCAGGTCGCCATCTCTCCGTGGATCCCCCCGAGTTGTATTTACACCCCTACATGCTCACAGTACGGCGTTGAGGCGATCAGCAAACACGGGTTTGTGAGGGGCGGCTGGCTCACTGTAAAGCGTATCCTGCGCTGTCACCCCTGGGCAAACGGCGGCTACGACCCTGTCCCGTGACGCCATTCTCCCCCCACTGCAACTTTTCCCCCAGGCCCGTCGTCATAGCCCCAGCATATGGAGCCCATCTAATGACGGCGGCGCAGCTGCGCCAGGAGAACGTACACGGTGGCAGAACCATCCCGCGAACTGATCGCTCTCGCCCAGCAGGGCGACTCCCAAGCGCTCACCCAACTGGTGCTTGGTCAGCAACATTATGTCTACAGCATCGCGATGAGCGTACTCAAGAACCCCGAGGACGCCGCCGACCTAACCCAGGAGGCGTTCATCCGGCTCTTCCGCGCGCTGCCGCAATATAACGGCGAGAGTCGCTTTACGACCTGGCTCTACCGCCTGGTGGTGAATCTCTGCCGCGATGAACTGCGGCGGCGCGGCCGTCAGGTTCAGATCGCCGCACCCTCCGACGAGAATGAGGAGTCCGACCAGATCGCCAGCATCGCCGATGACGACCGCTGGTCCGACCCGGCCCAGGCTCTTGACTCACACGAACTACGCGCCCAGGTGCGCCGTGCGCTTGCCCAGCTTGAGGAACACTACCGGCTCGTGCTGACACTCTACTATTTTGAGGATATGAAGTACACCGACATCTCAGCGATCCTCGATATTCCGCTAAATACGGTGAAGAGCCATATCCGGCGCGGCAAAGAACGCCTGGCAACGATCCTGGAGATGCAGGAGCAGCCGCCGGCCGCCCGCGCGGCGGCGAACACGCCACAAAGCCAGCCGCAGGGCCAGCGGCCCCGTATCGCGCCGCTGCACCTGATGTTCCAATTGGCCGGGAGGTAAGACATGAACACGACACCTGAGCCACCACCCCGCGAGCCAGAGGACGCCCTCGATCAGATCCTGCGCCAGGAGTTGCGCTGGGAGGTGACGCCACAGCTCGCCGCCCAGCTCCTAGCTCTGGTGCCGGGCGCGCCGGTACTCGCCCTATCGGCCCAGGCCCGACCGAAGTCATGGTATAGCCTGCTGGTTCTCGTGCTGACAGCCGTGGCAATCGGGTTCTCGCTGGCAGTGACGTGGCAGATCTACCGTCTTGTTGGTGACGAGCTTGGCCTTGGGGCGATGCTCGCCCAGATCCAGGCCGCGCCAGCAGTCGGCCTCCAGCGCCTCTACGACGCCCTGCCGATCTCGCGCCAGGTTGTGGGTCTGCTGGTCGTCGTCCGTAACCAGCTCCACTGGTTGCTTCTGGCCGTTGTACTCTGGATAGCCCTCGACGGCTGGCAGCCCCGCCGTCTCGCCCAACACACAACATCCTGAGCTATAGCGCGTCCACAAAAAGAGACCGGCACCACGGTGCCGGTCAGCAGAGACTCGCCCATACAGAACGACCGACGCTGCAGCGCCGGTCGTTCTGTGTGGACGCTAGATCCGCTCGCGCGCCCGGTGCAAGCGCCAGGTGCGCAGAAGCATGGTCATGCCCATGAGCAGAACGCCTCCAACCGGCACGCCCCCGCTGGTTGCGGGCAGCGGTGCCGACACGGGGGACGGGCTGACCACATTGGTGGGCATGGCGGTGGGCGTGAGGGTTGTCGCGGCGATGGCTGCCCCGCCGCCCATGCTGCTGGACGGTAGCGCCGTCGCCGCCGTGCGGGTCGGGCTAGGCGCTGCGGTGGCTGATGCGGCGGGCGCTGCGGCCTGCTGCGCGGCGGGCGACACGGTCTGCTGCGCGGGGCTGGTGCCCACAACCAAAACACTCGTCACGTTTGAGAAGATCGGCGCGCTCAGGCCATCGTACTGCGCCTGCCCCTGCGCGACAAGAAGCGTCCCTGATGTGACACCCGGCCTGATCCGCGAGGTGACCGTCAGCTCGACGGCTTCACCTGGGGCGAGCTGGGCGATCGTATAGCGCACCTCATTGCCGGCAACCGTCGGGTCAGATCCTCGGTCGGCCTTCGCCCCACGCACTTCGATGTTAGACGGTAGCTGGCTGCGCAGCGTCACATTGCGCAGGGTATTGGCACCGCTCGCGCTCGCGGCGCGGATGTTGCGGATCACCAGCGTAAAGTTCACATCCTGGCCGGGATAGGCGCTGCCCCAGTCGCTGCCGAGGCGGAAGAAGAGATCCGCAGGCGGGCCGCTCGCTACTGGCGTATTCGTCTGAGTCGCCGGGGCGCTCGTACTTACACTTGTACTCGTACTCGGCACCTGGGTGCGACGCACAGCCGTCGGACGAACCACGGCGGGCCGCGCCACGACCGGCGCGGCGGTGGGCGGCTCGGTGGGAACCGCCGGCTCTGGCGTCGGCGGAGCCGGTGGCGGCGGCGGCGTTACCGTCGGCTGCTTGCGCTGCAGATCAGACGCCGGAGCCGGAGCTGGCTTCGAGGTCGGCCTGGGCAACTCCGTTGTCGTCGCCGGTGTATTTGACGGCTGCGCCACGATGGTCCCAGTGCTTGTGGGCGTGGTCATGATGATCGGGGTCGGCGTAGACGGTGTCCCCCCCTGGGTAGGTGTAGATGTAGGCACAGCAACGCCGATCACACGGACGTTCACCGTACTTGAGTTAGTGCTGCCGACGCTGGCGACGTTCGAGATCACGGTGTTGCCCGGCGTGCTGGGATTCACTTGCACCTGGATCGTCACCGACGCCGGGTTCACATCGCGGATGATCAGGCTACAGCTCACCCGCTGCCCCGATGAGCAACTGCCGCCCGCGCCCGCGCTGGCACTCAGCACCGTCAGGTTGCTATTGAGCGTGTCGACCATCGTCACAGAGGTGTCGGTCGTGTTACTCGTGATCACCGAGATGCTGTAGCTGAACTGCTGGCCCGGAGCCACATCAGACACCGATGAGACCTTGAAGACAAGGATATTGCTGGGCACCGACGTATTGGTGGGCACGGGGGTATTTGTCGGCACGCCCGGCACCGGCGTATTGGTGGGCACGGGGGTATTTGTCGGCACGCCCGGCACCGGCGTATTGGTGGGCACGGGGGTATTTGTCGGCACACCCGGCACCGGCGTGTTGACTGGCGTGCTGGTCAGAGGAATATCCGTAAACGTCGGCAATAGATTCATGGATGGGCCTACCACCGTCGGCGGGGCACTGGTCGAGACCGCGCTGGTCGGGGCGCTCGTTGGGACGCTGGTCGGGGCCGCGTCGGTGGGCGGGGCGCTGGTCGGGGCCGCGTCGGTGGGCGGGGCGCTGGTCGGGGCCGCGTCAGTCGGCGGGGCGCTGGTCGGGGCCGCGTCGGTGGGCGGGGCGCTGGTCGGGGCCGCGTCGGTCGGCGGCACATCAGTCGGCGGCACATCGGTCGGCGGCACATCAGTCGGCGGCACATCGGTCGGCGGCACATCAGTCGGCGGCACATCAGTCGGCGGCACATCGGTATTTACGACGGGAGCGCTGGTCGCCCCGCCCGCCGGATCGGCGCTCGGGACACTCCCCTGCGCTGGGGCGAGGGGCGGCATAATCCAGCGCGTCGCCTCAGCGTAGAGCGGGAACACGATCATCAGGGCGCTGAGCACGATGAGGGCTAGCTCCCATCCCGTCCAGCGGGCGGGGGCGCGGCCACGGCCAGTTCGGGGGGGTGGGGAACCTTTGGCAGGCGGCTGCATAACATCTCCTCGCTTCAGCTGCGCGGTCGAGCGCTGATCAGATCGGCGATCACAATCAGGCGCTGCGTATCCCAGTTAGTACACGTGATCAGGGTAAGTACGGGAGTTGGCGTGGCGTTCATCACCTCGATCTGGGTCGGCCAGACTGACGTGAGCGTGCGGACGCGATAGGTGTAGCTCCACCCGCCGGTCTGGATCCGCACATCGTCGCCGGGGCGCAGATCTCCAAGATTGCGAAAGACCCCACCGCGCAAGCCGGCGTGGCCAGAGAGTACCGTATTGCCGGTGTTGCCCGGCAGAGTCGTCCCGTCGTGGTAGCCCGCCGCGTAGTCAGCGACCTGCCAGGCTCCATCGACGACAAAAACATCTTTCACGGGCGTATCGACGTCAATCGTGGGCATGATCAGGCGCTGCGGGCGCGGGTCAGCGGCCGCAGGCATGGCCAACCCCTGCTGGGGCGCCATAAACTCCGAACTGGACTGCGGGCTGTCCATATCGGGGGTAGTAAAGGGCAACGCCGGAAGATCCGCCGCCACCGCAGGCGGGGCAGTGTTGGGCATACGCATCACCGGCGTGGGTGCGGCGGGCGGGTCGACTGCGGCCTGGGCAGACTGCGCGCTGCGCAACTCGTGGAGCCAGTCGCGGCCATAGCCATCGGCCAGCCAGTAGAGGAAGACCGCAGCGGCCGACAGGACGAGGGCGCGCTCCGCGAGATGCAGGGCGCGATCAAGCCAAGTTTGCCGGAGGTAGGGCTGTAGCGCCTCGCGGCGCTGCTCAGACGCAGAGTGCAGGCGGGCTGGCCCGAGTTGCTCGCGCCGACTCGGCACCACGTCATTCAGGAGCGCGTCCAGAAGGAACTGATCCATGTCGCCCGACGGCGCGGCGGACTTTGACGAGCGATCTGCCACTCCGGCTCCTCAAGCATAGATGGGACAGGGGCATACGATCGGTGTGTGACTGCCGTTGATCACGACGAGTATACACGAGGGTACGCACAGATGCAATATTAGCACTACCCCTAAAGGGCCGCCGCCATGCGGGCGACTCCCTCACGGAAGGCAGCGGGTTCGGTCAGGGCCGAGATCATCAGGTGGGATCCCGGTACGTCACCATAGTAGAAGCCGGGGTGGGCGAGGACGCCGTGGTCGAGCAGGTGCAAAGCCAGAGCCTCCTCATCGTCCCAGCCATCGACCGCCGGAAAAAGGTAGTAGCCGCCGTCGGGCGGGCTAGCCCGCAGGCGGCGATGGCCCGCGAGGGTGGCCAGGGCCGCGTCGAGGTTGCCCCGAACACGGGCGACCATCGCAGCGACAAAGGGCGCACCGGCGGCGAAGAGCTGCGGTAGCATATGCTGGGAGAGGCTGTTGGCACCGAGAAAGGTGTCATTAAGCAGCTCAAGCCGACCAGCGTAGCCAGAGGCGGCCTGGCTCAGGGCCACCCAGCCCAGCTTCATATCGGGCAGGGCAAACAGCTTCGATATGCCATTCAACGTAAAAATCGGCAGATCCGGGTGGATGCTGGCCAGGGGCGGGGCCGGCGGGGCCGCATAATGAAACGGCGCAAAGACCTCGTCGCAGATCACGGGCAGGCCCAGGCGGCTCAGTTCGGCCAGCGGGGCGCTCACCAGCGCGCCGGTGGGGTTATGCGGCGAGATGATCAGCACACCTCGGGTGCGGCGGTTGGCCGCCGCCAGCAACGAGTGTCCGTCGATCCGCCAGCCCTCGCGCTCGATCATCTGGTAGGGCCGCAG
>CAISPW010000265.1 GCA_903887465.1 uncultured Oscillochloris sp. | reverse complement strand
TCACGCAGCAGATGATCGAACAATATACCGCCCCTACTAGGGGCCAGTACACCCGCATCCTACGCCTCTTCCCCGGCGATACGATCACATCACCTATCGTATCCGGTCTCGCACTGCCTGTCGGCACGCTGGTTGGATGAGGAAAGGGTTCCTATGTCGCGCATGCCAATTTACTTGCGTCAGCGTTGCGCAAAGCCTCGTAGAATCAAGGCCAATACAGGAGCAATGTGCCGATGAGCCTGACAACCAGACACCAGTGGACGGCTACCGAGGTACTTGCCGAACTGACCCGCAACCGCACGCAACTTCGGTCGTTAGGGGTGCGCTCACTTGGCCTGTTTGGCTCATATCGACGTGGGACGCCGCAGCCCAACAGCGACATGGACTTTCTGACAGACATGGAACACCCATCATTCGATGGCTATATGAATCTCAAGTTCTGGCTTGAAGACACTTTCGGCCTGTCGGTCGATCTGGTACTGGTTGATACGCTGAAGCCACGGTTACGCCCGGTTATCCTGAGCGAGGTTATCTATGCCGAGGGACTATCGCCTGTATCTGGAGGATATCCTGGAGGCAATCACCAGGATCGAACGGTACATCAGCGGGATTGATCTTGTTGCAGAGGGATTATAGTAACCATGAACTCCTACACCTTTCCTGCGATACGTGGACACCAGGGTAACTACACCTATTACCTCATTCAATGTCAGCTACGTTTACTGCCACGGATCTTTCTCTTTGATGAAGCTGAGGTTCCCGCTACCCTGCGCCGAATACAAACCATTGACCAGTCCGTTGTCTCCCGGTGGACAGACTATCTATCGTCACGAAAAGATGACTATACCCTGGCACCACTTATTGCGGTTATAGACGAGATGGTGACATTCGAGCCATTAGCGCCTGGGATGCCGGAGATAGGGCACGTGCAGATACCCATGAGTACCCGGTTGATTATCAGAGATGGGCAACATCGCCGCGCAGCGATTACATCACTGCTCACGCAAAACCCTTCTCTCGGTGATGACACGATTTCGATCATGCTTATTCCCGACCCAGGATTGAGTCGTGCGGCCACGCTCTATGTTGATCTCCATCCAAGCCAGATGGCATCAACCCGATCAAAAAAAGTTCTCCATGATCATGGCGATCTTGCCACGCTGGTACGGCAACTTGTTGATGATGTACCGCTCTTTCAGGGATTGATTGAGTTAGAGAAAACGACCATCTCGAACCGCTCGACTGCGCTCTTCACGCTGAGTGCCGTGTATCAGGCAACTGAGGCTCTGCTTAATAGTGGAGCAAAGAATACCGTCAGCGTTGAACAGGCGGCACGTGTACACGAGTTCTGGCAGACATTAGGCAAGGTTATCCCGGAATGGCAACGAGCGATTCGGCGAGAGATGAGCGCAGCAACGCTACGCCAGAATTATATTCACTCGCATACCGTTACACTGCTGGCGATTGGGATGGCCGGGCACGATCTGGTTGTTGCCCATCCTGGCGATTGGCAAGAGCGGCTGATGATCCTCGGGGATGTTGATTGGTCACGCGAGAACAAGGCGCTATGGGAGGGGCGGGCAATGGTGCGTGGCAAGATGAACAAGTCGCACGACAGTATCCAACTGACCGCCAGCGCAATCAAGCGTCTTCTGGGATTGAACGTAACTGAACGCGAGCTTGCTCTGGAGCAAGTCTTATCGGGTTCATAGCAACGTGTGCGGGCTAACTGGACGAAAGATCGTATGCATGTGCCATCGTAGCGCGATGCGTGCCGGCCAGAGGATTCGATCCGCAGGCGTATAGATTGCCTTCCCATCGAGTGCCAACACCGGGCCAGCATGTTGCTCATTCAGCGCGAGGATAGGCGAAACCTTGATGGTATATTCCGGTGTGACCGTCACCAAACCCTGGTCAAAAATCCAGTGATGCAGGCCACACAACGCCATCCCGTTGCGCGGATCATCGTTATGGCTATAGCTCCAAGGAACAATATGGGCTGCCGCAACCGACGTGCGGCCCTCTGGTGTCACGATGCGGATGCGACAGACCGCACAGGTGTGATGATACGCCTCTACCACTACGCGCCGGAACGCGGTTGAGCGCACCTCGGCGACATATACCTCTTCGACTGACGGAGCCTCTTGGAGCGTGAAGCGACCTCGTGAGCGGTTCAGCAGATCGCGACTGTACTCAAATGAGCTTGTCGTGATTCGGCTAACCTCAACGATGATCGGTCGCACCTCTGGCGCAAAGTAGGTCTCAACAAGCACACGCCGCAGCGCATCCCGACTCTCGGACACGTGGAGAAGATGAAAGAGATCCTCATCAAGCCGAGCGAAGAGGATCTGGCTTTTGATTCGTCGGAAGATCTCATTGCGATCCACACGCTGCAAATCCGGCTCCACCCCGTCACTGTCTACAAGATGCCAGAAGCCCTCGCTCCGTATGTGGTTGAAGGGCATCACCGGGTTGCTCTCGCGATCTCCGCCCACAACACGCACCCAGTAGAGATCAAAGGCGTCCATCAGGTCGGCGTTGAGTCGAATCAAGTTGGCATCAATGATATGCTGGGCGAGCAGATCCATGACTGACATGAGCAGGATAGGCTTGTATGGCGCACGATTGAAGGTCGCATCAGGCCAGAAAGATTTTGAGTCGGTTTTGAGCTTGGCACATGCTGCGGCGTCAACGAGCGAGACTCATATGTATCACCTGTTGTTGTTCGTCTTCATCCCAGGTCAAGCTCATCGGATGTTGCGGGCGTGATGGCTTTGTATGTGGGCGTGCATCCTCGATCTGCGAGCGTGCATCCTCGATCTGCGAGCGTGCATCCTCGATCTGCGAGCGTGCATCCTCGATCTGCGAGCGTGCATCCTCAATCTTTGGGCGCGCATCCTCGATCTGCGAGCGTGCATCCTCGATCTGCGGGCGCGCATCCTCAATCTGCGGGCACGCATCCTCAATCTGCGGGCGCGCATCCTCGATCTTTGAGCGTGCATCCTCAATCTTTGGGCGCGCATGCTCAATCTGCGGGCGCGCATGCTCAATCTGCGGACGTGCATGCTCAATCTACATCACCTTGAATGATCTGCTGATTGAGTGGGTTGAGCCAACGCGCCTTGCTCTGATAGGCCAGGATCGGCTCATAGCCAAAGGCCCGCGCCTCCTCAGCCCACTGATCGACCAGGTGCTGATACAGCACCGCGATGATCACGGCAAGCCGACCCCACGGTCGTAACGGCGGGCGCAGGAGAGGACGGGTTCAAAGAAACCTCGCACCAAATTGTGGCTGGAGGTATCCATAAATGCAGGTAGTACCAGAGAACGGAGAGATGGCATTGATGCGCTACACTGTACGGCGATCCTCGGCCTGGCCGCCGCATTGGCCTTTGGCCCGCTGGCCCTCGGGCTCAGCCTGATCATCTGGCTGCTCGACTTTCTGTACAACTGGCGGCTGAAGGCGGCGGGGCTGTGGGGCAACCTCATCGTGGCCACGTCGGTGGGGATCACCTTTGTCCTCGGCGGCATGGCCGTGGGCCATCCCTGGAGCCCCACCGTCTGGACGTTCGCGCTGGCGGTCGTCGTGAACCTAGCCGGGGGCTGAAGGCCCCCCGGCTGTAGTACTAAAAACGCCGCAGCGTCGCTGCGCGGCGCTGCGGTCAGAGGAATCATCAATGCCAAGCCCAGGCAGCGAGCGCAACCGCATCCTGAAGATGATCGAGTCCGGCCAGGTCTCCGCCGACGAGGCGGCCCAGTTGCTCGACGCGCTTGGCCCCGCGCCGCGCCCCGCCGATCGGCAGCACGCCCGCATGGTGCGCGTCCGCGTCACAAACCTGCACACCGGGAGCCAGACGGCGAATGTGACCATCCCCGTCAGCCTGGTGAATGTTGGGCTGCGCCTCGGTGCCCGCCTGGCCCCGCAGATCAGCAACAGCGCCCTGGAGGAACTGATCCGTGGCGTGGCGGGCACGGCCAGCGCACGCCTGCTTGAGTGGCAAGATCTCGAAGCGGGCGAGCGCGTCGAGCTGACGGTTGAGTGACATCACCGAGCGGGTTGGAGGGAGTGCGAAATCATTCCCTCTAACCCGCTCGGTTTATGATTCGCATGCTACAGGGTTTTCCAGAATACCCCCACCATAAGCACGCGCAGCAGGCTGCTCAGCACAAACAGGAAGGCCAGGCCCACAATATGCACGGGGCCGATGGTCAGCTCGGCGTTGGCGATCAGGGTAGCCAGAGTGCCGCCAACCAGGCCGGCCGCCAGCGTGCCCACCCCGGTGATCGCGCTAAACGAGGCCATCGCCGCGCTGCGGTGATCGGCGGGCGCACGATCCATTAGCACATTCACCATGCCCTGGTTGATCCCCGGCCAAAATACCCCGGAGAAGATCGAGGTTAGCCAAAGCGGGATGATGTTTGTCGGCGTCGCGAGTACCCAGCCCCAGGGTAGCGGCAGCGTGCCGATGATGCATGCCACCAGCACCCTCCGGTACCCATACGTGTCCTGCAGACGGCCCACGAGCGGCCCGAATACCAGCGACACCGCGATGGTGACGATGGCCTGGAGCGTGAGCGCGGAGAAGCTAAGTTTGAGCGTACTCAGGCCATAGGCGTTGAAGAAGGGCGTCGCCACGCCGGTGGCGATGGCCCAGCCCACGTTGGCGGCCACAAAAGTCCGAAAGCCCCGGTCGCGCAGTGGCCCGCTCAGCAACTCGCCTAGCGGTACCGCGCCCTTAGGCTGGATGGGCGGCTCGGGCTGGCGGGCGATCAGGGCTGCCGCACCTACGGACGCCAGCACGGCCACCCCGAAGATCAGGGCGTAGCCGATCAGTTCCTGGCCCTGGGCGCGCGCGCCGTCGAGGGCGCGGCCCGCCAGGAAGGTGCTGGCCATCGCCGCCAGCGCCGCCACCGTGTTGCGCACACCAAAGTAGCTGCCGCGCTGACCGGCCGGCACTAGGTCGCTCATCCAGCTCAGCCAGGCGTTGCCGGCGATGCCGTTGAGCGCGTAGGAGCAGGCCAGCCCCACAAAGAAGACCGCCAGCTGCGCGCCGCCCAGGAAGCTCATAAATGGCAGGGCCAGCAGCAGCGCCCAGAGCAGGCGTCCGGCCAGGGCGGCGCTGAACACCAGCCCGCGCCGGTTGCCCACCCGCGCCTCAAGGTAGGCACCCACAAACTGGAAGAGTTGGCCGATGAAGGGCAGCGCGCCCAGTAGACCCAACTGGAAGTTGCTGGCCCCCAGCAACATGGCGAACCCGGTGAGGAAGACGCTGCCGCCGATGGTGCCGGTAATGCTGATGTGGACGGTGGCGACGGCACCTTCCCAGATCGAGAGGCGTAGGCCACGGCGCACCTCGCTCGGGTGCAGGGGGCCAGCGATGGCGGGGGGAGAAGAAGGCTGCATGCGGCAGATCCTAGCGCGCCTCTTCACGTTCTGTCAACTATCGTCGGTCAGCGGAAGAATCGGGGAGCAATCAGTGAAATAGACCACGTCTTCCCGACTCCAAGAGGGTTGCGCTCGTCTGTATCGTGAGGCCGACGTGAGGCTGACGTGAGGCTGATATCAGAGTGCGACGTGTCCCCTATGCTATAATCTGCCCACTATCGCGTCGCTATGAGGCGCTCCGTCGCGCGGGAGGGCCCATTGAATTTTATTGATTTCATCTTTATTCTGCTCTTTGTTGCAAGCCTCACGATCGGGTTCTTCCAGGGCATGATCCGTCTGGCGGTGTTGCTGGCGGCGCTCTACCTGAGCATGGTGCTGGCGAGTTTATACTATACCGCAATGGGCGAGTGGCTGATTCGCGGCTTCGGTGCCCAGCGCTTTGTGGCCAACTACGTCGGCTTCGCTCTGGTCCTCTTCTTCGGCTTCCTGCTGCTAGCCGCCGCCGGTCTCTACACCTTCCGCTACGCACGCATGCCCGGCGGCATGATCTATCTCGATCATGTCGGCGGCGTGCTGCTGGGCATGCTCCTCGGGGTCTTCTTCATCGGCACCTTCGCCGCCCTGCTCTTCAACCTGATGATCATCCGTGGCGGCAGCACGATCGACTTCCCGTTTATGCGCTCTTTGGGCAACACGGTGGCCGACTCCGTGCTGCTGCACTACTTCTCCACCCAGCTCCTCCCGATGATCTACGCCACGCTTGACCCGGTGCTGCCTGAGGGCGCCCGCTTGATCTTCCTGGCCCAGTGAATATGTTCGTTCCGTTGATGGATACACCTGCGGCGACGGCATGCTATCCTAGCACCCACATAGCTGTGTATTTCGGGGCTGCAGCCCCCACGTCCCTACCTCATGAATAGTTTCAGCACTATGACTATTGCCGATCAGACCCTTCACACCCTTGAGTTCCCGAAGATCCGTGAGCAACTCGCCCGCCACACCGCCTTCTCGGCCTCGCGCGAACTGGCGCTTAACCTGCTGCCCTCCACCGAGGTCGGCGAGGTGCGCCAGCGCCAGGCGCTCACCGGCGAGGCCCGCGCGCTGCTCGACAGTTTCCCCGACGTGACCATCGGCGGTGCCCGTGATGTGCGCCGGGCCGCCCAGCACGCCGCCCGTGGTGGGGTGCTTGAGGGCCAGACGTTTCTGGAGATCGCCGCGACTCTGGCCTCGTCCCGCGCCCTGCGCACGCGCATGCTGCGCCTAGAATCTGCCCGCTTCCCGCGCCTGATCGAGCAAGCGGGCTTCCTGCCCGCCCTCCCGCAGATTGAGGACGAGATCCTGCGCGCGATTGGCGACGACGGCGCGGTGATGGAGAGCGCCAGCCCTGAGCTTGGCCGCTTGCGCCGCGAGATCCGCAGCGCCTTCAGTCGGCTCCAAGAGAAACTCCAGAACCTGGTCTCCTCCTCATCCTACGCCGGTGCCCTTCAGGAGCCAATCATCACCGTGCGCAATGGGCGCTATGTCGTCCCGGTGAAGGCCAGCCACCGCAAAGATGTGCGCGGCCTCGTCCACGATCAGTCCAGCAGCGGGGCGACGCTCTATATCGAGCCGCTGGCCACCGTCGAGCTGAACAACCACTGGCGCGAGCTCCAGTCCGCCGAGGAGGAGGAGGTGCTGCGCATCCTGGCCGCCCTCTCCGACCACGTCGGCGCGGCCGCGACCCATATCGTCGGCGCGGTGGAGACCCTGGCCACCATCGACCTGGCCCTGGCCTGCGCCCGCTACGGCGTGTCCATGCGCTGCGTGATGCCGGAGATCGTGGATTATGATAGGGGCGACGCATTGGCCGCCGATACGTCGCCCCTACATTTGACCGATGCCCGCCACCCGCTGATCGACCCGGCCAAGGTCGTGCCGACGACGATCTGGCTCGGCGGCGAGTTCCGCCTGCTGTTGATCACCGGCCCGAACACCGGCGGCAAGACGGTGGCCCTGAAGACCACCGGGCTGCTCGCGCTGATGGCCCAGTCCGGCCTACAGATCCCGGCCAGCGCGCCCGCGCGCCTGCCGGTCTTCGGGCATATCTTCGCCGACATCGGCGACGAGCAGAGCATCGAGCAGAGCCTGAGTACCTTCTCCTCGCACATGAGCAATATTGTCCGGGTGCTGCGGGCGCTGGAGGAGCAGCCGGTTCCCGCAGCGGTCTGGGCGGCCGACCGCTACGATCTGTTGAGTGCCACGCCGCCGCTGGGCCTGGTGCTGCTCGACGAACTGGGCGCGGGGACGGATCCCGTGGAGGGCGCGGCCCTGGCCCGCGCGATCATCGAGCGGCTGCTTGAGCTGGACGTATGCGGCGTGGCCACCACGCACTACGCCGAGCTGAAGGCGTTTGCCTACAATACGCCCGGCGTGCAGAACGCCTCGGTGGAGTTTAATGTCGAGACCCTGGCGCCCACCTACCGCCTGAGCATTGGCCTGCCGGGCCGCTCGAACGCCCTGGCAATCGCCACGCGCCTCGGCCTGAGCCCGGCCCTGGTGGAGCGCGCGCGCAGCACGGTGACTCGCGAGGACGCTCAGATCGAGGATCTGCTGGCGGGCATCCACAAGGAGCGCGAGTCCGCCGACGCTGCCATCCGCCGCGCCGAGGCACTGCGCGAGGACGCCGAGAAGTATCGCGGGCGCCTGGCCGCCGAGCTGCGTGAGTTTGAGGATCGCCGCGAGGCTGAGGCCGAGGCCGCCCACCAGGAGCTCGACGACGAGTTGCGTGAGGTGCGCGGCCAACTCAAGCGCCTGCGTGATGAGTTCCGCAGCGTGTCGATCTCACGCCAGTGGCTTGAGCAGGCCGAGCAGCGCTTCGCCGAGGCCAGCGTGCAGGCGAAGGACGTCGCCAGTCGACCGGCCAAGGCCCGCCCAGGCTTACCCGCCGCCGATCCCGCCCCGCGCCCCCTCCAGCCCGGCGACACAGTGATGGTGCGCTCGGTGGGACTGAAGGGCGAGATCGTCTCAATCGATGCGGAAGACGGCACTGCCGCCGTGCAGGTGGGCGGCTTCCGCATGAGCGTGGATCTGCGCGAGCTCAAGCGCGAGAAGGCTGGCCCCGAGGGGACGCGGCGCGACTACAGCCCCGCCGCGCGCAGCATCAGCCTGCCGCCCGCCCCCGCCGATGTCGCCATGATCTTCGACATGCGCGGCTGGCGCGTGGGCGAGGTCGGCGACAAGCTCGACCGCTACCTGAACGATGCCTACCTGGCCGGGCTGCGCCAGGTGCGCCTGCTCCACGGCAAGGGCACCGGCGCCCTGCGCCAGGTGGTGCGCGAGGTTCTCCAGGGCCATCCGCTGATCGTCTCCTTTACCTCGGCCGCCGGTCGCGACGGCGGCGACGGGGTGACGGTCGTGACCTTGGTGGACCGCTAGCGGCCCACCAAGGTCACTCAGGGCGGATGCCACGTCGCCGCTGGCGGGGGGGTTGGGGATGACTTCGCCAGGGCTGATGCAACGTCGCTGGGGCTGCGCCCCAGACCGCGCTTTTGGTTGGTTTTTGG
>CAISPW010000264.1 GCA_903887465.1 uncultured Oscillochloris sp. | reverse complement strand
TATCCGGGCAAATCGACCGCAACCGTATTAGGAGGGATCTATGTTCCGTACTCTCCGTCGTACTACCGCACCGCTTTCGGCTGCCGTTCTCTTGTCGCTCGCTGCATGCGGCGGTGGTCAAGCGACTGCCCCTAAGCCTACGGTAGCCGCCACCGTGGCCGCCACCGTGGCCCCTGCGGCCACCGTTGCCGCCACTGTGGCCCCTGCGGCCACCATTGCCGCCACCGTGGCCCCTGCGGCCACCGCTGCCGCCACCGCTGCCGCCGCCGCCACGGAAGCCCCCGCAGAAGCCAATACCACCGCAGAAGCCCCCGCTACCACCGCTGAAGCCATCCCGGCTGAGCCGGTCGTTATCGGCGATCTGGTTACCTACAAGGACAAGGCCGACCTCTTCCAGATCGATGCCCCCCAGAACTGGACGCTTGAGGATGTCAGCACGACCGATACGCTCAGGCTAATCTGGTCTGCCCCGAGCAAGACTGCGGCCCTAATCGTCGAGATCTTCAGCGATACCAAGACCAACACCCCGGAGGATCTGACCAGCCTCCTTCAGAAGTACGTCGACAAGAACTTCAGCAGCGAGCCGGACTTTGCGGTAAACTCGCCCAAGACTCAGACCGATGGAAGCGTGTTGATCACCTGGGCCTTCACGGACAAGGGCACGAAGACCAAGCTGCTCGGCAATGCCTTCATCGAGCAGCGTGGCACGAAGGTCTCGGTTCTGAGCTACTTTATGCCATCGGATCAGGTCGAAGGTTTCAAGGATCAGACCAGCAAGATTCTTAACTCCTACAAGATCACGCCGTAGGCGCGGATCAAACGGTAGGTTCTATCTCGTCTGCGGATACAACACCGCCCCCGATCCTCTTGAAGGATCGGGGGCGGTGTTGTATCCGTCTTATTTTTGCGCTACTCGGCGGTACAGGACAAGGCCACCACCGTCAGGTCGTCGATCACCGAGCCGACCAGGGCCGGCAGGGCCAGGATACGATCAACGATCGCCGGGGCCGCCACATCGTCGCTGAGCAACTCGGCCAGGATCAGGTGGTTATCGGCCAGGGCTGGCCACGTGTCGAGCAGACCATCGCTAAAAAGGATCAGCGCGTCGCCGGGGTTCAGTTGCACCTCGCCCTGGGCGTAGGGTTCGCGGGAGGGTACGCCGAGGGGCACCCCACGTGGGCTGAGGGTCTCGACAACACCGCCCGCCCGCCGGACAAAAACGAGGCCGTGGCCCGCGTCGATGAACGAGAGCCGCCGTGAGACCAGGTCGAGCTGGGCGTGAAACATGGTCACGAAGGCCCGCGCGTGGTTCAGATCCGAATCGAGCGCGGTGAGGGCGTAGCGCAGATTGACCAGCGGCGGCGTCTGCCGCCCAACCGAGCGCATCACCGCGCGCACCGTAGTCATGAGCAGGGCGGCGGGCATGCCCTTGCCCATCACATCGCCGAAGGTCAGGTTCAGCAGGCCGGGGCCGGGGCTGTGCCAATCATAGAAATCGCCACCGACCTGGCGAGCGGGGATACAGCGGGCGGCCAGGGTAAAGCCGGGCAGGCGCGGCATCTGACGGGGCAGCAGATCAGACTGGACGCGAGCGGCGCGAGCGAGTTCAACCTCAAGCTGTTGGCGCTGCTCATCAAGCTCGCGCTGGAGGGCGCTGTTCTGACGGCGCAGGCGCAGGCGCTCTAAGTTGCGCTCAAGTACCGTCTGAAGCTCCTCGGCAAGAATCGGCTTGCGCAGATAGTCATCAGCGCCCCGGCGCATCGCGTTCACGGCGATCCGCTCGGAGCCGTAGGCGGTGGTCAGCACCACCGCCGCATCACAGCCGTTGGCGCGCAGGTCGTCGAGTACCTCCAGGCCGTCCACATCGGGCATCAGCACATCAAGCAGCACGAGGTCAGGTTTCATGCGCGCAGCCATCTCGATTGCCTCGCGGCCAAGCGAGGCCAGATGCACCTCATAGTTCGCCGCGCCGAGCCAGTGTTCAAGCAGATCGCGCACATAGGGGTCATCATCGACCACCAGCACATGGGCGCGCTCCCCGAGGAACGTCGCCGAGTCGACCACCCGCAGCGGCGAGGTCTGGAGCGGCGCATCCTCACGGAACAGCGTGCGGGTGGCCAGCACCAGTTGGTTGCGCCCGTGGTGCTTCGCCTGGTAGAGGGCGATGTCGGCGTTCTCGCTCAGGTCGGCAGCGTCGCCAAAAGGCTGGAGTACCGCCACGCCGCCCGAGAAGGTGACATGGAACTCATCTGGGCCGGCGCGGTGGCTCACCTGGGCAAAACGCTCGCGCACCGTGTCGATCACGCCCAACGCCGACTGTCCATCGGTGTCGGGCATCAGCACCACAAACTCTTCACCACCGTAGCGACCGATCAGGTCGGAGGTACGCAGGCGCTGCTGAAGCATGCGCGCCAAACTCTTCAGCACGCGGTCGCCGGCGGGATGGCCGTAGTGGTCATTCACCATCTTGAAATGATCGAGGTCGATCAGCACAATCGTCAGGGGGCTCTTCTTACGGCGGGCGCGCGAGACCTCGCGCACCAACAGATCCTCGATGACGCTATGGTTAAAGAGGCCGGTCAGGCCATCGCGGATCATCTGGCCGCGCATCACCCGCGCGCGGCGGATGCGGCTCGCCACCGCCGCCACCAAGTGATCTGGGTCAATCGGCTTGGTCAGAAAATCGTCGCCACCCTGGTGGAGCGCGGCGAGCTGCGCCCAGCGGTCGGTCTCCGCCGAGAGGAAGACAATCGGGATGCTGTGCAACTCAGGCTGCTGCCGCAGCACAGAGGCCAACTCACGGCCCTCGCACCCCGGCATGTACATATCCATCAGGATCAGGTCGGGCTGGATATCGTGGAGCGCCCCGCTCACGGTGGTGGGGTCGGTGATAATCGTGACATGCATCCCGGCCGCATTCAGGAAGGCGGCGTAGGTCTGCGCGAGTACCTCGGAGTCGTCCACGATCAGCACGCGGTAGGGTTCAGGGCGCTGGCGCTCTGTGAGCTGATCGAGCTGGTCGATCAGCAAGCTGGTATCGACCGGCAGGGTAAAGTAGGCGCTGCCCCCGGCCCGCACCGCCTGCAGGCGGGACTCAAAGTCACTACGTGACGCGATCACAACCAGCGGCAGGAGGATGCCGCCCGCGTGGCGCAGCCGATCCACCTTTGTGCGGGTCTCAGGCTGCTCTAGGAAGTGCATGTCGAGTACGAGGACGTCGGGCATATCCGTGTGGGCGATCTGAATCAGATCGTCGACGCTCGCGCACATGCGCGTTTCGTAGCCGAAGTTCGCCACTTGCGAGGCCAGCGCCTCGCCCCTATCCAGATTGTCGCAGAGAAAGTAAATGCGTGCGGCCGTGGTGGAATGATGCACGTGGGAGCCAATATGAGCCGGGGCCGATCCGCCAACCGCAAGCTGCTGGAGGCCGCGCACCAGGAATCCAATCTCAGAGATCATTTCGGGGAACCCGCTATCGGCATGGGCGTAGCTGCGCAGCGCCGCCTCAAGCGAGCGGGCAATGCTGCTCACATCGGGGAAGCCGAAGGTACTCCCCGTACCAGCCAAGTTATGGGCTACCCGCAGGAGGTCCTCAATGGCCGTGGATGTTGCGGTTCCAGCCTCGATCAGCTGCCAGCTCGCCGCCATCTGCGCGGCCTTCTCGACAAGCTGGGCGGCGTAACTCTGGCGCAACTCCTCAAATCGTGCGCTGAAGCTCTGCATAGTCGTATTGATGATCCGTCGCTCCTCTTCCCCCCCATAGTGTATCGCATGAGGTCAAACAATCGGGCACCAATCACGAAGCACTTTTTAACAAAATCGTCACGTCAGGGGTAGATCCCGCGCGTCGTCACCGCGTCGGCCACACGCTGAACCGCGATCATATAGGCAGCCGTACGCATATGGACACGGTGCGCTTGGGCGACGTGCAACACGCGCTGGAAGGCACCCGTGATCACGCGCTCCAACTGGGCGTTCACCTCGCGCTCGGTCCAGAAGAACTCCTGAAGGCCCTGCACCCACTCGAAATAGCTGACGGTGATCCCGCCGGCACCGGCGAGGACGTCGGGCAGCACAAAGCAGCCCTGGTCGGAGAGGATGCGGTCGGCGGCGGGAGTGATCGGGGCATTGGCGGCCTCGGCGATTAAGCGGGCCTTGACCCGCGCAGCGTTGTCCGCGCTGATCTGGACACCGAGGGCGGCAGGCACCAGCACATCGCAGTCAATCTCCAGCAACTCGGCGTTGCTGATCGCGTCGGCCTCGGCGAATCCGCCCAGCGCGCCGGTGTGCCGCTTATGGGCGAGCAGCGCGTCAGGGCGCAGGCCACCGGGGTGATACACGCCGCCCCGGCTGTCGCTCACCGCCACAACCGTCGCCCCCAGCTCGTAGAGCATTCGCACGGTGTTGGCACCAGCGTTGCCGAAGCCCTGCACGGCCACCCTGGCCCGGCTCAGATCCATGTTCAGGTGGCGGGCCGCCTCCGACAGGGCGTAGACCACGCCGTAGGCCGTGGCCTCGTTACGGCCCTCCGACCCGCCGATGTTCAGGGGCTTGCCCGTCACCACCGCCGGCACCGTATAGCCCTTGTGCATCGAGATGGTATCCATGATCCAGGCCATAATCTGCGGGTTCGTATTCACATCGGGCGCAGGGATATCCTTCTCAGGGCCGATCACCAAGCTGATCTCGCTGGCGTAGCGCCGGGTAAGCCGCTCGACCTCGCTGGCCGAGAGCGCCTGCGGATCCACGATCACGCCGCCCTTCGCCCCGCCGTAGGGCAGGCCGCTCACGGCGCACTTCCAGGTCATCAGCATTGCCAGGGCGCAGATATCGTCGCGGGTCACGCTCAGGTGGTAGCGGATGCCACCCTTCGTCGGGCCACGCGCAAGGTTATGCTGGATGCGGTAGCCCGTATAGACGCGGGTGCTGCCGTCATCCATCTTCACGGGAAAATTCACACACAGCTCGCGCTGGGGGACGCGCAGGTGGACGCGCAGCGAGTCCGAGAGGTTCAGCATATCGGCGGCAATATCAAACTGTTCCTGGGCGATCCCAAAAGGGTTCAGGGTTTCAGTCACCATCGGTGCGGGCCTCCTCGGCGCTGAGTCGGTCATCGTCTGATCCGGCGCGGCGGCACCAGCGGGGCGGTGCCATTGTACCACTACACACATAGAATCAAGAAGCCGCCGCGAGGGACGAAAGCCCCGCCGATTCCCCCGTTCACATGAGTGGCCAGGGCCGTTGCAAAGTCGCCTTCGGCGGGGGTTTGGGGGTGGCAACGCCACCCCCGAAAGATCTTTTTTGTAGGTTTTTGGCGGCTTTGCCGCCAAAAACCTACAAAAAGCGAGGTCTGGGGCGTAGCCCCAGCGACGTTGCATCAGCCCTGCATGAGTGGCGGCCTCAGTTTCCCGATACGCGCACAAGTGCTATAGTGCATACGAAACGTACCTGCGGCACCAGACTAAGCCAAAAGGCATCATCATGCACCAGTGCCCATCCTGCGGCGAGCATATCCCCGACGACCACAGCTACTGCGGGTACTGCGGCGTACGGCTTGACGCGCCCCCGGACGCCGATCCGGCCAGCGAACAGCGCGAGGCGACGGTGATGTTTGTCGATGTGACCAACTTCACCGCAGCATCGCACACGATGGATAGTGAGCAGGTGTTCGCCTGGATGGACGAGACCATGCGCCTGCTGGCGGCGGTCGTCGACCGCTACGAGGGCACCATCGATAAGTTCACTGGCGACGGGCTGATGGCGCTGTTCGGCGTACCTGTGGCCCACGAGGACGACCCCGAGCGTGCGGTGCGCGCGGCCCTGGAGATGCAGCAGGCGCTGGCGCCCCTGCGCGCCCGGCTGGCGAAGGAGCGCGGTGCCACCTTCCAGGTGCGGATCGGGCTGAACAGCGGCCCGCTCATCGCCGGGATGATCGGCGGCGAGCGCCACGGCGAATACACCGTCCTCGGCGACGCCGTGAATGTGGCGGCCCGCCTTGAGAAGGCCGCCGAGCCGGGCACCGTCCTGGTGAGCGCTAGCACCTACGCCCAGACGGCCCCCCTCTTTAGCTTCCAGTCCATGCCGCCCCTGAGCGTGAAGGGGGTAAGCGAGCCGCTCCAGACCTACCGGCCCCTCGGCCCAGCCGCGCAGCCCGGCTCGCTACGCGGGATCGCCGGGCTGCACGCGCCCCTGATTGGCCGGGCCGCCGACCTGGAGCGCCTGCGCTCCGGCATTGGTGCGATCTGCGCCGACGGTCGGCGGCGAGTGGCTTTAATCTCCGGCGAGGCCGGCGTAGGCAAGAGCCGCCTTGTGACCGAGCTGCGCCACACACTTGCCGACATGCCTATCCGCTGCGTCGAGGCGGCCTGCCGATCTCACACCCGCCACACGCCGCTCTGGCTGGCGGGCGAGCTGCTGCGCGACCTGATCGAGATTGGGCCGGCCGACCCGCCCGAGCTGCGGGATGCGCGCCAGCACGCCTTCCTCCAGCGTCGAGGACTCTCCCTCACCGACATTCTGCCCTATCTGCGCCACGCAATGGGCGAGGTCGAGCTCCACCCCGAGGCGACACACCTGGCCGCGCTCGACCCAAGCATGCTCCAGTTCCAGACCCAGACCGCCTTCCGCCAGGCTCTGCTCGCCGAGGCGCGGGCCACGCCGCTGGCCCTGATCTGTGACGACCTGCACTGGGCCGACGAGCCCTCTCGTGAGCTGCTGCGCTACGTGCTTGAGACGACGCACGAGGTGCCCCTGGCCCTGGTGCTGATCTCGCGTGACTCTGAGATGGATCTGGTCCACAGCATGACCGCCGATGCGGAGCCGCAGCTCACCGAGGTACACCTCAGCGCCCTGAGCCAGAACGAGGGGCGCGCCCTGATCGACGAACTCCTCCAACGTCCAACCGACGCCAACACGAGCCTGGCCGAGCAGATTGTCGACCGCTCCACCGGCAACCCCTTCTATATCGAAGAACTCATTCGTATGCTGATTGAGCAAGGCGGGCTGGCGCTGGGCGAGCGGGGCTGGGAGGCCGCGCCCCACGCGGGGGAACTCCTGGGGAGCGTGCCGCCCAGCCTCCGCGACCTGATCCTGGCCCGCTTCGACCGGCTGCCAGCCGATATGCGAATCACGCTCCAGCGCATGGCGGCGATCGGGCGGGCGGCACCGCTACGCCTGCTGGCCCGACTCGACGGAGGTACAGAGACCCTCTGCGCAGCGCGCCTGCACAATCTTGAAGATCGCAGCTTCGTAACCCAAGTCGCGGGCGCAGAACCCGGCTACGCCCTCCAGCACGCCCTCGCCCAGGATGCGATCTACGAGACCATGTTGCGCCGAGATCGCCGCCAGATCCACACGCTGATCGCCGAGGGGATCATGGCCGAGGTCTGCTGGGAGTCTGACGAGCGCACCGATGTGCTGGCACATCAGTACGCCGAGAGCGCCACGCCGCAACTGGCCATCCCCTACCAGATCGAGGCCGCCGAGCGTGCCGAGCGCCGCTTCGCCGGCGTCACCGCCGCACAGATCTACCGGCAGGCGATCATCCTGATCGAGCAGTATCCGGCGGGCAACGGTGAGTACGCCGTCCGCGCGCGGATCGGGCTGGGCCGCACCCTGAAGTACCTCGGCAGCTTCGTCGAGGCCGGAGATGCACTCGAAGAGGCCCGCGAGCGGCTGCTGGTGGGCGGTCTCCCACGCGACACATGGCGCATGAGCAGCGTCACCGTCCTCGGTGAACTCGCCGACGTGCGTACCCGCGAGGGCCGCCTCGATGTCGCGGGCGAGACGGTTCAGGCCGGCCTCGCGCTGCTCGGCCCGCAGGGTTCCCACAACGCGCCCGCAGCTTGGCAGATGCTCATGGAACACTTGGCATGGATCAGGCTGCGCGCGGGCCAGATCGACCAGGCACGCGAGGTTGCGGCCAGCGCGACCGAGGCTGCGGAGCCATCGGCCGACCCGATCACCATGGCGAGCCTATTCCGGGTGCTGGCTGGCGTCTACTATCAGCAAGATTATCTTGCGGAGGCCGCCGGCTACGTTGAGCGCAGCCTGGCGATCTACCGGAGTATTGGCTACACGCCGGGGATCGCCGCCGCCCTCGATAACCTGGGCAGCCTCTACTACACCCAAGGCAAATGGCCGGCCGCCCTCGCCAGCTTCGAGGAAACCCTGCAGTTGCGTGACGAGATCGGATATGTGTCGGGCCAGGCTCTGACCTTGGCGAACCTCGGCCAACTGCGTCTGGCAGTGGGCGATCACGATCAAGCGGCAGCGGATCTTGAGCGCAGTTGGCGGATGAGCGCCCAGGTCGGTGAGGAGTTTGCCGTTGTCCGCGCCACGCTCGGGCTGGTACACATCGACATGATCCGTGGCGATCTCGATGCGGCCAGGGTACACCTCGGAGAGGCGCACGCCCGCCTCGGCGCCGTGGGCGAAGACGAGGCGATCCAGATTTTCTGGCTCCAGGCGCTGGTGCAGGCCCGTAGCGGCAACCTCGCCGGCGGGCACGCCCAGGCCGTCCAGGCTCTCAGCCTCGCCCAGAAGACCGGCCTGCAGGATCAGGAGACCGAATGCCTGCTGGCACTTAGCGAGATCGAGGAGCTCCAGGGGAAAGCTATCGCAGCCGAGCAACATCTCCGCGCAGCCGTTACCAGCAGCCGGGAGCGCGGCGATACCTACCAGCTCGGGCTCGGGCTACTCGCCCTTGGACAGCTCTACGTCGATCACGGCATCACCGAGGATGCCCAGGCGGCGCTCAACGAGGCTGTGAGCCACCTGGAACGCCTCGGGGCCAGGTTCGATCTGGCTCGCGCCCGCGCATCCCTGGCCAGACTTGGGATAAACACGTCACCCTAGCATATGTTGGGTGGCCTAGCCCCAATACGTTTCGAATAACGATTCTGTCGTCGCCCAGCCCTCACCCCCCAGCCCCCGCTCCCAAAACGGGAGCGGGGGAGCCGCATGCACTCTGGTGCAGAATCTCCCCTCTCCCCCGGTGGGCATATCTTTACCCACATCTTTTGCTCTGTGATGCTGAAATAAGGAGGAGAGGCGTAAGGGCGCAGCAGCACCTCATGCATCCCCACCCTTCGCTGCATAAGCCAGCGGCGTGATCTGGAGAGGCGTAAGGGCGCAGCAGCACCTCATGCATCCCCACCCTAGACTCATCCGGGGCTGCTGCGCCCCTCATCTGGGGCGCATCAATCTGCGGGCGTGCATCCTCAATCTGCGGGCGTGCATC
>CAISPW010000263.1 GCA_903887465.1 uncultured Oscillochloris sp. | reverse complement strand
GGGCCACGATCCGCCGTACCATATCAGGGCCGCGCCCCAGTACCAGCGCCGCGCGCCGCCCTGGCCTCCGGCGTGGCGGGCCAGCGCCCAGATCAGTACCGCAAAGCCCGCTAGGCCGAGCGGGATGGCCGCGAGCGGTGAAAGCGTGCGGCCCGCCCACAGCGACAGCAGCAGCGTGGCCCCCGAGCCGATCATCAGGGCCAGTTCGCTCAGCGAGGCGATCACCACCGATTTCTGGGCAACCCCACGGGCGTGGTAAAAATGCGAGCGGTTGGCGATGTACCAGACAATCGTCGGCAAGTACTTCACCAGGTTGCTGCCGGCAATCGCCTCGACATTCGCACCCAGGCTGATATCGCCTGCCCCAAAGAAGATCCGCGTGAGGGCGTGCCAGCCCAGCAGGTGCATGCCGAAGGATAGGATATACAGCCCAATGGCGAGAGCGAAGAAGACCGGCTCGATCCGCACATCACGCGGGAACTCGCGCCATGCGTAGTAGGTGCCCACCGTCACCAGGGCCAGGGCGATCAACTGGAACACTAGCCAGAGCCAGCGCGGCATCCCGGCGGGGAACAGCGACCGGATCTGGCGGCGCGGCAGGCTGAGCAGGTTACGCACCCGCTCAGCCATGGTCGGTGTTGAGATCGGACTCATTGCGTAATCTGGTAGATCTGTGGGCGCGAGCGCAGCAGCATCCCGCGCAACAGACCGGTTGGGTAAAGCGGCTTGTCGCCGCGACTCAGAAAGTAGAGCGCGACGCTGTAGGCATCCAGCGAGACACAGGCGTCGGCATCGTAGTCCCAGTAGGTCGCGAAGTTGGGGGTCAGCCGACCATAATGCAGGCGGGTCGGGCGGCCACCGAGGGCACCGAGCAGGTAGGCGCTGCGGCGGGCCAGGGTCGTGACGATCTTATAGGGCGTCGAGGCGCGCAGCGGAATGGTGCGCTTGATCAGCCGCTGGCGCAGGTTTAGCTCGTGGGATGGGCGGAGGTGCAGGCCCTGCGCGACCCAGGGGGCCACGGCGTAGGCGGCCACCAGAAACAGCGATCCGCCGGGCCGGATCACCCGCCGCAACTCGGCGAGCATGGCCTCGGGGCGCTCGATATGCTCAAGCACCCAGACCGAGAAAGCCCCGTCGAAGCTGCTGTCGGGGAAGGGCAGCGCCGTGGCCGAGCAGACCCCGAAGGGCTTGCGCATAAAGGCCGCCGAACTGGCGGCCAGATCTACGCCGACATAGTTGGCGACCAGATCTTGCAATAGCCCAGTGCCGCAGCCAACCTCCAGGACGCGCCCGCCCTGAAGCTTATTGGTGGCGACCCACTCTTTCAGGGCGGCGTAGTTGCGCTGCCAGGAGGCGTTCTCGGCGTAGGGGTGAGCCTGCTCCTGGCGCGGGAGCCACCCGTCCATCACCCGATCATAGTAGTTGCGCATGTCCTCGGATGCGTCTGGCTGGCTCATGGCTTCCTCGCAAACACTGCGGTTACGTTCGAGCCAAGGCCCAGCCGGTCAGTGAGGGTGAAATAGGGCACGGCGGCGACCCGCACCGGCAGGCTGCGCAGTATCTTGCGCAGTATTCGGCTGGCCCAACCACGCCCAATACGCTGCTCAACCAGGTAGATCAGGCTGTCCACGGCGGCGGCGTGGCTGCCGTAGAAGCAGACCCGCTCGACCTCGCGCAGGCCATACTCGGCCATGATCTGCCGCAGCAGTTCGGGCGGGTAAAGGTAGAGGTGACGCGGCAGTTCGTAGCCCACCCACAGCCGGGTGAAGATCCGCCGGTCGAGGCTCGCAGTGTTTGGGTGGTTTACCACGAGGACGCCGCCGGGACGCAGGATGCGTGCCGCCTCCGCGATCACCTCGCGTGGCTTGTAGACGTGTTCTAGCACATCCCACATCGTCACCGCGTCAAAGGATGCATCGGCAAACGCCGCGTCGTTCAGAGTCCCCGCCACCACCGTTAGCCCTACCTGATCGTGGGCGTAGCGTCCGGCAGTCGGACTCGGCTCGATCCCCATCACCGACCAGCCCGGCTGGCGGCGCATTTCGGAGAGGAAATCGCCAGTGGCGCAACCCACATCGAGCAGATGTCCGGCCTGCACATGGCGCGTCACCAGCCGACAGCGCTTCGCCAGGCCGTAGCGCCGGTCGAGGCGGCGCAGCAGCGGCTCGACCGCCACGTCGCGCCGGTACGAGGGGTAGGATGTATCGTGAGGGTAGAGTTGTCCAATCGTTGCCTCGGTTGGGCGCGGGTGCTGGTAGAGGACACCGCAGCCGCCACAGCGACAGATGGTATAGACGGTGTCGCCGCCAAAGAGCAGGTCGGTGCGGGCGGCCACCGGATCGGGCGCGGTGGCCCCGCAGATTTCGCAGGCTGGGTGTTCTAGCTCCACCATAGATGATTCTCGCTCTATCTCAGTTGCTCCACGCCGGTCGCAGATCAGCGCTTAGGTTGACCCGCAGGGCGCTGCGCATGCCGTCGAGCATGGCCGGCAGGCTGCGCATATTCCCCTTGACCGCCTCGCGAAATACCACCCAGGCCACATACACCGCCAGCAGGCCCAGGCCGTGGTGCTTGCGGTGGTAGCGCACGCAACTCTGGCCAAACACCGTCCACCAGCGCAGCGACTTCGGGCTATTCTTGGTACTGCGCGAGACCTTGTGCCAGAGCCGCGCCTGGGATGCGTACATGATCCGGTAGCCGGTCTTGCGCGCCTGCATGCAGAAATCCCAGTCGTCGTAGTAGAAGAAGTAGCCATCGTCAAAGGGCACCTCTTCGGCTAGAGCGCGGCTGAGCAGCAGGCAACAGCTTGGCGCAAACTGGATCTCGGCGTCGTGGGCGAAGGCCGGGCCATCGCGCCGCTTGCGCCCACGCATCACGATGTTCGAGGGCATCCAGCGGGCGTAGGCTCCAGTTGACCAGATCCGGTCGCGCTCCTCGTAGTAGAAGATTTTCGGCATCACGATGCCGCAGCCGGGGTTGGCGCGCTGGGTGGCGATCATCTGCGCGACAAACAGCGGGTCGCACTCCAGGTCGTTGTTCATCGGCACCACGTAGTCGGCACCGCGCTGGAGGGCGACCTGAATACCGGCGTTGTAGCCTGCGGCGATGCCGAGGTTCTTGGCACAGCGGTGCAGCTCGGCCTCGGGGTGATCGGCGGCAATCCGGGCGGGGCTATCGTCGCTGGAGGCGTTATCGACCACCAGCACCCGGCAATTCGGGTAGGCCAGGCCGCGCAGCGACTCAAGACACTCGTGGGTATCGGCGTAGCCATTCCAGTTCAGCACCACCAGATAGACCAGCGGTGCCTGCGGGGGTTGCGCGGTCAAGGCTGCACTCCTAAAACCTTCTATAGATCGTCGCCCAGGTCTCGGCGAGCCGATCCCAGGCGTAGCCCCGCGCCCGCGCCCGTCCAGCAACAGCGAGCGCCTGACGGCGAGGCGCGTCGCGCAGGAGACTGATCATCGCCTCGGCCAGGGCGGCGGCGTCGCCGGGCCGCACCAGCACACCCGCAGCGCCGCCATCCAGCAACTCGGCCCGGTCGCCCACATCGCCGGTGATGACGGGGACGCCCAGGGCCATGCTCTCGACCAGCTTGAGCGGCGAGCGGGCGCGGGCCACCGGGTCGTCGCGCACCGGGTCAACGCTCAGATCGGCCAGAGCCAGATAAGCCGGCACCGCTTGGTAGGACAGTTGCCCGGTGAAGTATACCCGATCTCGCAGGCCGCGCCGCACAGCCAGATCGCGCAGCAGAAGCAGATCCTCGCCGCCGCCGATGATCAGCAGGGCCGCAGCGGGCAGGGCGGCGGACACCGGGACGAACGCCTCGATCAGCAGATCGACCGGGTGATTTTGCATGGCCAGCGCCCCGGCGTAGGCCACGACGGGGCGACCACCCAGGCCAAGGGCGGCCCGCAGCGCCTCCAGCACGGCGGCGGGCGGGGCCAGAAAGCTGTCCAGATCCACGCCGTTTGGCACCAGGACAACCGGCCTCACCCCGGCGTCGGCCAGTTTGGCCGCCAGGTGGCGCGTGTTCACCGTGGCCCCGGCCGCTAGGCGTGGCAGCAGCCCCTGCCAGAAGCCGAAGACGGCGCGCTGCCAGGCGGCGGGCAGGCGGTTGCCGCGCACCTCGTCATCGTCGCAGTCCACATAGAAGGGCTGACGACGCAGCAGGCGTACCGCCAGCAGGGCGGACATCCCGTTCACCGGCTGAGGCTTGCCGAGGTGATAGACATCGGCGGGCGAGCAGATCACGCCCCAGATCATGCCCAGGGTTGAGCTAGACAGGACGTGCAGCAGATCCAGCGGCCCAAAGCGGGTGGGCACGCTCGCGGCCTTGCGGGCGTGCATCTGGCCCACATACCAGATCTCGACGCCATCCTGGATGAAGCGGCGCTGCGTGCAACTGGGCAGGTCGGGGTGTAGGGCCAGCAGGCGCACCCGGTGGCCCTGGCGGGCCAGTCCACGGGCAATGTGGAAGTAGCGCCGCCCCGAGGGCCGCTCCACACCCATAATGATCAGAAAGGTGATCCGCATCTAGCCCTTGACTCCCAGGTCGCGCGCGGCCTGCTCAATCGTCGTCACCAGCTGTTGCCAGGAGAAACTTTGGGCGGCGTGGGCCGCCACATGGGCGCTAAACGGCGCGGCTAGGTTTTCGGCAAAGTAGCGGATAATCGCGTCGGCTAGGGCACGCTCGTCCTGGGGCGGTACGACCAAGCCATTGACGCCATCCTCCACCACCTCGTACAGCCCGCCCACTCGTGTGGTGATCACCGGCTTGCCAAACCCGAAGGCGAGTTGCACCACCGCGCTCTGGGTGGCCGAGATGTAGGGCAGCACCACCACATCGGCCAGATCAAAGTAGGGCTGGAGATCCTCGTTTGGCACATACTGGTTCACCACCGTCATCGCTTGCCCGACGCCAAACTCGCTGGCGTAACGCTGGTAGAACTCTGCCGAAGTCCAGAACTCGCCCACCACCAGAAGCTGGGCGTTGGGTAGGTGTTCGCGCACCCGCGCCAGCGCCTGAATCAGATACTCCAGCCCTTTGTAGGGCCGCACAAAACCAAAGAACAGCAGTACCGGCGCACCGTCAGGGATACCCAACTCACGGCGCAGCGCGGCCACCCGCGAGGTCACGTCGTGACGCACCAGTTCGCTGTAGCTGGGAATCTGCGCTTTGATCACCTGCGCATTTGGCAGCAGCGCCAGCAGTCGGTAGCGATCCTGTTCGCTGTGGACGATCATCGCGTCACCATGGCGCAGCACGGTCAGGGCCAGCCGCCGGTCGATCACGCCGCCGCCCTCGTGGGGCACCACGTTGTGGCAGATAAAGAAGATCTTGATCGTCGTGTTGCGCTTGATCATGCTGGCAATCGCGGTCAGGCAGGGCGTCCAGTAGGGCACCCACCACTGCAGGATCAGCACATCGGGGTGGTCGGCGCGCACGCGGCGGTAGAGCCGCCACCAGGTGAAGGGGTTGATCGGGTCGAGGATATACTCACAATCAACGCGCAGCGGCGAGTTGCTGGGGTCGCGGTCGCTGCGCCCGCCGACCAGCCAGCGCGGGTACTGACGGGTGAACGAGTAGAGCGGGGCCGCATAGCCAACCGCGCGCAACTGGCGCACCATAAGTGTCGTGTAGTGGGCGATCCCGCCGCGAAACGGGTACGTTGGGCCAACCACGCTGATCCGCACGGCTGACGGTCTCCTATCTGTCGAGTGAAATCACAATGCGCTGGGTGGCGTGGCTGATCACGATGCGCCGTGTGGCGGCATCGAACTGTACATCGGCTCCCACCCAGCCCTGGGTGAGCAGAACGCTGACCAGCGATAATTGGCCGGGTTGGTCGGGCAGGGCCAGGATGCGCCGCGCCGCGCCGCCCTCGGCGTCTTCCTGAAGCGCACCGGCACCGGCAAATACCAGTTCAGCAGGCGAGCTACCGCCGCGCAACGCGATGCGCCGTGCCTGGAGCGGCCCGGCATTCGGTAGGTTCCAGCTGATCACCGCTGGCTGTCCGGCTGGGCCAGATGCCCGATCATACACGACCAGCGGGCCGCCGTGGTACATCCAGACGGTGCGCTGCTGGCTCCAGCCGCGCCAGTTGCTCAGGCTGGTGCTGCTGTGATCATACTCGGCCCCGCTCTGGAAGGACTCGACGTTGGCGTAGAAGGGCGGATCTTGCGCCCACGGGCTATCCCCGGTGAGCTGACCAACCAGATCGCTCATGCCGCTGCGGGCCACCAGCAGACCGCTCAGGTTCTCGCGTGGGATGCGTTTGTCGCGGAAGAAGCGCCGACCCAGCGGCAGCCAGCCGAACGTCGGCCCCTCCAGTTGGTCGGCAATCAGCGGGCCAGATTGATAGGCCAGCGTCAGGGTGTTGCTGGCTTTGTAGCGGTGCCAGCCGCTAAAACGCAGGTTGAGCATGGCGTAGAGCGACCCGGCCTCCCAGCCGTCGCGGAAGATGATCTTATCCGGCGCAAGCGGGCCGGGCTGGTTGGGCATGCCCGATCCGCCAAACACCAGACAGGAGCCGGTGGTTGGTGCCTGGCCGACAAGATTGAGCGGCTGCTCAATCCCCGGTTGTGCGCCGGTGTAGCCGAGGCTCGCCGCCTGACCTGCCAGCGCCCGTCCGGCCAGCCAGATATAGCGCGGGTCGCCCAGGATGTTGGCGGCGAGGTAGGCCGCACCGGCGGAAGACTCGGCCAGCGGGTAGTTGTACTGGAGCGGCGCACCGTCAGGCAGCGCCTGCACCAGCAGCCACTCGACCGAGCGGCGCACCTGATCGGGCGTGGCCCCGCCACCGGCGAGGTGCTGGTAGTAGGCGTTGTTGATCCACTCTGGCTGGTAGATGATCGCGTCGTCGGTGTTGCGGAAGCGCACATCCCAGCCTCCGGGGTGCCGCTTTAGGTAGCGCTGGTTCTGCGCTACCAGGGACGGATCGGCCAACCCGGTGGCATTCAGCAAGGCCAGCAAGCCCGCGCCGCTCTCTTGATTGGCGTATGGACCCTCGGGCCAATCGCCTAGCGCCAGGCTGTATGTCCAGTCAACCCACTCCACCGTCAGCGCCCGCCGGTTGATCGCCGCGAACCAGGCCCGCACCCGCCCATCCTCAGCGGCACTAAACAGTCTGGGGAAGGCGGCGCGCACCCGGTCGTAGTAGTACACCCGCCCCGACGCCTCGTACTGAATATACTTGACGCTGTTGGCTGGCCCGCTGAACATGCCCGCGTCGGCCTCCGCCAGAATCTGCGTGCGGAACTGCTGCGCCCAGGTCAGTTCGCCGGTACCCAGCGCGAGCATCCCGTACTCGGGCGCACCCTTCTGCGGGTGCGCCGCCACCAGATCCAGCATGCGCTTGAACACCGCCCGCCCGTCGTAGCTCTGCGGGCTGGCGGCGACACTGCCGCAGAGAAACGGCGCGTCGGGCGTGACCCCGGCGTAGCTGGGAGCCTGATCCGGGAAGAAGCTGCGCAGGTACACCTGCCAGGTAAGCGCAGTGGCGAGGGCGAGAACCAGTGCGGCCAGCGGCAGCCATACCCGGCGGCGGGGTATCCTTATTACCGGGTTCCAAAAATCCGGGTTGAACTTAGCAGAAGATCGAACCTCACCCCCGCCTCGCTGCGCTCGGCTCCCCCTCTCCGCAGCGGAGAGGGGGCCGGGGGGTGAGGTCAAAACGCGATACCACGCCAGCCAGAGCCACCACCAGAGTCCGGCCAGGATGATGGCCTGTAGCGCGACGAAAAATTCCTCGTCCGAGAAGCGGCCCTCGATCTGACCAAGCATGGCTGTCGCAAACCCGGCCAGCAGGGCCGTGCCAAACGGCAGCACCAGACGCAGCCAGCGCCGCAGATCGGCGGTGACGACCAGGGTTGTCCAGAACAACAGCACATCGCCAGCGCCGACCAGCAGCCATGCCGCGAGCGTGGCTTGGTGTAGGCCGTACCAGACTGCGGCCAGCGCAGCGACGACCACCACCAGTGCCGTCGGCCAGGGCCAGCGCCAGCTTCGCCCGCCCACGCAGCGAGGTGCCCCGGCCCAGGCAGCCGCCAGGATGGCCCCAACAAAAACCGCCCGCCCCAGCATCTGCTCCGGCACCAGCGCCGCTCCGGCCAGCCAGCGCACCGCCTCAATCCATAGCAGCGGCGCAGCCAGCAGCAGCGCACTGGCGACCCGCCTGGCTGCGCGGTGGATCATGTGCCCGACCTACAGTAGTTTCGATGAAATTTAAACACCGCAACCAGATCGCGCTGGTAGATCAGATCAAAGGCCGGGTTGGCCTGCATATTCGCCGCCGTAAAGAGTGGCTGGGCGTTTGAGCCAACCGCCCCCTGGCCCTGCCCAACATAAACGTGGGTGATCCCGTTGGCGCACAGCGCCGGGATACCGGCTGGCGTGCCCAGTGCGCCACCCTCAAGTGCGGCCACCAGATCGGCCACGCGCTGGGTGTACTCCGGCGGCGACGATACTTCGTTCAGCAGCGCGTACTGCGGCGGCATTGTGTTCGCCCGATGGGCCAGCAGCGGCATCCACCAGCCCGCATCTGCGCCCACCGCCGAGGTTCCGCCGTAGATGCGGAACCCGTTCACCAGAAAGCGTGCGTCGCTGGCGGTGTTGCTGTTGATCCAGCGCATCGCCTCAAGATCGGGGTGCGTGACGATCACAAACGAAGGCACCAGTATCGCCGCGTGCTGCGGCAGCCCAACGGCAACCAATGCCAGCGCTGCGGCGGCGGTCAGCGCTGGTGCAAAGGACACCCGTGCGGCGAGCAGATCAGCCAGTGCGCTGAAGATCCAGCCACAGACCAGACTGATCGGAATGTAGAGTGCGATGATCACTGCAAAGCTCTGCATCAGGCTGGCACCCGGCAGCTTGATCAGCCGTCCAGCCACAACCGCCGCGACCAGCGCGGTCCAGGGGATCAGCGCCGCCAGCATCCAGCGCCGCGCCACCAAACTGGCGAGTGCGCCGAGCATTCCCAGGATCAGCAGGTACCAAGGGATCAGCGACGGCGTCATCAGCCAGGTGCTATAGTCGGCGCGCACCACGTCAATCATCGGCAACGCTACGCTGGTCGGGTCGCTGATCTTGTCGGCCAGACTGCTGCCCGCCACATGCATCGCCCATGGCAAAAACAGTAGTACGGTTGCCGCGCCGCTGACCGCCAGCCCGCCAATATCGCGGATGGCTCGCCTGCGCTGCCTGATCCAAACCGGCAGGGCGACAATCAGCAGCAGCAGCAAGACAAAGGGCGCATAGAAGAAGGCCATACGGTAATAACTGAGCAACATCCCGGCCACCGCAGCGCCTAGCAATAGTCCGCGCCCCCACGTCGGCCCGGGATCCTCGATCAGCGCCCAGGTCAGCCAAAGTATACTCGGCAGCGCAGCCTGACCAGCAAGCTGAGCGTAGCGGCCCCAGTTGATGTAGTAGCCGGGTAGCGGCGAGAGCAGGCCCGCCACCAGCACCGCAGCGACTCCGGCCCACGGGCGATCCCCGCTCATCCGGCGGGCCAGCGGGTACAGGCTGATCGCCGCCACCGCATTGATCACCTGCCCGGCGATCAGCGTCCCCGACACACCATCCCCGCCCATTACCCAGGCCACCATCGCCGCCATCGCCGGGAAGCCGTACTGCACCGTCAGCGTGGTATACGGCACATACGGTGCCCAAGAATTGAACAGACCGCCGTGGTCAAGGATCAGTTGGGCGATCATCGTGTGCTGGTACGAATCGCCCCACAGCGGTGCCTCGATCTGGCTCAGCGGCGCGAGCCGCACCGCCAGCACGGCGACCGCCACCAGCGCCAAGGCCGCCGTCTCCCAGATCTCGGCTGGACGCGCCGCTGCTACAGGCGCAGGACGACCGCGCCGCGCCCGCCAGATTAGCAGGATGGCGGCGAGGATGCCGGGCAGCCAAACGTGCCATGCGCCAGGGTGCAGTCCAACCGCGTTAGTCCAGAGCATCGGCAGCGGGGCCACGGCAACCCCAAGCCCCAGCGCCAAACACAGGCGCGTGGACAACGGCAGATCAGCCGCGCCAGTCCAGCCGACCTCAAGCAGCGCCCAGCCCGGCAGCCCAAAAAGAAAGGCCGCAGCCAGCGCCACCAGCCCCCACCAGATCACCCGCCGCGCCCAGTCTACCGCCAGCGCACGCAGATCATAGCCCGGTTCAAAAACCAGATCGCCAGTGTGGGCCACACCCTGGAGGTAGAGATTCCCATCAACGTAGGAGTCAGACGGCGTACTGAGAACCTGCACCGCGCCTGCCCCGCGCAGCGCAATCTGCACGTAATAGGCGTGCTGGCCTGCCATCAGTGGTGCCGACAGCGCAAAGCGGTACGCGCCGCCAGCCGTCACCGCGCTCAGCGGCAGGGATGCCGTGGCGAGCAGATCAGGCGTGGTCGGACGTTCGCGCAGACTCAGTTCGATCATACCGGGGCCGGGTTGGGCCGGGGCAAGCTGAAGCGTGATCGCATCCAGACCATTGTCACGAGCAACAAAAGACTGGCCGACCGGCGCTTGGGATGTAAGAGTAAGGGGCGTTGTTTCTGGCCGGGGGGAAGATGACACCGTGCAACCAGCGAGGACGATCAGCGCCGCGCACACCAAGATCAGGTTAGAGAAACGTCGCATACTCACCGTGGGGCTGGCGGGCGATAGCAGGCCGTACCAGAGGATCGCGGAGTCGTTAGACACGGGCAGGGCGCATTATACGGCACACCTACGTCATGGGCAACAGCCCTATTTAGTACCCAGAGCCGAAGGGCAGCGGGCATGCCGGGGCCGGATCGGTCGGTGCCGCACGCAGCAGATCCGCGCTCACCGGGTAGAAGGCGTAGCGGTTGATCTCCTTCGTCGGGCGCAGGTGCAACTGCTCCTCAACAATCGCACGCAACTGTGCATCTTGCACGATGACGTAGCTGATATTGTAGAACTTCAGACATGTCTGGAAGCGGGCGGGATCGGTCAGGAGCAGTGATTGAGGTTTCCGAGTGATGACATCCAGCTCCCGATCATACACCAGCGTGTTCATGTCATTTGCGCCCACGTGAATGGCGAGGTACTGCCAGTATGACACCTCGATCATAATCGGGCGCGCTGCAATGTCGGGATTCTGGGCGCGTAGCTCCCTGATCTCCAGCCCGACCGTCAGCCCATCGGCGGCGGGGTCGTTCGTAAACCGAAATGCCGCACGTATTTGCGTGGTCGCCACGATTGCCAGGAGCAAGACAAGTATTCCCCATTTCAATGTTTCACGAGGGATCACATTTACGCTTGTAACAAGCATGAACCCTAGCGCTGGGTAGAACAGAAAGAGGTACATCGCAAAGTAGCGCATATCGTTCGCCGGTGGCTCCGGCTGCCCGCCCTGCATGAGAAGGTAAATCGCGAACGGGATCAGGATGGCGGCGGCGTACCACTGGATCGACCGTGATCTTTTATGCAGGAAGAGGCAGACAAGGATCGCCAGGAGCCCTAGCGTTGTCAGGTATGGGTCGATCTTTGCAAACACACCCACATATTTGTCGTAGGAGGCATCTGAGCCGTACCAATGAAGATTATAGTTATGAACCGCCTTTGCGAAAAAGAACGGATCTCCGTTGTTAAGATAATTTCCCACGATCCATGCCGCAGGCGTCAGCCATGGGAACGCTGCCGCGACCAGCAGCGTGAGCGGTTCACGGATCTGGTCTTTTCGCTTCACATAGATCCACACCGCCCTGCCTCCGAACGTGAGGGTCAGCAGTACCGAGGCGATCCACGCCTCGAACCGGAACCCATTTGCGATGAGCAGGGTGAAGGCTGCAACAAAAAGGTATCGTCGCTTTGGGTTTTCCAGATAGAGGACAACGGCCCACGTGCTTGCCAACACACACACCGTCGTTGGTATCTCAGTAAGCGGCACCGCGCTGAGCCAGATATGCACGGGGTTGACGCTGAGAAAAAACGCGCTGATGAATCCGACGATCTGGCTCTTAAAGAGGTTGGAGGCCAAAAGATACATGAGCACAATTGACGTGACACCGCCCAGGATAGCCAAAAGCCTTGGAACCCACAGCAACTCCCACTTGAGGCGCAGCGCCGTCCCAAACGTGTATGCGTAGAACGGCAGCCACACCCCGTACCAATGCGGGGTTGGCGCTTGGCTCCACTTGGCGGCAACAACGGCTCTGCCAAAATCATCAGCGGTGAGCGCCAAGAATCCAGCGCGGTAGAGTGCGACCTGGACACCCAGCCGAAACAAGAGGAGCATGACAATCGCGGGTGCGACCCACATGGTGTTTCGGATGTTGCGGCGCATCAATACGCTCCTTGGGGCTTCTCGTGATGGTGGGAGAGAAACAGAGATGCCTTATCCCTCTCCGTTCCTCTCCCATCGGACATCTCGCTACCGTCGGCGGGTGCGCTTCTCGTACTCGCGCAGCCGGGCGATCTGCCGCAGGTTGGGCGCGATAATCGGCCGGGCCGCGCGCACGCGCCCCAGAGCCTCGTGGTACGACATCCCGTGGCGCGAGATCATGTAGGCCGCCGCCATCAGGGGTGCCCGACCGACGCCCGCGTGGCAGTGGATGAATACCGCGAGGCTGTCGAGGTGGGCCGCCGTGATAAATGCCACACCCTCGCTGATCTGGCTGATCGTCGGGGCGTGAAAGTCGGAGACAAACAGGCGCAGCGTGCGATCCGGCGGCGGGCCATCGAAGCGATCCTCGCGCTCAGACTGGAGGTTCAGCACGGCCCGCACGCCCAGGTCGTAGATCTGTGGCCACTGGGATGGGCGGAATTCTCCACCCACAAAAAGCAGCGGTGCCACCTGGCTCACATTCAGGCCAAAAAGCCGCCGCCACTGTACACGTAAGTACGTTCGCATCGTTATGTTGTACAATATCGAAAGTCGATCAACCCGCACTGCACTTAGGATCTGGGGGTCGGCGCTGATCAGCTCATACGGTCTAACCTACACCACACCGGTGAGGGTATCATACCACGGCTATGTGGCTCTTCCGCAAAAATCCTAATCTCAGCAACGCCAGCGCCCGCCCGGTACGTGGCGACGACTTGACGAAGGTGTCGCGGCTGCTGCGTGACGGCGGGCGACACTACTATGGGCTGACTGGCGGCGAGTTGCCGTTGCTCCTGGAAGCCGGGCAGGGCGCGGTTCTGAGCGCCGGTGAGGATCTGCTGGCGGTCGCCCTGGTGAGTTGTCCAGCCGAGGCTACCTGCTGGCTGCGCGGCATGGTTCTCGCCGAGGGGGTCGATCTGCACGCTGGGGTTGACCGTGTCGTCCCCGCGCTCCACGCCGAGCTGGCCGGTCGCGGGGTGAACGACATCTACTACGCCGGGGACGAGGCTACGGATGCATGGCTCGCTCCCACCCTCCAGTCCCACGGGTATGCCCACACAACTGAGGTCGTGGTCTACGAGAAGCGTGATCTGGACATCCCCGACTTTGGCAACCCCGATGTCCGGGTTCGCACGGCCACTGGCGTTGATCTCGCCGAGGTGCTGCGCCTCGACCGCGTGTGCTTTGAACCCCAGTGGACGAAGGACGACACGATCCTCGGGCCGGCGATCATCCAGGGGCCACTCTTCCTGGTGGCCGAGATCGACGGGGCGATGGTGGGCTACGCCTACGCCACCAGCCACTTCAGCGGTCGGCTCATCCATCTGGTGCGGATCGCGGTCGATCCACGCCAGCAGGGCCGCCAGATCGGCGTCCATATGCTCGCCGCCGTGACGACCTTTGCCATGGCTCAGGGCGCGACGGTGATCACCCTGAACACGCAGGCGTATAACACCCACGCGCAGCGGCTCTATCGCTGGTTTGGCTTCGCGCCCACCGGCGAGCGCCAGAGCATCCTGCGCCGCCGCCTGTAGCAACTTGATGATGCCGTGCCGAGATTCAATCCTCAGCGCTTAGCATTCAGCATTAGTTAGTGAGGAACACCTGTGCCGCCCAAAGCAGACCCGCGTGACTGGGATCGTTACTTCCGCCCCGGCGCGCCCCGCCGGAGCGGCCCGCTGCGCGCCCTGGCGAATATTATCCTGATCTGCGTGACCCTCGGAATTCTCGGCGGCGCCGCCCTCTTCGCCTGGAGCTTTGGGCGCGAGCGCGCCAGCCAGAGCGCGGCGACGAACGCCAGCCTGATCGAGACATCAAACGCCGAGATCATCACCCGCACCGCGAAGGCGCTCGCCTCCACCGCCATCCGGGCCACCAGCATCGCCAGCGCCACCAGCATCGCCAGCGCCAGCGCCAGCGCTAGCGCCACCCCCGTCGCCACCCCCGAGATCCTCCTCGGTCGCGGCAGCGTAACCAACGGCGGCAACCTGCGCCGCGAGCCGGTGGTCTCCGCCGAAACCGTGATCGGCCAGGTCTGTGTCGGCGATAAGGTTGACTTCCTAGAGCAGCGCACCCTCACCGGCGGTGCCCTCTGGTACCGCATCCGGCTCTCCGGCACTGCCAATGACTGCACCCCCCAACGGGTGATGGCGGGCAGCACGGGCTGGGTCAGCGCCTCCCTGCTCACAAAGCCCACGCCCTAAGGTCTACCACCACCCTGACGGGACAAGCCCTCCCATGGAATATGAGCCTCAGCGCAGGGCTAGGTAGAGCCGGATGGCACCCTGGGTGACGGCGGCGCTGCTCTGGCCGGGGAAGGTGCTGTCGCCCACCAGCCAGAGGCCAGGCACCCCGGCGGCGCGCATCCCCAGGCTGAAGAACCCGCTCTGCGCAGGGCGCTGGCCCAGGCCACCGACCATACCCTCGGCGCGGCGGGTATAGCGCGCAAAGCTCACCGGGGAACCCTCCTGGCGGTAGCAGATGTGGCCGCGCAGCCCCGGCAGCGCCCGTTCCGCCGCATCGAGCAGCGCCTCGGCCCAGCGCGCCTTGCGCTCCAGGTAGGCCGCCCGTCCCGCCGCCCGCGCCTGCCACCAGGGGCCAACCCGCGTGTGCGTGCTGATCGTCACGGCGCGCTGCCCCGCCGGGGCGCGGCTTGTGTCGTGGGCCGGGTGCAGCGAGATGAAGGCGGTGTTGCCCTCGCCCATGGGCTCGCCGTAGCGCAGCAGCACCTGGTGGTGTTCGGGCATCCCCGCCGGGATGGCCGTCGCATCCACGCCCAGGTAGAGCGTGAAGGCTCCCCACGCCTCGGGCGTGGCCTGGGCCAGCCGGAGCAGCCGACGCGGCGCGGTTGCGCCCAGCAGCCGGGCGACATCCCATACCGTCTGCCCAGCGATGATCTGGCGCGCGCGCAACTCCTCGCCGTCGGCCAGGCGCACCCCTACCGCTCGACCGCCCTCCACCAAAATGTGCGCGACCCAGGCGCGGTAGCGCAGCTCACCACCATCGCGGATGAGCGCGTCGGCCAGGGTACGGGCGATGCTCCAGGCCCCGCCCTCGGCGTAGAAAACGCCTTGGCGGGCCAGGTCGAGGGCCGCGCTGCCGAAGAGCCAGGCGCACGCATCGGCGGGAACCTGGGCCGAGATCAGCAACTGGGCGTCGATAAACGCACGCAGGGCCGGGTCGGTCAGCCGGTAGCGGCGCAACTCGTGGCCGACCGTGCGCTCAATATGCGGCAGCAGCCCCAGCAACTCCGGGCGCATGGCGGGGATGAGTCCCAGCAGGTCGCCCGGCGTCTCGGGCGGCATGGGCGGGTGGCGCGCGGCGAAGCGCCAGACGATGTCGGCGATGGCTTCCTGGTTCTGCCAGAAGCGCTCGGCGGCGGCGGATTGTGCCGGGAAGGCTCGCGCCCGCTCCGCGCGCCAGGCCGCCGGGTCGCCGTAGCGCGTCACCACCCGGTCGGGCAGCCACACCTGCATGGCCGGATCCAGAGGTACCACGGGGAAGCGCAGGCCGAGCCGGCGGGCCACCCAGCTGTGGGCACCGCCCGGCTGGAACCCGCCGAAGAGGGTCGCCCCCACGTCAAAGACGTAGGATGTGCCGTCGGGGCGCTTGCGGCGATACGAGGAGGCGCAGCCGCCCGGCTCGATGTGGCCCTCCAGCAGGGCCACCCGCCAGCCGTCGCGGGCGAGCAGGGCGGCGGCGGTGAGTCCGCCGATCCCCGCGCCAATGATGATCGCATCGTAGATCATCCGCCCACCCCCGTCAGGGCGGCGCGCATGGCCACGCCCAGCAGGAACAGACAGACGGTGGCGTAGGTCAGCGCCTGCCGACGCCCGGCCCGCCCCCGCCCGTAGGCGATGGCACCGGGCAGCAGGGCTAGGGCCACCGCCCCGTAGACCATATGCATGGCCAGGCGAGCGGGCCACGCCGCGCCGAGCAGCATCGGCAGGCCCAGCAGCGCCTCGGCGATGATCAGTAACTCGACGACCCAGAGGGCCGCCGTGTAGCGGCGACCAACAATCCCGCGCAGCGCGCAGACTAGGCCCCAGATCACCAGGGCCGCCAGGACCAGCGAAATAGTAATCTGAAGCCGTGAGTGAAGCAGGGTGAGGTGGGGCATAAGCATATTGCGGCAATACCGCAAAAGACGCCCGGTCAGGCTGAGCGCCCGGCCCGTAAACGGGCGGGCTAGGTCTATGACGACCGCTGAAGCGGCCTCAGACAGGTCGCTTCAGCGACCGTCGTAGACCTAGCCGGGGGCTTCAG
>CAISPW010000262.1 GCA_903887465.1 uncultured Oscillochloris sp. | reverse complement strand
GTCAAGCGAGTCGCTATGCTATCATACCGAACTGAGGTGGACATGGTGAAACCCTTCCTTCAGATTGATGCGTCTTGGCACGATCATCATACTGCGGTATGGCGTCCTATCCACCTCATCTTAAAAAGTGACACCGGGTGAGGGGCGAAGCCCCTCCGAGCCTCCCCGTCGGGAAGACGACAACGGTAGTAATAGCCGATAGCCGGGCATCAGCGACCATGTTCATCGCGGCGGTGTGCGCCCCGCGCATAAACATCTTTTGCGGTATTGCCTTTTTTTGTTGGTTTTTGGCGGCGAATCCGCCAAAAACCAACAAAAAAAGATCGTTCGGGGGTGGCTTTGCCACCCAAACCCCCGCCGGAGGCGACGTTGCAACCGCCCTGGGGGCGGGCGCAGGGCGGTTCGGACTTACTCCCACTCAATCGTCGCCGGGGGCTTGGAGGAGATATCGTAGACCACGCGGTTCACCCCGCTGACCTCGTTGACGATCCGGCTGCTCACCTTCGCCAGCAACTCATAGGGCAGCCGCGCCCAGTCGGCGGTCATATAGTCTTCGGTGGTAATTGCGCGGATGGCGATAGTATCGGCATAGGTGCGGCCATCGCCCATCACGCCGACGCTCTGCACGGGCAGGAGTACGGCAAACGCCTGCTGGGTGGCCCGGTAGAGTCCGGTGGCGCGCAACTCCTCCAGGAAGATCGCATCGGCGCGGCGCAGGGTCTCCAGGCGATCCCAGGTAACCGGGCCGATCAGGCGCACGGCCAAGCCGGGGCCGGGGAAGGGATGCCGCCAGACCCAATCCGTGGGCAGGCCGAGTTCCAGCCCAGCGGCGCGCACCTCGTCCTTAAACATATAGCGCAGCGGCTCGATCAGCTGCATCTGCATATCAGCGGGCAGGCCGCCCACGTTATGGTGGGTCTTGATCGTCACGCCCTTCTTGCGGTCGGGGGCGCTGCTCTCGATCACATCGGGATAGAGCGTGCCCTGGGCCAGATACTTGGCATCGCCCAGGCCACGGGCCTCGCGCTCAAAGATCCGCACGAACTTCTCGCCGATGATCTTGCGTTTATGCTCAGGGTCGGCCACGCCCTCTAGGGCCGCGAGAAACTCCTCGCGGGCGTCCACGGCCACCAGGGGAATATGGAAATGTTCGCGGAAGGTAGCGATCACCTGCGCGGCCTCGCCGAGGCGCAGCAGGCCATTATCGACAAAGACGCAGCTCAGGCGCTCGCCCACGGCCTGGTGGATGATCAGCGCGGCCACAGCCGAGTCCACGCCGCCGGAGAGCGCGCAGAGCACCCGCCCCTCGGGGCCAACCTTCGCGCGCACGCGATCAATCGCCTCGGCCACGATATTCGCCGGCTGCCAGGCCGCGCCGGCCCCGCAGATGGCGTGCAAGAAGTTGCCCAAGATGATCTTGCCGTGGACGGTGTGGACCACCTCGGGGTGAAACTGGACGCCGTACCAGCGCCGCGTATCATCGCCCATGGCCGCGAAGGGGGTGGAGACATTCGTGGCCAGGGCGCGGAACCCCGGCGGCAGCGCCTCAATCCGGTCGCCGTGGCTCATCCAGACCATCTGGCTGAGCGGGGTGCCGACGAAGAGCGGATGTTCGCCGACGAGGGCCACATCGGCGGGGCCAAACTCGCGATCCTCAGGGCTGCGCACCACGCCGTCGAGGGCGTGGCTCATCAGCTGCATGCCGTAGCAAATACCAAGGACGGGCAGGCCCGAGGCGGGCAGCCAGGTTGGCATCTGCGGGGCGTCGGGCTCATAGACGCTAGCCGGGCCGCCGGAGAGGATCACACCAAGCGGGTGAAGCGCGCGCACCTGGGCCTCGGGCGCGTCGTGAGGCAGCAGTTCGCTATAGACGCCCAGTTCGCGCACGCGGCGCACGATCAACTGGGCCGTCTGCGAGCCAAAGTCGAGAACGGGGACACTGTAGGACATAGTTTCCTCTTGGCGGCAGACAACCGACGACCGACCACAGGTAGCCTGGGTCGGTCGTCGGCTATCGGCTATTGGCTATGCTCAGATCGTGGTCACGAGCCGCAGCCGGGGCGGATGAACGTTAATCACCCGTTCGAAGTTGGGGGCACCCAGCGCCAGAGCGACCAACTCAAACTCAGGAGTGGTCACCACCGAGTTATCGCCGCCGAAGGCGTTCGGCAGATAGCCATCGGCGTTCCAGTCGTTGTGCCACTCGTCGCCATTATGAAGGTAGCGATACTGGAATGACTTGCCCGCATCGAGTTCGAGCGTCACCACCCAACCTGTCTCGGCCTGGCGCAGCGGCGTGGCCCGCTCATCCCAGTTGTTAAAGTCTCCCACGAGAAAGATCATGTCGGCCCAGATAGCGGATGGCAGAGTGAACGTCACTCGAACTTTGCCAGGTCGGCCGGGCATCTTCGTGATCATGGCAACACTCCTTTGGTGCCAACTCGCCAACGTCACTGTTGGCATATGCGGCGGATTATAGCATACTACTCCTGCTAGGTGAAGATTCTATCTTGAGTGCGCAGGGCGGTTGCAACGTCGCCTCCGGCGGGGGTTTGGGGGTAGCAACGCCACCCCCGAACGATCTTTTTTGGTTGGTTTTTGGCGGCGAAGCTGCCAAAAACCAACCAAAAGCGCGGTCTGGGGCGCAGCCCCAGCAACGTTGCATCAGCCCTGATTGAGTGCGCAGGGCCACGGCATGGTCGTCTCGTACAACTCCCCAGAAAAGCCTAGCGCGTGATGCGGCGAGGACGCGCTCGTATTGCGTCCTCGCCGCATCGGTGCATCGCCAGACTATGCCGCAGCCTACCCCAGTTGCATGAGCGCGGCGCCGCCCCTGGTCATAATCCAGAGCAGGTTGATTAGAATGCCCACGACGAGGCTAACGGCGACCATGAGCAGCAGGTACATGGTGCGGCGGCGCAGTTCGCGCTTGAACTCGCTCTGGAGGATCAGCTCCAGGGTAGCCTGCTGGGCAAAGAGAACGGTCTCAGCGGAGGCACCCTCGGCCTCGGACTGAGCCAGCGCCTCGGCGACATCGGTTAGTTCGCGGCAGCCACGCGGGCGGGCGGCGGCGGCGAGGGCGGCGAAGGGGCGCAGCCGACGATCCTGGCCGATCTGGATGGCCTCAGCCACCAACTGGCGCATGGGGGCGAGGCGCGGGTGGGCCTGGACGACGTAGCGGCCCATGATCGCGGTAGGCGACTCGAAGCTACCGAGGCCCACGCGCACGAAGGCGATCAGGCCGGGGGTAAGCCGACGCAGGGCGAGCGCCTCGCGCTGGCGGCGCACGGCGGGCTGGCGGGGCAGCACGAGGCCGAGGCCGAGGTATGCACCCGCCGCTGCGGCCATAAGCAGGCTGCGCGCGCCGCCGCGCACATCCCCGGCGATAGCGGCGAACAGGAGCAGGGCGGCCAGGGACACACCGGCGATCTGGCCGGTGGCGAGGCGGACGGCCGGACTCAGGCGGGGGGCGGCGGAACCGGCGGGCGCGGGGCGCGGGGCGATTAGGGCCATGCCGAGGCCCGCGAGCAGGCATCCGGCGAGGGCGCTGAGGAAGTAGGGCGTCCCTGGCGCGATCAGCAGGTCTTCCATAAAAATCTCTCCCGGAAGGGTCTAAGCGTGGCGAAGCCGCGCTTAAGAACCTTCTTTCTAATAATCCACATCGGCGGCGCGGGCGAGCAGCAGGCCGCCGATGATCGGCAGGGCCAGGGCAGCGATCACCACCGCGCCGACGACCGCGCCGAGGGGCGTGCGGTAGGCGGCGACGACGCGCTCCCACTGGGTGAGGGTGAGGTAGGCGGCCATAGCGATGCCGGCTAGGCCCACGGCCATGCCGCTATAGCGCATCTGGGCCAGCTCGGTATTGGCCTCCTCGCGCCGCCGATCCGATGCCTGGATGGCGGCGTAGGCAGCCTCGCAGCGGCGGGCCAGCACATCCTGGGGCTGGCTGACGGCCACGCTCAGGTGGCTGAGCAGGGTGGCCTGACGTGCCGACGCGGTCTGCTCGGCCAGGGCGGCCACCACCTGCTGGGGGGTGGCGATCCCGCCGGAGGCCAGGTTGGTGCCCTGGCGGGTGAGCAGGTAGCCCCACTCGTCGCGCAGCGGCCCGGCCTGCATGTCGGCGAGCACGCGCTCAAGGGCGGTACGGAATCCGCTGCCGCTCTTGAGCATGGCGCTCATACGACCGAGGGCCGCCGTCAGATCGCGGTCGATCCCGGCGACATAGCGGGACTCGGCCATGGCCAGGAGCGCCCAGATCAGGGCGGCGGATATGGGCGCGGCGAGGACGAGGGCCAGAAAGATCGGCGCGGCCAGGCTAAGGGCCGCAGCCACGGTGGCCACGACCCCGGCGCAGATGACCACGACCCGGCCAGGATCGATCATCGTCGGCGTCCAGACCAGGGCCGGGTCGGGGCGCGCGCGGGTGCCGCCCCGCCGACGGGCGGCCATCCCGGCCTGGACGATGGCCAGGGCCAGGGCTAGGCGGCCGCGCAGGAGCAGGACGGCCACGAGCATGGCGGCGGCGACCAGGGCCGGAGTCGTCGCGGCGATCAGCCAAGCCGTGGTGGGGTAGGTGGTCGCGGGGGACAGCTCAGACATGGAGATCTCCTTCGTAGATCACTGCGGCACGGCGACTGCTTCACGCTCCTTCATAGGCGGCGAGGGCGGCGTCCACCGAGATGAGGGCATCGGGGCTGAGCTCGCCGGCGGCGCAGAGTTGGGCGAGGGCGGCGCGGCGGGCGCGCAGCACCTCGGCGGCGGCGGGGTCGGAGAGGCGGGCGGGATCGGCGGCGGCCAGGATATCGGCGGCGTCGCGGGCGCGGCCCTGGGCGAGGGCGGCGGCGGCGCGGGCGGCGGCGGCGTGGGCGGCCTGGTCGGATGCCTCGCCCGCCGCGATCATGGCGGCGAGGGCGGGCCAGCCACCGGCGGGCGTGTGGGCCGCGTAGATCGCCAGGTTTGTGGCGACGCCCTCGAAGGCCGCGCGGGCCGTGTCCCAGCGGCGGGCGTGCAGGGCGGCGGCCACCTGCTCGGCGATCTGGCGGGCCGAGGCGGCGTAGCGCGAGGCGACGGTGAAGTCAATCTCCAGGGCGCGCTGGGCGGCGGCGGCCAGCCGGTCGTCGTGGCGATCGGCCCAGGCCCGGCGCAGGATGGCCAGAGCCTGCTCGCAGCCCCCGGCGTGGATCGCGCCCTCGGCGCGGGAGATCGCCTCAGCGACGGCGGCACGTGTGGTGGAGGCAGATCGCACCTGGGCGCGGGCGCTCAACAGGCACAGCCGGTGGCCCAGCGCCTCGGGGGTGCGAGATTCCCCCGCCCACGCCAGATCGTCGCCTTGGGCGTGGGCCGCCGTCTCCCAGATCATCACGCCCTCGGACGGCTCGGCCCAGGCCAAGCGCACGGCGCGTGGGCGCAGCCGCCCGCCTGAATCCTCGGCCCCATCGAGCAGCAGCAACTCGTCGATGTAGCGCCGCCCGCCGACCTTCTCAATATGCACGACGGCCTGGAAGTTGTCGCAGGCATCCTCCAGGGCGTTCTCGCGGCGGCCCTCGTAGATGTAGGCTCCCGGCATGGCCGCGCAGTCGGCGAAGCGCAGCACGGCGCGGGCGGCCGAGCGGGCGTGGATGGTGGTCACGACGGCGTGGCCGCTCACCGCCACGGCCAGGATGGCCCCGGCCTCCTCGGCGCGGGTCTCGCCGGGTGCCACCAGGGACGGGGTCTGGCGCAGCACCTCGCGCGCGGCCCGCCCGAAGGCTCCCGGCTCCTGGGCGCTCTGCACCAACTCGCGGGTCCATGCCCGGTGGCGCACGTTGATCTCCTGGGCGTTGTCCTCGATGGTGATCACGTGGGGCTCGCCGGGCCACGAGTTGACAAGCGCCTCCAGCAGGGCCGTCTTGCCGCTGCCGGTCTCACCGGCGATCAGGAAGGAGCAGCCAGCGCGCACCAGGAGCCGCAGCAGGTCGCCCACGGCCACATCGCAGGCCCCCCGAGCGACAATATCATCCAGGCACCAGGCGGCGCGGCGGCCCCGGCGAATGCAGATCAGGGCGCTCTCCTCGGGCGTGCAGGGCGGAATGGTGACGTGGACGCGGGTGCCGTGAGCTAGGGGCAGGGTATCCTGAGGGCGGGCGCGGCTGAGCGGTACGTTGAGCCGGGCGGCCAGGAGCAGGGCGCGGTCGAGGGCCTGGCGCGGGCTGGCGAAACGCTCGGGGGCCAGGGCGAAGTCGGCACCCTCCTCCTGCACCATGATCATGTCGCCGATGATCTTGACCTCCTGGATGCGCTCGTCGTCGAGGTAGGGCTGGGCCGGCCCCCAGCCAAGAGACTCCTGGAACAGGCGCAGAAGGCCAGAGTCGTCCATGGGCAAGCCGCGCAGCGGGCCGTAGCCCTGCTCGATCTGGCGACCGACCAGCTCGCGCAGCACGCGCAGCACCTCGGGGTCGCGCAGCGCCGCCGGGGAGACCGGGTCGAGCAGCGATGCGTCGAGCCGGTCGAGCAGGGCATCGCGCACGGCCTGGAGGATAGCCGGGTCGGCGGCGGGATCGGACTGCGGACGGCGGGATGTGGCGGGCGCGATGGCGGCCAGGCCGCCATCTTCAATGACGGTGAGCGGGCGAGAAGATGGTTGCATAGGTATTTTTATCTGTCGATGCAGCCGCCGAAGGTGGCCACATCAACCGACCGATAACATTAGGCCATCGCCGGGGCAGCGGGCCGGTCGCCCTGGAACCCGGCGACGAAGCGCCGCCAGGGGCTGGTGCGCGGCATGGGCAGGCTGGGCGCGAGACTGATGCGGGCGCAGAGCGCCTCCGTCACCTGGTGGGTGGCCTGGGTGAAGGGGCTGTGCGGCCCCAGGTCGAGCATGGAGATATAGCCATCGTACTCGTCGGCCATGCTGGCCAGACGCGGCGAGCGCGGCAGGGTACCGAGGGTGCCAACCTGCGGGTAGCGGCGGGCGAAGAGACCGGTCACATCGGCCACGGTGGCGGTCACGCCGCGCTCAGGCTCCATAAAGAGCAGCAGGCAGTGGTCGAGGCGGTCGGGGGCGTGCTCGCGGAAGTGGTCGAGCATGTGGCCGACGCCCATACGCTCGCGGGCGCCGGGGGGCGCGGGCAAGATCACCGTGCCGCCCTGCTGGAGCACGTGGGTAGCGTAGGGCCGCCGCAGATAGTCGGGCGGGGTATCGATCAGCACCAGGTCGTAGCCATCGGCGGCGGCGACACCCTCGAAGAAGCCCTGCCAGTCGGGCAGGCGCACATCATTCTCGGCGCGGGCCACGCTGTGCGAGCCGATCAGGAAGTCGATGTCACCCCAGCCGCTGCTGCCGCCCCTGGTGTGGTCGGGTGCATAGATAAAGGGCCGAATGCCGGTGGGGTTCCAGTGGGCCGGGCCGCGCTGGATGAGATGCAGGTAGGAGGGCGCGCTGGAGGGGACGCGGAAGGCCGGCACCAACCCCGGATTCGAGATATCGCTATCCCAGACGAGGATGCGCAGGCCACGGCGGCGCAGGCCCTCGGCCAAAACGCAGGTGGCGAAGGTCTTGCCAATGCCGCCCTTGGCCGCGCCCACGGCCACCACGGGCAGGCGACGCGGGCCGCCGGTGGCGTCCAGGCCAAGTTGCGCACCGACCCAGGCGGCCACCGCATCGGCGTCGGCCAGGCTGACGGCGGGGATACCGGCGCTTTGGGCATCGTTCAGGGCCGCGCGGGCCGGGCCGTAGAGGTTGAGCAGCACGCGCACCCCCGCCTGCTGGGCGATGGCCGCGCTGCGCCAGAGGTCGGGCAGGGGCACGCCCCGGCTATCGTCGAGGTAGAGGGCGTCGGGCGGGCGCTCGCCGGAGAGCAGGCGGTGGACCTGGTCGAGGCGCGAGGGTGCCAGCACCGCCAGGTCGCGCAGGGTCTCGGCGCGGGCCTGGAGTCCTTCGAGGGCGCTGAAGATCACCAGTTCCATGGATGGTCTCCTTACATGATTGCAGATTGGTGATTGCAGATTAAGCGCGTTATGCGCGATAACCTCCCGCTTGCAATCGGCAATCGGCAATCGAAAATCGAAAATCGAAAATCTACAATCGCCCCAGTCCCCACGCCCCGTTCACATTACCCACGCGCAGCAGCGCGTTGGCCTGCGGGTCGTGGCGAAAGAGCGGGCTGGTCGGGAAGTGGTCGCCGCTCTGGCCCTGGGCACCCTGGCGCAGCACCTCTTCGACGGCGAGAACCGCACGGCGGCCGCCGGGGGTCTGGCCGATCTGCACGACGATCAGGCTGACCACATCGGAGGTGACCATGCCACGGACGATCTGGGCGGCGGCCTGGCCAGCCCCGCCGGACTCGGCGGCGAGCCCGAGCATCGCCATGCGCTCCAGGTTGCGCAGGGCGCCCTGCACGCTCCCGGCGTGGATGGTGCCGATGCCGGGGTGGCCGGTGGCCGCCGCCTGGAGCATGGCCATCGCCTCGCCGCCGCGCACCTCGCCCACCACGATGTAGCTCGGCTTCTGGCGCAGGGCGAACTTCACCGCCCGGCTGAACCCGCCCTCGCCGTCGAGCGCCTCGACGTGTAAGCTGTTCGCGCTGCGCGGCAACTCCCCGCCGTCCTCGATTAGAACCAGGCGCTTGCTCCGCCCCACCGCCTGGGTCAGCCCGGCGGTCAGGGTGGTCTTGCCGCTACCGGTGGCCCCCGACACCAGCACCGAGGCTCCGCAGGCCAGCGCCTCCAGCAGCAGGTCGGACGCCTCGCGGCTGATCGTCCCGGCCTGCACGAGGTCGTCGAGGTTGCGCCAGCGCTCGGGCAGCAGGCGCACGGCCAGCGAGATGCCGTGGGGCGTGGCGGGCGGCATGGTGACGGCGTAGCGCAGCCGGTCGGCGACGCCCTGGGCCATCAGCAGATTCGGATCGTCGTCGAGGAGCGACGCCAGCTTCCCGCTGCGCACGAGCAAATGGCGGCGCAGCCAGGTCACCCAGCGCGGGTGGACGGTCACGCCGGTGTTGACCATTGCGCCGCGCTGCACGACGAAGAAGGGGTCGCCATCGGGGCCGTTGAACAGGATGTCGGAGACCTCGTGTTCAGGGTCGCGCCAGATCTCCAGGGGGCCGTACCACCCGATCCGCGCCCAGTCATGGGCCTCCAACTGGCCGCCCACGCCCAGCAGGTCAAAGGCGTCCTCGGGCGGGAGTTGCCAGCAACTGCGCATACGCCCGCTGTGTACGAGCATGTGCAACTCATCGGCCACCGCCGCCGTGTCCACGTCTGTGGTGTAGATGTCGTCGCTATCGAAATCCATAGGGTTCTCCTGTATGGTATAGCAATCCTACATAGATTGTGAAAAGGAGTCGAGCCTTTAGGCGGCGCTCTCCGGCTAAAGCCTCGACTCCACGCAACAACCCCAAGAGGATTGCTATAGGGAGGCGCGAAGCATCGCCAGCGGATGCACGGGGATATCATAAGAAGGTAGACGCGAAGCATCGCCAGCGGATGCACGGGGATATCATAAGAAGGTAGACGCGAAGCATCGCCAGCGGATGCACGGGGATGCCACAGATCCATCGGGTGGCGATGCTTCGCGCCTACTTGGTATCGCCAGGGATCGCGCCGTTCGTGCCGGGAATGCTGCCGGGGGCGGCGGGGGCCGAGAGGGCCGAAAGGGTGACCTGGCCAATATCGAGGCGGTCGAGGCTCTCTAGGGGCGTGGATGCGGCACCGTAGCGCTCGCCCCAGAGCGGGAGTCCGGCGGCCTGGAGCGCCCAGATCGTGTGGGCTTGGTAGGGCGTCAGTTCCAGATAGGCCACGCTCGCGCCCTCGTCCACATAGAGCACGCGCACCGAACTGAGCAGGCGACAAGCGAAGGCCCGGGCCTGGGTCGCAGCCGACGGCGGCGCTGCCGGGTGCTGGCCCCCGGCGGCCGCGCGCGCCCGGTCGCACAGATCCGGCGACCCGGACGAGTCGCTAAAGCCGATGTTCAGCCGGTCGCGGTAGGTGATCGGCCCGACCGTGGCGGTGGCGAAGGGCAGGGGTACCATATTGGGAGCCAGGGACTCGCCGTTGGGGTAGACCGGCTGCGTGGGCGGTTGGGCCATGAGCATCGCGGGCTGGAGCAGGTCGTTGGCCCCCAGGTTCCGCGCGGCGTACTGGCCGATGGCGGTGTCCGGGCTGATCACGCCGGCCAACTGGGCGGGCCGGTGCAAGGGCAACTCGACGCTGCCCAGGTCGGTGGCGGTGATCTGCTGGCCGTAGGCCACATCGCGGACAAGGACGACCACAGGCTCGACCTTGCGGCTCTCCAGAAAGCCGAGGGCGGCCAGGGCAATGGCGGCGATCAGGCCGACGGCGAGGATGATCGCTGGCAGCGGGTTGGCCCGCTTGCGGGTGAGCGCCTGCCCGAGGGGCGCGACGGGTGCGGTGGCGGACATGCGGATGCTCCTTTTCTACGATAAAGCCGGGAGGGTCAAGGGAGGAAAACCTGCGCCTGAACCCCCTCTTCTCTATGCGCTCTAGCGGATCGGGTCGATGGTATCGGCGGCGGTGATCAGTGGCGCAAAGCCCCCCCAGCCGACGATGCCGGTCATCACCGGGCGTACCTCGGCGCAGATCAGGGGGGTAATCTCGGTGCGAGCGATACCGGCGCTGTACTGACAGGTGCCGCCCTGGGGCAACACCGTCCAGCGCACCCGGTTGGCCAGGCCGTCAATCGGCTCGCCCAGGCCGCGCACGCCGGTGAGGTTGGTGCGCAGGAAGCGGTCGGCTACGGCGATCACTGCCCGGCAGGCTCCGGCACCGCCGGTGGTGACGCTGCGGCAGGGCGTTGGTACCCCCATGCCGCCCCCGCCACGGGCGAGCGCCGCGTAGTCGAAGGTCTGCACGGCCGAGCGGGTGGCCTCCTGGAGTGCGTCCTCGACCATGGCTACCTCCAGCCAGCGCTCGGACACCTCGACGACTAGCAGGACGAAGGCGACCAGGAAGGGCAGGGCGAAGGCGATCAGCACGGCTGATTGGCCGCGTGTTTTGGCGGGGAATGCTGACATTACTGGCTGTCCCTCTCGGCGGCGCGGGTGGCCTCGGCTCGTACGCTAAAGTGATCCATAAGCCCCGGCACAGGCACCCACAGCTCACCCGCGTAGGCGACCTGCACGGTGATCGGGTCGTAGCGTCGGCAGGGTGTGCGCGTACACGTTACGGCGATCCTGGCGTTTGCCACGTTGGTGCCCACCCCGTCGTTGATCACGTCTTCGGCGGCGCTGGACGCAGCCGTCGCCACCCCACCGGCCAGCGCCCCCTGGTGCGCGCCCACCCGCGCCGCCTGGTTCACCGTGTAACTGGCCAGTAGCACCTGCCCGACCCCGACCAGCCCGAACACCAGCAGCAGCAGGATCGGCAGCACCATCAGGAACTCGACCAGGGCCTGGCCACGCCGTTTTGGCGATCTGATGCGGTGCGAGGGGTTCCGTCGCGCGTGCTCTCCGATCATTTGCGTACGCATGTCATCCTCTTTCGTATATGCTGTCTAGGGATGTCCAGGGCGGGCGGCATCCGCCCTGAACCAGAGACATTGCATCCGCCCTGCTCCCTGAAGCCCTCCGCTTAATGAGGAAGGCCAGGGCGGAAACCCTTCCGACGCTACTCGCTCCCCGGCCCGACCACGCTGCGCGGTACGAGCAGGTTCACCGTGAATTCCTGGGCGATCAGTTGGCGGGCCGGGTCGGGCAGCGGCACCACCGGGATCTCGGGCAGCGGCACGCCGTTGATCGCGCCGGGGGCGGTGTTGACCACCCAGACCTCCACCTCCACCTGCACGCCGATCTTCACCGAGCGTAGCGGGTCAAGAGTGTACAAATATACGTCGCTGCGCATACGCGGTGCGGTCGGCTGCGTCCAGTAGGCGTGGGCCTGGGTCGCCAGTTGCAGCTCAGTGATGGCGCTCGGGCTCTCGATGGCGCTGCGGCTCGCGCCGCCCAGGTAGGCATAGGCGCAGCCGGTCAGCTTCTGCGGCGCGCGGGCCGGACTCGCCCCGGCCCGGCATCCCGCCACGCCCCGGCTATCGGCGACCTGCGGGGTGCGCGCGGCGCCGTTCACCGTGAAGTTGGCCACGCTCCAGCCCACCACCCGCGCCCGGTATTCGTACGGGAAGGGCAGCGGCTCGTCGGGGAAGCGCAGGGTGGTCAGGCGCGGCGTGAAGTCCAGCACCTCGCCGGCGGGCCAGGCGATCTGCGTACCCGTCGAGAGGTACACGCCGTTGGTCGGGTTGGCGTCCTGGCTGTTCGGGTCGAACTCCGAGTGGATGGCCAGGGTCAGGTTGCTCGCGCTCTGGCTCACCTGCGTCGGCGGCGGCACCACGGCGGTGTCCACCGTGGCGTGGTTGTCGGCGGGATCGTCGCCGGGGGTGGTCGTGCTGATGTCGGCGTTAAGGTGCAACGTCGCCCCCGCTGGCACCTTGGTCTGCACCACGATGTGGATCTGCCCGCTGGCGTTGGCCGCCAGTTGGCCCAGGCTCCAGGTTATGGTCGGCCCGCTCACGCTGGTGGGCGGCACATCGGCCTGCACATAGGTTACGTCGGCGGGCAGGGTGACAACCAGCAGCACCCCGTCGGCGGCGCGGGTCAGGCTCGGGTTGGCCCGGTAGCGGTTGCCGTACCCGATGGTGTACCAGAAGACGCTGCCCTGGCCGACGATGCTGGTCGGGCCGGTGGCGGTGACGAAGACGTTGGGCCGCACCACGCTGACGCTGGCGCTGGCGTTGTTATCGGCCAGGTCGGCGGGGCGCTCGGGCGTGGTCGTGGCGATGGCCGCTGCCACGCTCAGACTGTCGGCGGCGAAAGTTGCTGGCAGGCTGAGCGGGACGATCCGCGATCCGCTTGTGCCAACCGCTAGGTCGCCCAGGGCGCAGGCGATCACGCGGGTTGCAGTGGTATATGCGCAGCCGCCCGGCAGCGTGCCGAGGATCACCCCGACCGGCATGGTCAGGCTCAGGGTGGTGCTGCGGGCCAGGCCCGTCCCGGTGTTGCGGTAGGTCGCGGTGATGCTGCCGCCCGTGCCGACCGGGAAGGGCGTCGGGGCGATGCTCAGGGTCACGCCGGGGTTGGGGAATTGGATGGCCGTGGTCGCGGAGCTGCTATTGTTGGTCGGGTCGTCGCCAGCGGTGGCGGTGCTGATGCTGGCCGTGTTGGCCACGCTGGAGGCGGCGGCGGTGCTCGCAGTGACCCCAAACACCACATTGGCGCTCGCCCCGAGGGCCAATGTGGCGACCGTGCAGCTGACCTGGCGGCTGGCGGCGGCGTAACCGCAGGCCGCGCCGGGGCTCTGGATGAAGCGGGTGAAGGTCAGCCCCGGCGGCAGGGTGTCGGCGATCACCACGCTTGTGGCGGCGATGCTGCCGGTATTCGCATAGCTCAGGCGATAGCTGAACTCATCGCCCACCAGCGCGGTGGCCGGGGCGGTCTTGGCGAGGCTCACCTCGGGCCGCACCACGGTGCCGCTGCGGGAGTTGCTGTTGTTGCCCGGCGGGTCGTTCGGCGTGGTCGTGCTGATGCTGGCCGTGTTGAGGATCGGCTGGCTGGTAGCCGTGCCGAGGCTGGCCGGGGCGCGCACGCTCAAGCTGATGCTGCCGCTCTGCCCGCTGGCCAGCGTGCCCAGGCTCCAGGTCACGGTCTGCCCGCTGACGCTGCTCGGCGCGGGGCTGGCCGAGACATAGCTGACCCCAGCGGGCAGGGTATCGCGAAGTTGCACACCGGCTGCGGGTAGCGACCCGGTGTTGCCGTAGCTCAGGGTGTAGGCGAAGGTACTCCCGACCAGCATCTGCGCCGGACCAGCCTTGCTCACCCAAACGTCGGGGAATCCGCCGTACAGCCCCAGGTCGAGGCTGGTGTTGCTATAGATCTGCGCGGTCGCGATGGTGATCAGCGGGCTGGTGTAGCCGGTGCTGCTGTCGGCGTCACTGTCGGTCATATCGTTGCCGCCCACATCGCGCAGGGTGGCAACGAAGGGGGCGACGGGCGTGCCGAAGCGTACGGCGTAGCGCCCCGGCGGCACACTGGCAAAAAGATAGCGCCCGCTCGCGTCAGTGGTCACGGTCTGCGGATACGTTCCCGGCAGCAGGGCCATGCCCTGCGGGTCGGGGATGAGCGTCACCGCATAGCCGGCGTGACCCGGCTCACCGGCATCCTGCACCCCGTTGTGGTTGGTGTCGTCCCAGACTTGGTCGCCGATCTGGCCCACCGATAGTAACCGGATCAGGCCGATGTCCAGATCGCGCTGATCGCCACGGTGCATCAAGGTCGGCACGGCGCTGCCGGTTATGCCGCCGCCCACGCTGCCGTAGTTTTGGCCGGTCAGCTCGATGTAGCCATAGGCCGGATTTATATCGCTGTCGGTCGCATCGCTCCCGCCGATGTTCCCGCCGGTGTTTGGATCGACGATCCGCCAGCCCTGCGCGCTCAGGCTGGCCCGACTACTTGCGGCGATGCGGATGTTGACCGGCGTGTTCGGCGGCACGGCGAACAGGTAGCGACCCTGCGCGTCAGTGGTCAGGCTGGCCAGGGCCGGGTCGCTCGCGAGGCTGCCAGTAAAAACCTCCAGGCTCACGCCGGGGAAATCCGGCTCGCCGACATCCTGAGTATTGTTCCCGTTAATCTCCTGCCACACCCGCCCGCCGACGAGGGCATAGCGACAGAGAACTTCCACGTCGCCGAGGGCCGTGGCCTTACCGCCCGCTGGGGCCGTCGAGGGCACGAGCGTCTGCTGGGCGACAATGCCGCCCCCGCTCGCCCCATACACCCGCGTGCCGCTGGTTGAATTACCCAGCAGCGCGGTGGTCAGCACCTGCTCGCTCACGCGGGGCGGTAATGGCGGCGTCCCGCTGCGTGGGCCGGTGGGCGGCGTGCCACCGATGCTGACGCCCAACCCGCCCATCAGGTTCTCGATGTGGGAGGGGGTGCTGCCGGGGTAGAGGTGGGTGTTGTCGTCGAAGGTATCAGCGTAGACGTTGCCCTGCAACGTCCAGACCCCGCCGGTCAGCTTGTAGGTCAGCACGTCGCCCTGCGACAGGGCGGAGATCTGGCCCGCCGGTGCCGCCTTGCTGAACAACTGGTCGCCGAGGCGATCGCGCAGGCCCACGTACATCGTCTGCCCATCCTGAGTGACGGCGAGGGTGGTTAGCAGCGGCTCGGGGAAGCGCACCTGCGCATTCGCCTTGGAGATGCTCGCGATGCTGATCGGGAACCAGGGATTCCAGCCGCTCGCCTGCGCCAAGCTCGGGTCGGGCGGGGGCATGAAGGTAGCCCCCGCCTCGCGGTCGCGCAGGCCGGGCGCGTGCAGATCCTGCGCCACCGCGAGCCCCCAACTGCCGGTGCCCGCGTAGGTGGCATAGAGGACGTAGGCTTTGGGGTACGTCCACGGGGCCGCGCCACGGGCGCTGCGCGCGGCCGAGTCGACCAGCCCCACCAGCAGCACCGGCGGGCCGCCGCCGACCGGGGTGTAGACCGACCAAGTGCTGATGGCGAAGGGCCGCAGGTCGGCCTGCACCGCCGGGTTGGTGCTGATCAGGCTGAAAGGGATGCTCAGGGCTGGCAGCGCCACCAGGGCACCACCGCTGATGTCGTAGCGCGCAATCTGCCGGGTGTACAGGTTCATCGCGTAGAGCGTGCGCCCGTCCGGCGCGACCTCCAGGTCGCCCAGGCCCACGGTGCCGATCTGGTCGGCGACGCCGCTGTCGTGGGGATCCGCGAGCGTACGCGAGGGTGCGCTGCCCACATTCGGCACGGTGGCGGCGAGGCTCCAGGTGCCGGTGGCAAAGCGGTATGCGTAGATCGCGCCCGGCCCGGCGGTGCCCAGGGCGACGGTGCGCTTGAGGTAGGCGGCAATGAACAGGCGGCGGATTCCGCTGACGCTGCCATCGTCGTAGGCCAGGCCGTAGGTGGCCCCCAGGCCGTTGGCAATCGGAAGGTTCTGCCCGAAGGTAAGGCTCGACCCGATATCGGCCAGCTTGGCGCTGCTGCCACTGGTGATCTGGAGCAGGGCCGGGTCGGTGGCGGCGGCCACCTGCGCCGCGCCATCAATGGTGTTGGCCATGCTGGTGGTGGCGAAGGTGGGCGTGCCGCCCATGCACGGCACGGCGCTGGCGAAGCCGCTGCCGCTGGCGACCTGGGCGTGCGCGGGGGCCGGGCGCGGGGCCACGAGTGCCGCCGTGGTCAGCAGGAAGATCGTGACGAGGACGGCAGAGCGACCGCGACGGAGCTGTGGGGGAGCCATACCGCCTCCTTGGGGTAGCGTAGATAGACAAGGTTCAGATCGGATCTGCCATTTGCGGCGGCTGAGGTCGCGCCGAAGTATGTGCTAGCGTGTATTTCAGGCGGCGACCGCGCCGCTGCGGAACCTAAGGCAACGCCTGCCGGTACACATAGGGGAGGCGAATGCGCCTCCCAGCATCGCCACTATCCAAAGGAGCAACGACCACCATGCACTCGCTCACCCGCGCCCTGCTGACCCTGCTGGCCCTAGCCCTGACGGGAGCCTGGGCGATGACCGCCCGGATCCACGCCGCCGACCCGGCGGCGGCGAATGCGGTTTACCTGCCGCTGGTCGCGTGTACTGACTGTACCGGGACTGAGCAGGTGTCCTGGCCGCCGCCAACCATTGTTCTTCCGCAGCCCACGCGGATTATCACCCCCACGCCGGTGCCGGGCGCAGACGCGGCGGAGGTGATCCGGCTGGTGAACATCGAGCGGGCCACGGTGGGTTGCCCCGCCGTGGTGGCCGACACGCAGCTGATCGCGGCCACCCAGGCGTGGGCCGACTACATGGCCGCCACCAACGTATACCACCACGCCACCGCGAGCTGGTACGCGCCCTACGGCTATCCGAGCGGGGTGCGGGAGAATCTCGGCGTTGGCATGACCCCGGCGATGATCGTGGAGGCGTGGATGACGTCGAAGGATGGCCATCGCCAGAACCTCCTGTGGTGCTACTCCACCGACGACCCCTCGTACCACCCGGCAGATGTCTACGTGGTGGGCGTGGGCCACTCCCGCTCCTCCTGGGTCTGGGGCATGACTCTCAGCTTTACTCGCCGCTAACCATCTCAGCGCCATCAGGTCCCCGCCCCCGTCGCTCCCTGAGCGATGGGGGCGATTGCTGCGGCCTGGCCTCGCTGTGCCAGAGTCCGGCCCCGCTGGCGAACTCCACCTCGGCGCGGGCGGCGGCGAAGATCACCGTCCGGGCGGCGAATCGGTCGGCGGGCGCGGCGGTGGGCGCGGGCGTCGGCTGGATCGCGGGGGCCGCGCAGCCGACCAGCAGGGCAGCCAGGGCCAGGGCCGACCAGCGAAGGGTGTGGGGCATCGGGTTCTCCTGACTCGTAACCCAACTCGGCGGGGAGGTTCAGCGGGGCTGCGCCCTTCCGAGCGAAAAGCGAAGGGCTCTTTTCACGAGCCTGCGGCCCCAACCCCTCGCCAGGAGCGGCGATGGAGGCAACCACAACCAGAACCCTAGGCACACGGCGGCTGATGCCAGATCTGCTCGGCGACGGGCGGTGGGGGTGGCGGGGGCGGCAGCGGGCATTCGCTCGCCAGGTAGCGATCTCGTACCGCCTCGTCGGTGATCGCGTGCTGGCCAAGATCTCCCCAGAGCTGCTCCAGATCACTCAGGCTGATAGCGCACGACGTGCGCGGTTCCGGGGCGCGGTTGTCGATCAAGGCGATCCTCCTCACGTGTCACGGTGTTGTATGGCGCTTGGTAGTAGACCGTATGACCCGCCCAAAAAGTTCGCCGGGCGGCCTCGCTATTGGGCTTAGGATCTGCCTATGATCGCGTGCGCTGTTCACGCTCATGTTCACGCCGCGTTGACGGCCAGGGTGTAGCCTGTGATCACACGCGCAACACGCGCTCAGAGATTACATTTACAGGAGCTACCACCATGAGTTGGGTTATCGATCCGTCCCACTCGTCCATTCAGTTTTGGGTGCGCCACCTAGCCATCTCTAAGGCTCGCGGTGTCTTCGAGACCTTCACCGGCACGGTTGACTTTAACGAGGCCAACCCCGCCGCATCCACCGTCAGTGTCCAGGTCGATGCCGCCAGCATCAACACCAAGGACGAGAAGCGCGACGGCCACCTCAAGTCGCCTGACTTCTTCGATGTGGCTAACTTCCCGGCGCTCTCCTTTGTCAGCAAGCGGGTTGAGGTGGTGGACGATACCCACGGCGAGATCGTCGGCGACCTGACCATCCGTGGGGTGACGAACGAGGTGACGCTGCACACCGAGTACAATGGCCAATCGAAGTCGCCCTGGGGTACCACCAGCGCCGGATTCAGCGCTGATACGAAGATTAGCCGCAAGGACTGGGGCCTGGTCTGGAACGCGCCGCTGGAGACGGGCGGTGTGCTGGTGGGCGACGAGGTTACGATCAACATCGAGTTGGAGATCGTCAAGCAGGTCGATGGGGCCGCTTAAGACAAGGTTTCAGGTGTCAGGTTTCAGCTTTACCGTTTGGCGATGAGGCGGGGATGCGACGAGGCGATGCTATCGCATCCTCGTCGCATCGCGTCCCCGCCAAACGGTAAAGCTGTTCTGAACCATGTCTAAGCCCATAGATTTTAGGTGTCAGGTTTCAGGTTTGCCGTTCGCCCACCTGAGCGCTGAAGCCGCTACGACGGACGATGTAAACGATAACGCAGAACTGGACTTTGCCTAAGGCAAAGTCCAGTTCTGCGTTATCGCAATACTGCACGAAGAATATCCAGGGCATGCGCAAAGTTGCCTCCGGCGGGGGTTTGGGGGTGGCTTCGCCACCCCCGAAAGATCTTTTTTTTGTTAGTTTTTGGCGGCTTCGCCGCCAAAAACTAACAAAAAGCGAGGTCTGGGGCGCAGCCCCGAGGACGTTGCTCATGCCCTGGAAGAATATCTTCGGCGTTTGACATAATACGCCTCTTCACATATACTACACTGTTCTCTCCCTATCGTATTTCAATGATTAGGTAATGCATACAGGGCCGTCAAACCGTCCCGACGCCAATGCATGCCCAGGAGCTTGCGCCTGAGAAGGATTGTTTGCTGCGGGCAACCCAAAGCGTAGCGAGTTCGGCACTTCACCGCCGAGCGAGAGGAGCTATTTATGGATGATACGCGCCTGACCGCGCTCATGCGAGGGATCGAGGCTGCCGGGTGGGTGTGGCGACGCGGGAAGCCGATCTCCTATGGCACGCAGCTCATTGTGACTGACGGTGCCCAGGAGGCTACGCTCGACTTTTACCCGAAGCGCGGGCGCTGCGAGATCGGCGGGGCCGAGTCGT
>CAISPW010000261.1 GCA_903887465.1 uncultured Oscillochloris sp. | reverse complement strand
GTTCGTGCCGTTCGCGTTCGCGTCCTTCGCCCGCCTTCGCGCCCTTCGCGCTCCAAACACCTTCGCGCCGTTCGTGCCGTTCGCGTTCGCGTCCTTCGCCCGCCTTCGCGCCCTTCGCGCTCCAAACGTCCTTCGCGCCGTTCGTGCCGTTCGCGTTCGCGTCCTTCGCCCGCCTTCGCGCCCTTCGCGCTCCAAACACCTTCGCGCCGTTCGCGCCCTTCGCGTTCGCGTCCTTCGCCCGCCTTCGCGCCCTTCGCACTCCAAACGCCTTCGCGATCCAAACGCCATTCGCGCTCCGGGTGCATGCCTCCGCCCCGCAGGTTACGCTTCGCTGCTATAGTGTGAGCAACACGAGGTCTGCTTACCATGTCCAGGTATCGCGCACTGATAGCTCTGATCTGTATCGTCCTGGCCGCCTGCGCCGCCAGGCCGCCGGTCGCGCCCGACCCCAGCCCCGCCCCGGTCGCGCTGCGCATCTATAACTGGGATACGTACATCGACCCCGATCTGCTCGCTCGCTTTTCCCGCGAGACGGGTGTGCCGATCCGGTACTCCACCTACGGCAGCAACGAGGAGATGCTCGCCGCCGTCCAGGCCCGGCCCGAGGACTACGACATCATTGTGCCCAGCGACTACATGGTCACGATCATGCGCCGCAAGGGTCTCCTCGCCCCGCTGGATCCCGCCAGCGTCCCCAATATGACCAACATCGATCCGCTCTTTGTCAACCCCAGCTTCGACCCGGCCAACCGCTACTGCGCCCCGTATCTCTGGGGAACCAACGGCATCGGCTATAACCGCGCCGCCACCGGCCGTGATATTCAGAGCTGGGCCGATGTGTTCGATCCGGCTTTTGCTGGGCGCGTCGCCCTCCTCGATGACTCCCGTGCGACCCTCGGGCTCGCCCTGCTGGGCCTTGGTTACAGCCCAAACACCACCAGCCCGACTGAGATCGCCGCCGCCCGCGATTTCTTGGCCCAGCACGCTGGCCAGATTGCTACCTACGCCCTCGACAACGGCCAGGATCTGCTGGCCAGCGGAGCGGTTGACCTGGTTCTCGAGTCCAGCGGCGATATCTTTCAGATGATGGCGGGCAACCCGGATCTGCGCTACAGCATCCCTGCGGAGGGCTCGCTGATCTGGATCGATAACATGTGTATCTTGAAGCGCTCCCCCAACCGGGCCAGCGCCGAGCGATTCCTGAACTTCATCCTTACCCCCGACGTTGGTGCGAACCTAGCTAGCTTCACGCGCTACAGCAGCCCGAATCTAGCCGCTCTCAGTCAGATCAGCCCCCAGGATCGGGCGAACCTGGCCCTCTACCCGACCGAGGCGATGCGCAGACGCCTCTTCTTCCTTGTGGATGTGGGCGGCGCGGCGACAAAGCTGTACAATAGTGCCTGGGATAGCCTAAGACCCCGTCGTTAGATAACGAAGACAAGGCACTACCGCAAAACTCACCCTGTGCGGTGCTACCCGCCGTGGGGTTGAACCCCTCGGCTACGGGTGATGCAGGCCGCCTGCGCGGCCTCAGGCAGGCCGCGCAGGCGGCCTTCGTCACCGTAGCCCGCCCGTTTACGGGCCGGGCGTGTGATGTGACAGGGCGAGCTTTGCGGTAGTGCAAGACAAGGTTTCCGCATATGTTACAGTTCAGACCATTGCACTGCATCAGGGTGCGGAATATCTGTTGCCCGTTGCCTGTTCCCGGTAACCTTTGTCTACGGCATGGTTCAAAATGGGTACATTCAGCGTGACCGTCCTGCGATGAGGCGATGAGGCGCTCCTATCGCCTCATCGCCTCATCGCCTTGAGAAGACGTCTCTTCTTGCGAAGCGGCCGCGCCCATCTGAGCCTCTCCGCCAAAGGTGATCGCAACGGTAGTACCATCGGCTACCGGCTATTTGAGATCTTGCCGCATGCACCCGACATCTCGCACCAGCCGAACCCGTCATCTCGCCACTATCCGCAGCCAGCTCGGTGTTGGGCTCGGGCTGATCGTTATGCTCATGCTGATCACCGACCTGATCTCTACGGTGGGACAGCAGGCGGTGACGCGCCGGATCAACGATACACTTCAGCAGGCCACCCAGGAGCAAGATCTGAGCCTCCAGGTGCAGAACGCCTTTCTGCTGGCGCGCCAGAGCGAGAGCGAGTTTATGAGCTCGTGGCGCGTGGTCGGCATCGACGACGCCCAGCCCATCGTTGAGGCCAACCGCCGATATCTGGCCGATGCCCGCGCCCGCCTCGATGAGATCGACCTCGTCCATATCAGGGACGATCCCAAACAAGATCAGCCACTGCGCATCGCCACCACGCGCCTGCGCCCGCTCCTTGATAGCTATGAGCAGACCTTTCACGCCACGGTTGCCGGGATCAGCCGGCGCGGGCGCGCCGACGGACTGGAGAATGACTTACGCGCCGACCTCAACCAGCTTGAGATCGCGACCCGCGATCTGCCGGATCCCGCCGTGCATATCCTCGTCCTTCAACTGCGCTCCGACAGCCTGGCATATCTCTCCACCCAGCGCCAAGAGTTTGCCGACACCGTGCAGTTGCGCATCGGCCACATGCAAGATGTGCTGGGAGTTGGCCCTGGGGCGCGCACGATCCTCGCTAGCGTCGATAGCTTTACCCAGTCCTTCAGCGCCATCGTGGCCCTCGACCGCGATATCGCCAGCAAGACCGCCATCTTCCGCGATCTGACCGACGACATTACCACGGCCACCAGCCAGATTAGCGATATCAGCGCGCAAGAGCTGATCCGCGCCCGCGCTGAGATCGCCGATGTGAACATGCGCAGTAGCGTGAGCATCGCCGTGGTGTTGCTGCTTGCCCTGCTCAGTGCCCTGCTGACCGCCCTGGCCCTCACTCGGAAGATCGCGATCCCCTTGCGTAGCCTGACCGCTGCCGCCGAGAGCCTTGGTCGGGGCCAGCTCGACCAGCACATCCCCGATCTCGGCCACGATGAGTTCGCCACCCTGGCCCGCGCCTTCAACACAATGACCGGCCAGATCCGTAGCTTGGTCAGCTCACTTGAGGATCGCGTCGCCGAGCGCACCGCTCGCCTTGAGCAGACGGCGGCTGAGAACGCCCGGCTGCTCGCCGCCGAGCGTATTCAGTCGCACCGACAGCAGGCGCTCTTCGAGCTGAGCGCCGCCCTCTCCGCCCAACTCCCCGAGGATACGGTCTACGCACAGCTCGCGAGCCACCTGCACAGCCCCAACTTTGGCTACGCGCAGGTCGCGATCTACGCAATCGCGATGGAGGGCGAGATCATGACCATCCGCGCGAGCGCCGGGGATGCCAGCGCAACAGACGACCGCGAGCGGTCGACGCCCCTGATGATCGAGGGCGTGATCGTCGGGGCGATTATCACACGTGGTGGACAGAGCGACGGGGATAGCTCCAGCGCCCTGGCGGCCGCCGCCAACCAGGCTTCCGCTGCCATCGCCCGCGCCCGGCTCTACGAGTCGCTCCAGCACGCCAAAGAGGCCGCCGAGGGTGCGAACCAGGCCAAGAGCGCCTTCCTGACGAACATGAGCCACGAGCTGCGCACGCCCCTGAACGCGATCATCGGCTACAGCGAGATGCTTCAGGATGATCTGATCGAGAGCGACCACGCCACCCTGGTGCCGGACATACAGAAGATCCACGTCGCCGGCAGACATCTGCTCGGTCTGATCAATGACATCCTTGATATCTCAAAGATCGAGGCGGGCAAGATGGAACTCTACCGTGAGCAGTTCACCATCGCGAACCTTATCGACAGCGTGGTGAGTACCATCGAGCCGCTGGTGGCCCGCAACCACAACCGCCTCGTGATCGAGCGCGCGCCTGACCTGGGCATGATCTACGCCGACCTGACCAAGACGCGCCAGGTACTGCTCAATGTCCTCTCGAATGCCTGCAAGTTCACCGAGAGCGGGACGGTGACGCTGCGCGTCAAAAAAGCTGACGGTCGAAGGATGAAGGATGAAGATGATCCCAGCGACCTTCCGCCTTCATCTTTTATCCTTTTTGAGGTCTCCGACACCGGCATCGGCATCAGCGAGGAGCAGATCGCCCGGCTCTTCAAGCCGTTCAGCCAGGCCGATGTCAGCACCACCCGCAAGTATGGCGGCACCGGCCTCGGCCTGGTGATCAGTCGCCACTTCTGCCGCATGATGAACGGCGACATCGCGGTGCGCAGCGAGTCCGGGCGCGGTTCCACGTTCACGATCACCCTGCCCATCACGCTGTCCGCCGACTCGCGCCCCGCCGAGCGCCGCCAGGATAGCCTGCCCAGCCTCGCCGAGCGCACGCTGGTGAGCGGCACGGCCAGCATCCTGATCATTGACGACGACCCGGATGTTCACACCATCCTCCAGCGTGCGCTCGGCCAGCGCGGCTGGCAGATCTACGCCGCCAACACGAGCGAGGCCGGCCTGCTCCTGGCCCGCCTGCGCCACCCCGACCTGATCCTCCTCGATGTGGCGATGCCCGGCACCGACGGCTGGAAAATCCTTGCGGCGATCAAGGGCGACCCTGACCTGGCGGATATCCCGGTGGTTATGCTCACCATGCTGAATGACCACCGCCTCGGCTTTGCGCTAGGCGCGGCCGACTATATGACTAAGCCGATCAATACGCAGCAACTCACCACCATACTCCAGCGCCACATCGAGCGGCGTCAGAACCAGTCGGTTCTGATCGTCGAGGACGACAATGTCACGCGGGCCATGATCCGTCGGCTGCTGGAGCGCGAGGGCTGGGAGGTCTACGAGGCGCACGATGGTAAGGACGGGCTTGTTCAGGTGGCCGCCCACCGGCCCGGCCTGATCCTGCTCGACCTGATGATGCCGCAGATGGACGGGTTTGGCTTCGTGGCCGAGCTGCGCCAGCACCCCGAGTGGGGCGGCATCCCGGTGGTGGTGATCACGGCCAAGGATCTGACGGAGGATGAGCGACGCGATCTGGGCGAGTATGCCGAGCGCGTGCTGCGGAAGGGAACCTACGGGAAGGATGCGCTGCTGCGCGAGATCGAGCGCCACCTCGACGCGCGGGCGGCCCGGCGGTAGATCTCTCTGCGGAGGAGTCACGGCTTGAGCCGGCTGCCTCCGACGGCCCGGTTGAAGTTACCCGCCTCGCTGGTACCTTCAACCGGGCCGTATGATTCGAACCGGGAGCTGGCTACCCGCGCACGATCAGGCTCTCGCCCGTCATGTCCTCGTCTTTGGGCAGGCCCAGCAGGTCGAGCAAGGTCGGCGTAATGTCGGCCAGGCGCCCGCCCGCGCGCAGCGACACCTGCCCCTTCGCTAGGCCAAGCCCCTCGGCCGCCACCAGGATGCAGGGCACCAGGTTGGTGGTGTGGGCCGTGTGCGGGCCGCCCGTCTCCGGGTCGATCATCTGCTCGGCGTTGCCGTGGTCGGCGATGATGATCGTCGCCCCGCCCTGGGCCTGGATGGCCGACACGACCTCGCCCATGTCGGCGTCAACCGTCTCGCACGCTCGGATCACCGCCGGGATGATCCCGGTATGGCCGACCATGTCGGGGTTGGCGAAGTTCACCACGATCAGGTCGTACTGCCCGCTGGTGATCGCCGCCAGCAGGTGATCCTTGACTCCCTCCGCGCTCATCTCGGGCTGGAGGTCGTAGGTGGCGACCTTGGGCGAGGGTACCAGCACGCGATCCTCACCCGCGAAGGGTTCCTCGCGCCCGCCATTGAGGAAGAAGGTCACGTGGGGATACTTCTCGGTCTCGGCGATGTGGAACTGCTTGAGGCCAGCGGCATCGGCCACGAAGGCCAGGGGGCGGCGCACCGGGCGCGGCTGGAAGGCGATTCGCACCGGCACGCCCTCCTCGTACTGGGTCATCGTCACATAGAAGAGATCCTGGAGCTGGCGGCCACGCTGCCAGATCGTGGCGGGCAGCTTCTGGCCCTCCTGCTTCTGCTTCGCGTAGTGCGCGGTGATCTGCGCATCGAGGTCGGCCAGGACAAAGGCGCGGGTCATCTGACGCCCACGGTCGGGGCGGAAGTTGGTGAAGATGATTGCGTCGCCGTCCTTGATCGTCGCCACCGGCACGCCATCTTTGAGAACCACCGTTGGCCGCACAAACTCGTCGTTCACGTCCTTGTCGTAGGCTTGCTGGATAGCCTGGCGGGCACTGCTGGCCGTCTCGCCCTGCGCCGAGACCAGGGCGTCGTAGGCCAGGCCGGTGCGCTCCCAGCGCTTATCGCGATCCATCGCGTAGTAGCGCCCGCTCACGGTGGCGACCTGGCCCACGCCGATGCGGGCGATTGCCGCCTCCAGGGTATCGAGGAAGCCGAGGGCGCTACGGGGCAACACATCGCGGCCATCCAGGAACAGGTGCAGGTAGACCCGATCCAGACCCTGGCGGCGGGCCATTTCGAGCAGGGCGTGCAGATGATCTTCGTGGGCGTGGACGCCGCCGGGGCCGAACAGGCCGATCAGGTGCAGGGCTCCGCCGGCCTTGGCGTGGTTCACCGCCGACAGCAACATCTCGTTTGCAAAGAAGTCGCCGTCGGTGATACTCTTGCTGATCCGGGTGAGTTCCTGGTAGACCACAAAGCCCGCGCCGATATTCAGGTGGCCAACCTCAGAGTTGCCGATCTGGCCATCGGGCAGGCCCACATCGAGGCCGGATGCGGCCAGTTGTGTGAAGGGCCGCTCGGCCATCCAGCGATCCACATTCGGCGTATCGGCGAGGTCTACCGCGTTGCCGGGGCCAGGCCCGGCGAGTCCCCAGCCGTCCATAATCGCCAGAACAACCGGCCTTGGGCGAGATGTCGTCATAACTCCAGCTCCTTGCAATAGACAAACGGGAGATAGCAAAGCGGGGCATGCCCGCTCCGCGCCCCTAGCCCTGCCCAAAGGCGACCATGGTCATACGGATGGCGGACAGCAAGCCAATGGCGGCCACCCCGACCAGCGGCACGCCGACGAGCAAGATGGTTAGGATCCGGTCGGCGACGCCGGGGTTCGCGCTGACGAAGCCACGTAGCAACTCGTGACGGATCGCCTGAGAGCCACCCCAGACGGCCAGAAGCGCAATGCCCGCAAAGGCCAGCGCGGCACCCAGACAAATGATTGACCCAAGGATAGACATCGCACACCTCAAAATCAAGCTTAGGGCTGCTGCCCTAAAAACCGGCCACTGTTTGGTTGCACGTGCCAGCAAAGCCGGCACGTGCAACCAAACAGTGGCCTATTACGACAGGAGTTCAGGGAAGGCGTCAGCGGCGGCCAGGGCCGCCCCGATCATCCCGGCCTCAGTGCGCAGCTTGGCCGGCACCACCTCGACACCGACCGTGAGCCGGGGGGCGAACTTCTCGTAGGAGCGGCTGGCCCCGCCGCCGAGGATGAACAGGTCGGGCCAGAGCAGCGCGCTCAGGCGGCAGAGGTACTCGTCGAAGCGTTTGGCCCAGGATCCCCAACTGAGCCGTTTGCGCGTGCGGACGGCGTCGGATGCCCGGCTCTCGGCCTCTTTGCCACGGATCTCGATATGGCCGAGTTCGGCGTTCGGCACCAGGCGACCGTCCATAAAGAGGGTCGTGCCCAGCCCCGTGCCAATCGTGATCATGATTACCAGTCCGTTGCGCCCGCGCCCGGCGCCCAGGCGCATCTCGGCAATCCCGGCGGCGTCGGCGTCGTTGAGCAACAGCACCGGGTGGCCGGTCGCCTCGCCCAGCAGCCGGGCACCATCGGTGCCCACCCAGCTCGGCGCGATATTTGCTGCCGTGTGGGCGACGCCGTCCTTGATCACGGCCGGGAAGCCGCAGCCGATTGGCCCGTGCCAATTGAAGTGCTGCACGATCTGCGTGATTGTCGCCGCCACGGCGGCCGGCTCCGCGCCCGCTGGAGTCGGCAGCCGCCGCCGGGGCGTCACCAGCTCGCCGGTGGACACGTCCACAATCGTCCCCTTGATCCCCGTCCCGCCGACATCGAGGCCAAGCACCTGCATCACGATCACCTTTGACTATCAAGCTTAGGGCGACAGTGTGCATCCTGTCATCGTGTCGCCCTGGTGCCCTGGCACCTACTTTGTCCGCACCCGCCGCTTCAGATCGGCCACCTTGGGGCGACGGAAGAGCAGCACGTCGATCATGCCGCGCGGATAGCTGCGCAGGAAGCGCATCAGGTTGCCGGGGGCGCGCTGCCAGAATCGCAGCAGCAGCATCGCGCCGATCAGCAGCATCGCGAAGACAAATATAGATGAGCTGAGGCCAGCCTGGGTCTGCACGGCCACCATCAGGTAGCCAAACGCCGCGAGCATCAGCATGGCGTGTGCGACCTGGAGGAGCAACATGCGTTCGCCCAGTTGGGCCAAGGCGACGCCATACGCCACGGCGTACCAGACCTCGAACACGATCACTCCCAGGGTCAGCCAGACTAGCACAGGGGTCGCTCCTTCGCGATACAGGTACACACGGCCCTATGATAGCATATTCTCTCAGGAGACCGATACGCGGTAGGGACTAATCAGAGCCAGTAGGAAGCGCTCCGTCGCCGGGGCGCTTCGTCATGTCGGCCTCGCGGGGTCGATCTGCTCGGGTATAGACTTGCCAGCCCTCGCGGACGGGTGTACATGGAGCTT
>CAISPW010000260.1 GCA_903887465.1 uncultured Oscillochloris sp. | reverse complement strand
CGCATGGCATCACGAAAGATCTTACTTTAGGCGAGCGCGTGCCTCACGAGTAATGGTACCCTTCACGGTTCGGGATCGCACGAACCGGGAGGCACACTGTGAGGTCACAGATGAGCTATCGGTCAAAACGCGAGCTGTTGGCACAGATCGCACCACGCTATCAGCTCGCCCGTCACGGACAAAAGTCGGTTATTCTTGATGAATGTATCGCGGCCACCGGCTATGCGCGGAAGTACGCGATTCGCGTCCTGACGCGACCCCCACTCCCCGCTCCGGCGCAGATCCGGCGGCCCCGGCTCCCCCACTACGGGGCCGAGGTTCAGGCCGCACTCGAAGTTGCCTGGGCCGCCGTCACCTTCGTCGGGGCGAAGCGATTGGTGCCCTTTCTCCCTACCCTGGTGCCCATCGTGGAGCGGCATCACCATCTGACGCTCACCGAGGAGGTGCGTGCACAGCTCCTCGCCGTGAGTTCAGCCACCGTCGACCGCGTGCTACGGGTCATCCGGCGCACGGAGAACCCCCACGGCATCTCGACCACCAAAGCGGGAGCGTTGCTCACACGTCAGATCCCCGTGCGAACCTTTGCCGATTGGGATGAAGGCGTCCCGGGCTTTCTGGAAGCCGATCTGGTGGCTCATTGTGGCCCCCACCCAGATGGGGCCTTCCTGGTGACACTGGTGTTGACCGATGTGGCCACCGGCTGGCTGGAATGTCAGGCGCTCCTCTATCGCAGTCAGGATCAGGTGCTCCACGGGCTGCGCCGCGCCCGCCAACTCATCCCCTTTCCGGTGCGGGGGCTCGACACAGACAACGGCGGGGAGTTCATCACCAACGAACTTATCACCTCCTGTGCCCAGGAGCAGATCACCTTTACGCGTGGGCGGCCCTACCACAAAAATGACCCGTGCTTTGTCGAGCAGAAGAATGGTGCCGTTGTTCGCCACTTCGTGGGCTACGACCGCGATGAAGGCGCGCACGCCTACCGCCAGCTTGTCGAGCTGTATCGCGCCCTGCGCCTGTACGTCAACTTCTTTCAGCCCTCGCTGAAGCTGAAGGAGAAGCGGCAGACGGGCAAGGCCGTGCAGCGGATTTACCTGCCGGCCCAAACGCCCTTTGCGCGCCTGTGTGCCGCGTCCGTGCTGAGCGACGATGTGCGCGCACGGATGGACGCGATCTTTGTCGCGCTCGATCCGGTGCGCGTGCTCGACCAGATTGGCCAGTGACAGACCGCGCTGTGGGCGCAGGCGGTCGTGCTGGGTGAAGGGGCGACGCCCCAGGGCCAACCGCCACCGGTACGGTTTGTGGCTGAGGTGGGTGGAGTGGTGGGGGACGACCCACCGTCGAGAGAGTCCGCTCCACCGCTCCTTCGCCACCAGAAGCGGGCGTATCGGCACGCGGAGACGGCGCTTCCGCGATGGTGGAAGACCCGGCCCGACCCCTTTGCGACGGTCTGGGCTGAGATTGAGCAGTGGTTGGAAGCCGCGCCAACGCGCACCGCTCAATCGATCTTCCAAGAGCTCCAACAGTGCTATCCGGATCAGTATGCGCCGATTCAGCTCCGCACCCTCCAGCGACGGATTGCGAAGTGGCGCACGACGATGATCACCACCTTTGATGACCACTGGCTCCATGACGAGGTGCTGGCACCGGCAAACGTGCCGCGTCCCTTAGGCGTGGCCCATACGGCAACACCCGATGGGGAGGAGCGATGAGCCGAATCGGGCGCACCCGGTGGGCATGAAGGGCGCGTTCCATGATGACCCAATCCATAGGCGCGATGTTGGGTAACATTTTAGCGAAAAGAAGTGTGAGAAATGAGTACCTATCGTGCGAAGGTATCAGAAGACAACGGAGATGCCGCCGCTCACGAGGGATGCACGGGACGCCGCTCGCGTGACGAGCATGAGTAAGATCTTCGGTGAGGTATGGTAAGATCTTTCGTGAGGCAGCGATCCCCTCTAAAGTAAGATTCTCCCGTGATGCCCCGCGACCGGCAAATCTAATTATCGCTCAACAGCGTCAGATATCATGCTATTCTCTCGGGTAGCCACGCTCTATTGCGAACAACGGCCTGATCATACCATGCCGTCTTCCGTATCCAGGTATCCTGCAAACCCCTGTGCTACAATAAGGCAGCGTGTGCAGACACCATGGTCATGGTAGCAACACGGTCATGCGCTCCTAACGATGAGTTGGTACGGCAAGGAGTCTTGTATGGACGGGCTGGAACGCATTACGATCAATCCTGAGCAGTGCGGCGGGCGGCCGTGTATTCGCGGCATGCGGATTCGGGTGTCCGATGTGCTCGACCTTTTCGCGGCCGGGCTCTCCGCCGACGAGGTCCTCACTGAGTTGCCCGATCTGGAGCCGGCTGATCTCATCGCCTGCTTCCAATACGCTGCCCGTCGCATTGATCACCCTGTGCTACGTGCCGCATGAACTTCTGGATTGACGCGCAAATCTCGCCACACTTCGCGCCTTGGTTGCGCGAACGCTTTGGTGTCTCAGCCTTCTCTCTCCGCGACCTGGGGCTGCGCGACGCGACTGATGAGCAGATCTTTGAGGCGGCCCGCATCAGCGACACGCTCGTGGTACTCATCACCAAAGACCGTGACTTCAGCGAGCTCGTGATCCGACACGGAGCGCCGCCACATGTCCTTTGAGTAACGTGCGGCAATACCTCCAATGCCCGCTTGCGCGTCATCTTCGAGCAACTCTTCCCACAGGCCCTTACACTGCTTCAGAGTGGTGACTCAGTCGTAGAGATCACTGACATCATGTGATGTGACACCTCCCGCCCGACGCGCTGATGCAGAGGCAACCCCCGATGCCCAAGCTAATGATGCCAGGCCTAAGCCTCGGCGGCATTGGTCTCCGACGAGTTGTAGCGTACGGTGTGGCCCTGCGCGCAGAACGCGGATCAGCGCGATGAATGGGGGCTTTGAGCAGATCCACTCCCGGCGCAGAAATCCAACCGATGCGTCACCTATCTCAGCGATAAGCACGTTGCTTTCGGCGATGAGGCTGCCCACAGACCACAGAAGCTGCCCCGGCCCGCTGGTGGATACGCCTCGCTGCCGGGGTCGCCGCCGGAGCGGCCATCGCTGGCGTTGACAATCTGGCGTCCCATGGCGAGGTCAGCCCCATCGTGATCGTCACGCTGCTTTTCGTCGCCTCGGGGTGCGCCGGAGCGTTCTGTGGACGTCACGGGTGGGTGTCAGCCGTCGTCACGTGGGCCTGTGTGCCGCTGGCCCACGTGGCCAAGCATCTGCTCGGCTGGCCGGATACGCTGCACCCGAACACCTACCAGTCGATCATCTTCTTGGCCACGTTCACGTTGGGCGTCGCCGCGATAGGCCTGGGCGGGGGTGTCTTCGCCCGGCGACTCGTCGTACGAACCACGTAATGCTCACCGCGCCGCGCCGAGATTCTTGACATGTCGCGCCCTATCAAGGAGGGATCACGATGGATGCAGCCCAGCTTCGCACGCTCCAGGCCCCGCTGAAGGAGCAGTATCGCGCCGCGCCCGAGACCGCCCTAGTCACGCTGTCTGCCGAGGGGCAGCTCGGCGCCGGCATCACCTGCAAGGTGGCGACCGGCAAGGCGCTGGTGGAGGCCGGCTTACACCCGGCGACCGGCGGCGATGGGCTCGCGGCCTGCTCCGGGGACATGCTCCTCGAAGCGCTGGTGGCCTGTGCCGGGGTGACCCTGAGCGCGGTCGCGACCGCCCTCGGGATCGCCATTGCGGCGGGCACGGTCACTGCGAAAGGCGATCTGGATTTCCGTGGTACCCTGGGTGTGGCGAAGGAGGCGCCGGTGGGCTTTCAGGCCATTCGGCTGCACTATGCCTTGGACACCGATGCCACCCCGGAGCAGCTGGACACCCTGCTGCGGCTGACCGAGCGCTACTGTGTGGTCTATCAAACCCTGTGTCACGGGCCAGCGCTCACCATCGGGTACGCACGAACTTCCTGAACATCACCACCAAGCGAGGAGTGACTCTGTGGACATTGCAAATACCGTCGCCATTGTGACTGGCGCATCGGGTGGAATCGGGCTGGCGACGGCCCGACTCTTCGCGCAGCGCGGCGCGCGGGTGGCCCTCGTGGCCCGCTCCGCCGAGCGCATCCAGGCCCTGGCCGCCGAGTGGCCGGATGCCCTGGCTGTACCGACCGACATGCGCGATCCCGCCGCCGTCCGAGAGATGATCGCCCAGGTGCAGCAGCACTACGGGCGCATTGATATCCTGATCAATAACGCTGGCCAGGGTATGCATGTGCCCGTGGCCGAGGCCGACCTCGACGCCTACCGGGCGGTCTTCGAGCTGAACGTCGTCAGCGTGCTCAACGCCATGCAGGCGGTCGTCCCGATCATGCGCGCCCAGGGCGGCGGGGTGATCGTCAACATCAGCTCCGGGCTGTCCAAGCGGATCATCCCTGGCGTCGGCCCCTACGCCTCGACCAAGTACGCGCTCAACGCACTGACCTTGACCGCGCGCATGGAGCTGGCGCCAGAGAACATCCGGGTTGGCCTGATGCTGCCGGGGTTTACGGCCACTGACTTTCACCGGAACGCCGTACACATCACCCAGCCGCAGGCCGAGCGGCTGCGCGCGATGCCAGCAGACTCGGCGGAGCACGTCGCGGCTCGACGTCTCCGCCTTTGTCGCCGACCTGATGCCGCTGGTCGAGTTCCACGACGACGACTGGCTGCGCCAAGAGTTGCCGGAGCTGTTCGGACACGTCGGCCAGGCCGCCCTGGCGCCCCTCCATGCCTACCTCGCCGATCGTTCACGCTCCGCGTGGGGCCACTCCCTGGTGGCGCGGGCGCTGGGCGCGGTTGCCCAGCAGCACCCGGAGTTGCACGACGCGGTGGTGCCCATCCTCAGCGATGTGCTGCGCCACGCCGAGCAGTACGACGAGCTGGCCTGCACCTCTGCGATGGACTCCCTGGTCGAGATTGAGGCCGTCGAGGCCCTGCCGGTGATCCGACACGCCTTCGCGCTGGACAAGATCGACCCGATGGTGCGGGGCGATTGGGGCGACATCCTCGACCAGCTCGGCGCCGATACCGAGCCAGACGACTCGCTGATCGCGATCTCGCAGCAGCGGGCCGAAGAGCGGCGCGAGCGCTTCTTCCCCAGCAGCCTGCGCCGGCAGCTCAATGCGGCTCTCGGGAACGAGCCGGAGTCGGCATTCGCCCAGCTGATGCGGGAGCATGGCCCGCCCAGTGGCCCGCCAGCCGGGTCGCCGGTAAGCGAGACGGCACTGCAGCAGGCCGAGGCCCAGGCCCGCAAGGAGCGGCAGCGCCGCGCCGAGGCCCAGACCCGCAAGGAGAAGCAGAAGCGCAAGGCGGCAGCGACGGCTCGCAAGGCGAACCGCAAGAAGCACAAATAGCCTGTTATCGCAGCGGGTGTCGTTGGCCGGTGTGCCGTAGACGCGTCGGCCAACGATACCCACAGCGAATTGGTCTAGCCAAGCACGGAAACTCGGAGCAATAAGCGTACGGGTATCATCATCATGCCACATCAAGATAATCTGCCCAATACTGCCACCTGATGTCGGCACCAGATCGAGGCAGTGATGGTCGCCTGAGCCGCTATAGGTTAACGGTATCCATGCGGGACTCCACCAGTCACTACGAATCGGATCGTCGGTAGATGTACTCGAAATGCCGTCAAAATCGCCCGAGTCGTAGAGGTCTTTCCAAACGCGCCACTCATCACAAATTCGTTGGAGTGACAGGAGTTCCCATCCATCCATCATCCACGGGCCGTCGCCGACTTGACCATTATGCAGACGAAACGATGCTCTCACGTCTTCGGAAAACGTTATTCCGAGTGACGCTTCTGTCTCGGCAATAACCTGCTCGCTCGCGCCTGGTTGGAGATCAGCAAGCAGCGCCGGGGCGTGGATGGCAAGCCATTGCTCAATTCGGCCCCATATCTCTTGCATGTCTGTTCTCAAGGTGATGCGGATACTCGATATCGTACTCATTGCGTGTTCTCATGGGGTGTCTGAGATCTCCGCTGATTCTACCACGTCACCTCATCGTCGAGTCGACAGGGAGCCCCTTCGTGGCCCATATCCTGACAGATGAGCGTGCTCTTTCATGTAGCCAACATGTAGCCAACATGTAGCCAAACGCGCAAAAAAGGGCAGGCGTGGGCGGAAGGGGCGGAATCACGGATCGCATTCTGACGCGCTAAAATGACGTGTGCGGACACGGGCGGACAGCGCCAAGGATATGCCTTATGACGAGACCGATACGCGGTAGGGACTAATCAGAGCCAGTAGGAAGCGCTCCGTCGCCGGGGCGCTTCGTCATGTCGGCCTCGCGGGGTCGATCTGCTCGGGTATAGACTTGCCAGCCCTCGCGGACGGGTGTACATGGAGCTT
>CAISPW010000259.1 GCA_903887465.1 uncultured Oscillochloris sp. | reverse complement strand
TTGTCGAGGGAGAAGGGCCGGGGGTGAGGGCTGCGCGGCAGTTGCGCGGCGTTGCAATCGCCCTGGAGCTCCGGGCAGGGCTGATGCAACGTCGCTGGGGCTGCGCCCCAGACCGCGCTTTTGGTTGGTTTTTGGCGGCTTCGCTGCCAAAAACCAACCAAAAGCGCGGTCTGGGGCGCAGCCCCAGCGACGTTGCATCAGCCCTGCCCGGAGCTCCAGGGCGATTGCAACGCCGCGCAACTGCCGCGCAGCCCTCACCCCCGGCCCTTCTCCCTCGACAAAAGGAAGCTGGAGATGGGCGGGGGGTGAGAATGCCGAGATGGGATGTTGCGCTCGCCTCGCTCGTGTCACCGACAATGGGGGATGGATTGCATCAGCCGTGACGCAGCAGCACTTTCATGTGGCCCGATGCGGCGGCGAAGGCGGCGATCCCAGCGCCTAGCGAAAACTCGGCGCGAACCAGGGATTCCGTCGCGATCAGGCCGCGCTCCAGGAGCTTGAGGGCCGGGGCGAACGGGCCGCAGCGCGAGCCGATCAGCTGGATCTCATCGACCACGAGATGCGTCAGGTTAAGCTGCGAGTCGGCATGGAAGGTACTCTTGAGTATCAGTCGCCCGCGCGGGCGCAGCAACTGGCGGGCGGTGGCCAGGCCGGACGGCTGGCCGGTGCAGTCCACCACCACATCAAACCGCCCTGCGGGTGGGCTGCTGCTGTGGGCGCAGCGCACCCCCTGGCGCTCGTAGAGCGCCCAGCGCTCGGGGTGTCGGCCCACCAGAGTCAGGTCACAGCCGATCAGTCGCAGCACCTGGACGATCATCGCGCCAAGCTTTCCGTCACCCACCACCGCGACTTGCTCGCTCGGGCGGATGTGGCTCTGGTCGAGGATCTCCAGGGCGGCGGCCAGGGGCTCGGTGAAGACGGCGGCCTCGTCGGAGACGCTGTCGGGGACGGCGTGCAGGCAACTGACGGGCAGCGCGAACAGATCGGCCATCGCGCCGTCACGCCGATCGATGCCGAGGGTCGTGCGGTTCGGGCAGTGGGGGTGGTCACCGCGCAGGCATGTGGGGCAGCGCATACATGCCGCGTTGATCTCGCCGACTACGCGCCTGCCGATCCACGCGGACTCGGCGCATGCCTCCACCGTGCCGACAAACTCGTGGCCGAGGACGCCGGTGAAGCCCATGTAGCCACGGGTGATCTCGATGTCGGTGTTGCAGATGCCGGTCAGGTGTGGGCGGATAAGTGCCTCGCCGGGGGCGAGTTGGGGCGTGGGGTAGTGCGAATCGAGTCTGAGGGTTCCATCGAAGAGGAGGGCCTGCATGAAGATCTCCAATGTGATCATTAAGATGTCGGATGTGTGGCCCTACTGCCGTCACCGATTATACTATAGCGGCGATACCGTGAACATAACGCGGTCTGGCGTCATCGCCTGCCGTCGGGCGAACGCCTCGGCTCCTCTTGTGCCACCCGCCTGGGCGGGCGGTATGTGGCCGTGCGGGGACACGCTAAGACAAGGTTTCAGGTGCCAGGTTTCAGCTTGACCGTCCTGCGAGGAGGCGACGAGGCGATGCTATCGCATCCTCGCCTCATCGCCTCATCGTCTCGTCGCAAGCAAGACGGTCACGTGCGTTTGAACCATGCCTAAGGAATACACGCCATGCGAATCCTCTTTATGGGTAGCCCGGCCTTCGCGGTACGCCCGCTTGAGGCGCTAGTTGCCGCTGGGCACGACCTCGTGGTCGTGACTCAGCCCGACCGACCGGCGGGTCGCCAGCGCCAGCTCACGCCGCCGCCGGTGAAGTTGGCGGCCGAGGCGCTGGGCCTCCTGGTGATCCAGCCCGAGACACTGCGCGACCCGGCGGTGGTGGCGCAACTGGCCGCCCTGCGTCCCGACGTGGGCGTGGTCGCTGCCTACGGCGAGATCCTGCGCCGTAACGTGCTAGACATCCCGCCCCTCGGCCATCTGAACATCCATCCCTCGCTGCTGCCGCTCCACCGTGGCCCCACCCCGGTGTCTGGTGCGATCCTGGCCGGCGATGATCAGACCGGCGTGACGATCATCCGCCTGGATCCCGGCATGGATAGCGGGCCGATCCTGGCCCAGGTGGCCGTCGATCTGCCGCCAACCGCGCGCGCTGGCCCGCTCACCGACGCGCTGTTTGTGATCGGCTCGCGCCTGCTCGTGGACGTCCTGCCAGATTACGCCGCCGGTACGCGGGAGCCGCGCCCGCAGGAGCATCGCCTGGCCACCCTCACTCGCATGCTGAGGAAGGAGGATGGCACGGTGGACTGGGCGCTCCCGGCTGTGATGATCGAGCGCACGATTCGCGCCTACGACCCGTGGCCCGGCGCGCAGACACGCTGGCGTGGCCAGGGACTGCGCCTGATTGCGGCGACGGTGGACTCCCGCTGGGCGGGCGCGCAGGCTCCGGGGGCGATCATCGGCCTGGGTGCCGGGCGTGGCCCGCTGGTGGCCACCGGCAGCGGTGCCATCGAGTTGCGTGAACTCCAGCCCGCCGGACGGCGGCCTATGGCTGGCGAAGCTTGGCTCGCCGGTATGCGCGACCGTGACGGCCATTTTGGGGGGTGAGCGGGCGCGGGCCAATGCATCACGTTATGTTAGTTGACGCGGTGCGCGGATTAACCGTATAATCGCCGCACGCATACGCGCTAGATATGGAGATCCTGATGGCCTACTTCAAGGATGAAGCCGAGCTGCATCACATCATCGGCATGCTCTATGATCGTGTGAAGGTTGACCCGGCCATCGCGCCGCGTATCCGCGATGGGAAGATCGTCGTCCAGTTTCGTTACACGGACCCGATCGGGATCGTGACGATCAACGCCGCCGCGCCGCCGACCCAGCCCAACGCCTTCTACGACGTACTCTGGGGCGAGGACGCGAGCCTGAAGCCGGATGTCGAGATGACGATGAAGTCCGACGTGGCCCATCAGTTTTGGCATGGCAGGGTGAACCTGATGACGGCCCTGGCGCGGCGTCAGATCATCGCCAAAGGTCCCATCCCAAAGATCCTGAAGCTCCTGCCGGCGGTCGAGCCAGTCTACGCGATCTATCCCGTGATGCTACGCGAGATCGGTCGCGGGGATCTGGTCCTCAAGTAGCGCCACCATAGCGGGGGGCCAGTTGCCCCCAAGCCCCAATGCATGTCCAGCAATAGCGAGATGTACGAGCGCGGCGCCGTGGACGCCGCACGTGACGACCTGAACACCTTCTACTATCAGCACTACTACTACTATCGTAGAGGCTATGACGATGCCCGCCGCCAGCAGCGGGGCGGGCCATTTGCACGCTTGCCAGCCTGGGTGCTGCCGACGCTCATTGCGGTTGGGCTGGCTCTGGCTGGCATAGCTGTCCTTTGGCTGCTGGCCTCACGCAGCCAGCCCGAGCTGCTCGCCCCTACGCCAACACTGGCACCTTCCACCGTCAGCGCCACCGCCCTACCTACGGCACCACCCAGCCCGTCGCCCATCGTGATCATTACCCCCACCGTGACGCCAGTTCTGCGCTTTGGCGGGCACGCCCGCGTGGCGAATGTGGGCGATACGCTCCTGCGGGCGCGCGCCAAGCCAGGCACGGCCCTGTCAAACCCGACCGTAGTGCGCTTCCCAGAGGGGGCTGTGGTGGTGATCACCGGGGGGCCGCAGCAGGCGGATGGGCTGACCTGGTGGCGGATCAAAACGGATGTGGGGGAGGGCTGGAGCGCCGATCACTCGGCTGAGGGGCTGGTCTTTCTGGAGCCGCTCCCGTAGCGCTTCGGGCTGCGGCCCTACCGCCGCGCCTATGGTTGGTTGAAGTTGGTAGATTCGCTGACGATTTCAACCAACCATAGCCATAGGCGTATGCGTGTCGCGCTAGATCAGCCGCAGCACCGCCAGCGCCCGGATCGCCGTCGGCTCACGGGCCACTTCGTCCCAGGTACGGCCACGGTCATCGGAGCGCAGGATCTGGCCGACGCTGGTACCTGCCCAGCAGGTGTCCATGTGGTAGCTTGATGGGGCGATCACGGTGATCGCTCCCTGCTGCGGGGTTGTGAACGTAGTCGGCTGCCAGTTGGCCCCGCCGTCCTCGCTGCGCAACAGCGTGGTGCCGTCGGCGATGGCGGCGATCAGAGTCTCGTACTTGCCAGCGAGCATCGCCAGGGCGTCGGCACCGGGGGCCGGCGGGTGCGCCCCCGTCCACTGCGCGATGCCCTGGGCCGTGGCGATCAGGGGGCGCGTGCTTGACTGGAGGGCGTTGAGAATCTCGGCCTCGGCCGGGGGCGCTGCCCGCCAGTTCTGGCCACCGTCACCGCTGCTCAGCGCGCCGCCGTCGGCGAGGCCGACGATCACCGCAAGAGTGTCCGCTCCCCCGTCGCCGTCACCTTCGGCGGCCATGATCGCCCGCACCCCACGGCCCTCCAGCGTGTGCCCCACACTGCGCCAGCGCCCCGTCGCCCCAGGGTCGCTGTAGGTCACAAGGCCATCGTCGGTGCCGACGTAGACAATTCCGGCCTTCGCCATAGATATCGCTCCTGCTCTTAACATTCGTGCTGGCCTGTACGCGCCAGGGTAGCATAGCATTGTGGGCCGCCCGGCGTCAATCGGCCCGCGCCTGCGCACAGGGCGCGGGCATCATCCTCGGGGCTGCGCCCCAGCCCTCGCTTTTTGCCGGTTTTTGGCGGCTTCGCCACCCCCAAACTCCCGCCGGAGGCGACGTTGCAACCGCCCTGGGACTCATGCCGATCAGCCTTGATATCGCATGCTATAATAGGTATGATGTAGCGATCCGCTAGCGCTGGCGCGCATGCGCGCCGCCCAGGAGGGTCATATGCGTCATACCAACCGTGCGCTGCTGGTGATTATCGCCGGGGCGCTTCTCCTCATCACCATCGCAGTCGTCGTGGTGCTGGTTCGCCCCCCGCCGAGCTACCGCAGCGAAACCTCCCCCGCCGACATTGTTTCTAACTACCTGCTTGCGCTCCAGCGAGGCGATTCTGCCCGCGCCTACGGCTATCTCTCGCCGACCTTGCGTAGTTACCCGCCAAGCGCCGCCGATTTTGTTGCCGATATGGCGCACACCGAAGGTGACGCGGCCAGCACGTACGAAGTACTCGACACGCCTATACGTGACACGCGGGCGGTGGTCACCGTGCGCGCAACGACCTTCGTTCATGGTGGCTTGCTCAGCAACGGTCAGTCCGTCCGCACCTTCACCATGACTCTGGCGAATGAGTCGGGCGTATGGCGGCTCGTCAACAGCGATGACTGGACGGTCTGGCGTGATTGCTGGAACCGGCGAGGAGGCTGCTGATGACGACCGTACGGCGCTGGTATATCTTTGTCACGGCGACGATTGGCCTGCACGGGTTAGCCTGGGCGCTGATCGCGCTGCTGCGCGGCATACTCGGTATCGATGGTCAGTCGCCGGTGGCGACCACCGCCTTTCAGATCGCGCTGGTGCTGGTCGCGCTGCCGCTCTGGCTTGTTCACTGGCTGTGGGCTGAGCGATTGGCGCATGCCGATGGCGACGAGCGGGCCTCGGCGCTGCGCCGACTCTATCTGTATGGCAACCTGGCTGGGTTGCTGCTGCCGCTATCGCTTAATGTCTGGGATATGCTGCTCGCCCTGCTGAGGCTCGGGCTCGGGTTGCCACAGATTGGCCTGGATCGTACTCCAGGCCAGGCGTTGCTGCGTGGCCTGACCGCGCTGCTGGTGCTTGGTGGACTCTACGCCTACCACGCCTTGGTCGCGCGCGACGATGTGCGGGCCGCGCCACCGACCGGCGCGGGGGCGCTGGTGCGGCGGATCTATCTGCTGGGCGTAGCGGCGGTGGGCGTGGCGACGCTGAGTACCGGCGCGACCAGCCTGCTGCGCTGGCTACTCTTCCAGATCGGCGGCACAGGCGACCGGGGCGGGCTGGCCGCTCCGGTGGCGGCGGTGCTGGTCGGTCTGGCGCTCTGGCTCGGCCACTGGCTACGTGCCGAGCAACTTTTTGCCGGGGCGGATGCCGACGAGCGGGCTTCGGCGCTGCGCAAGTTCTATCTCTACGCGCTGATTGTCGTCGGCGCGCTGAGCCTGGTGGTCAATGCGGCGGCCCTGCTGGCGGGCATGCTGCGCGTCGCGTTCGGCCTGACGCCAGAGGGCGACATCCGCGACGCGCTGCCGACGATCCTGATCGGGGGAGTGGTCTGGGGCTTTCACGCCAAGGTGCTACGCACGGATGTCGCCGCGCTTGGCGAGGCTCCGCGCCAAGCGGGTGTGCGGCGGCTGGCCTGGTATCTGGTGGCCACCATTGGCCTCGCCGCGAGCCTAATCGGCCTCGGTGGCCTGTTGAGCGTGCTGATCCGTGCGCTGGGCGGATCCGCGCCGCTGGCTAGTCTGCGTGATCCGCTGGCCTGGTTCATCGCGACCCTGATCGCCGGTCTGCCGCCCTGGTTGGTCTTCTGGCGGCGTGCCCAGGTTGCCGCGACGACAGATGGCCCGGTCGGCGAGGCCGAGCGCACCTCGCCGACGCGGCGAATCTACCTCTTCTTTTTTGTCTTCGTCGCGACCCTCACCGTCCTTGGCGGCCTGCTCTACATCCTCTACCGGCTGATCAGCATTGCCCTCGGCGAACCCTTCGCAGGCGATCTGGTCACTGACTTGGCCCAGGCCATTGCCTACAGTCTGATCGCCGTTGGTGTACTGCTGGCTCACGGTGCCACGCTGCGCCGTGACGGACGCACGCGGCAGGCGACCAATGTCGCGCGGCAGGCAGCCCTGCGTGTGCTCGTGCTTGCCGACGGTGAAACCGGCGCGGCCCTGCTCGTGGGCCTCCGTGGCGCATTACCGGGCCTCGGCCTGACGCCCCTCGACCGCAGCGCCGATCTTGCGAGCCAGTTGGCCCAGGCCGACCTGGTGGTCGGCCCGTGGGCACCGGGCGGCGCTGGCGATCCGTTAGCCGGGGCGCTGGCGGCCAGCCCGGCGCGCAAGCTGCTGCTGCCGCTGCCCGGCCCAAGCTGGGACTGGGCTGGCGTTGAAGCCTACGACGTGACGGCTGGTGTCGGCCAGATCGTCGCCGCCGTGCGCCAGGCACTCGCCGCCGAGCCGATCCGGCCCCAGCGACCGCTCGGGGCCGGCACGATCATCGGCGCGGCCATCGGCGTTCTGCTGCTGCTGCTGCTGCTCTTCAGCGTACTCCAGCTGGCGCTGTTCGCTATGGGGGTGGCGTCCTAAACCGCTTTATCTGTTCGGTTGAAGTCGCTAGCTTCGCTGGCAATTTCAACCGAACAGACAAAGCGACACCGGCAGTTCATGACCAGGGCTGATGCAACGTCGCTGGGGCTGCGCCCCAGACCGCGCTTTTTGTTGGTTTTT
>CAISPW010000258.1 GCA_903887465.1 uncultured Oscillochloris sp. | reverse complement strand
TCACCGCTCGCGGCCATCCCGCTCGGCCTAGCGGGCTTTGCGGTACTGATCTGGGCGCTGGCCCGCCACGCCGGAGGCCAGGGCGGCGCGCGGCGCTGGTACTGGGGCGCGGCCCTGATATGGTACGGCGGATCGTGGCCCATGGGCGTGCTGATCATGTGGGCGATTGTGCGCGCCTTCGTCCCGATCAACCTCGCCGACCTGCTGACGATCACTAACATTTGGCTGCTGGCCGGGCTGGCGAGCTATGCGATGAGCCTGACCCTCGGGGCAATCGGGATCGCCCGCGAGATCACGCTGACGGTGTTGGTCGCCCAGCATTGGCCGCTGGCCGCCGGGATCGCCGCCGCGATTATGGTCAAGCTTATTCTGACCCTGGGCGAGATCGTCTGTAGCCTGATCATCCTCGGCTGCCTCCAGATGTGGCGCTGGCTGGCGGCGCGATCACGCAGCGGGGAAGGGTTATGAGCGAGTTGGTTGGCCTCTTACCAGCGGCGGGACGTGGCTCGCGCCTCGGCTCGATCCCGTGCAGCAAAGAGATTATGCCGCTCGGGTTTCAGCCAAGCGCAACGGCAGATCCCGCCTGGCAGCCAGTGACGGCCATCGAGATGCACCTCAACGCCCTGCGTCAGGCCGGTGCCCGCCGCGCCGTGGTGATTATTGGCGAGAGCAAGGCCGATGTTGTCCGCTATGTCGGCGATGGCTCGCGCTACGGACTCGCGGTGGCCTACGTGTACCAGCAGCAGTTACGCGGGATGCCTTTCGCGCTCAACCTGGCCCGGCCCTGGCTCGGCAACGCCACCACACTCTTCTCCATGCCCGACACGCTGATTACTCCGCCCGACACGCTGGCCCGGCTCGCCGAAGAACACCGCCACCACCGCGCCGATGTCACCCTCGGACTCTTCCCCACCGTCACCCCGCAGAAGTTCGGCATGGTTGCCCAGGATAGCGCGGGCCGGATTATTCGGTTTGCGGATAAGCCCGCCCAGAGCGACCTGACCCTGATGTGGGGCATGGCCGCTTGGTCGCCAGAGTTCAGCACGTTTCTGGAGGCCGACCTCGCGCAGCGCCCTGCCGATGGCCGCGAAATTGTGCTGAGTGATGTCTTCGCCGCCGCCCTGGCGTCCGGGCTGACCATTCAGGGCGCGGTGATGGAAGGCGCACACTACCACGACATCGGCACCCCCGAAGATTTCCAGTCAGTCGTGCTACGCCTCGCGCTCAGGCAATAGGGGACAGGCAATAGGGGACAGGGCACAGGCAACATGCAATAGATACTCCGCATCTGGTTCCCCTGTTGCCTATTCCCTATTGCCTGTCCCCTAATCCGCCAATAACCCGAAAGTATTAGTGGCTTTTTCGGCGTCCTGAAGCCATGTCGCACATGGAAGATTATGTCTAAGGTGGTATTGAGGTTGCCCGCTTGGCCTGTTATAGTCTACACATACCCGCTTGTGGCCGTTGCCCGGCAGTCGCTCGTTCGCTACTAGGAGGTTGTTCACTCATGTTCAAACGCACCGTTACCGCAGCTCTCGCCCTCGCTATCGTCCTGAGTTCGCTGGCCTTTAGTTCACGCAGCGCGTTTGCCCAGCGTGACACCACCGCCGCCCCCGGCGTCTGGCAGAGCGCCATCCTGATCCAGAACGTATCCACCGCATCAGCGGATCTCAGCATCAACTTCTACGACAAGACTGGCACGTCGGTCTACACCTACCCGACCACGCTGGCCGGTGGCAAGTCGGTGACGATTGTGGTGCCATCTGCCATCCCGACCCTCGCCGCCGGCCAGTACTCAGCCGTGGTGAGCAGCACCCAGAAGGTGATCGCCTCGGTGCAGACCTCGTCGGTCTCGCAGGTGACCGGCCCGTGGACGGCATTCGCCTACGAGGGTGTGGACTCCTCAAATGCGGCCAAGGATGTCTTCTTCCCGGCGAATTACAACAGCTACTACACCTTCTTCTCCGAATTTGTCATTCAGAACACGGACGATACCAACTTATCTGGTACCGTACTGACTGCAGACTTCTACGACGGCACTGGCAAGAAGATCAATTCGGCTGCAGTGTCCCTTGGTACCCTGGCGAAGAGCAGCACAAAGACGTATGCAACCACTGATGCGGTCTTTGCCAGCGCGGGGCTGCCGAGTGGCAACGCCGGCCTCTTCGGCGCAGTGATCCACTCCGCCTCTACCCCAATCGCCGGCATTGTGAACATCTGGGCCACAACACCCACCAACAAGATCGCCAGTTACAATGGCGCGACGGCGGGCGCGCAGAGTCTCTACGCCCCCAGCCTCTCGAACAATTACTTCGGGTTTGCCTCGGCCCTAACGATTCAGAACGTTAGCGGAACCGCAAGTGCTACCGTGCAGATCACCTACTCGAATGGGGTGCAGGAAAACTTCACACTCGCGCCATACGCGGCGCAGGCGTTCTTCCAGCCCAACAATACGAAACTGCCCTCAGGCAACACCGGGGGTTCCTTCACGGCTACAGTGACGGCCACTGGCGCCCCGATCATTGGTGTGGTGAGCTATAGCGCCCCGGCTAACCTAAACAATAACGCCGTGATCGGCTCTTTCGCCAGCTACAACGCCCCGTCCGTCGCCTCGGCCCAGGTAAGCATACCGAACTTGCTGAGCAACTACTACGGCTACTTTACCAACGTCTCGGTGCAGAACACGGGCTCCACGCCCACCGACATCACCCTGACCTACGAGAACGGCTTAACCTGGAAACAGACCAACATTGCGGGCAATGGTGTCGCGAACTTCATCCACCTGGCCCCGAATGGGACAAGCCTTAAGAACCCCCTGTCTGGCCCGCAAAGCGTCTCGGCTGTGGCCTCGTCCTCGAACAACAACCTGCTGGTGGCCGTTATTCAGCACAACACCATCCTAGGTGTGACTGGCTATACCTCGGCTCATACTCCGTCGGACTACCTACAGGTGTTCACCGCAACGGCGAAGTAGTGCTAACTGTCTAGCCTATTGCTACCGCTTCACATTTCTGTCGGGTGCGCGACCGTTCGCGAGAACGATCACGCACCCGCCTTTCTTTGTATAGTGAGGATATCACGATGATTGTGCGCTACCGACTTGGCGCATTCCTGCTGTCCGGTGCGCTGATAGCTGGATGCAGCGGCAAACCACAGGCAACCCCCACCATGCCCTATCAGGTCACCCCTATCGTAGTAACGCCAACGCTAGGCAGTTATCCGCCCGCCGGAACCACAAGCACAACGAATACAACCGGCACATACCCGACCCCGCCGGTTCAGGTCACGGCAAACCCAGCTTACCCCGCCCCCATTGACACAAGTGATCCGCAGGGTCGATCCAAGAGTGCAATTGAGAGTCTCTCGGTTGCGCAAAATATCGCAAAGGAGCAGTTTGACCCCAATGCGAAGCTCTATGCGATTGACCCATCGCAGGTGACGATTCGCAACCTTGGCTCGATGCCAACGCGACCGGGCTGGTTCTATCGCTTCAAGGTCGCGGGGGCGCCGCGCGAGTTTTATGTCCAGGTCGTTAATGGTGAAGTCTCCGGGACAACTCCGACCGAGCCGATTGCGCAAACCAAGCCCCTAGAGTTGCCCATTGACCTTGCGACCGTCAAACTCACGAGCGACCAGGTATTTGCTAAGTTTCAGCAGAAGGCACCCGATCTCGGTCTGAAGGTCACTGATCCCAGGACTTATGATCTGGAACTGGTGAACCTAGAGGGGGTGGGCGCGCCAGTCTGGAGTGTTTACGACCCGGCCACGTATAAGTGGCTCTATGCGGTGAATGCAACTACTGGTGACGAGGTTCCAAACCCGCACGGCAAATGATACGCAAAAAGGTCTGGAGCGGCTCAGCCGCTCCAGACCTTTTTAGGAGCAGGATTGAGGCTGCTATCGGCTAGGCAAAAAGACCGTGAAGACCGCCTGATACTCGCTCATCGCGCCGGGGCCGGGTGGCGACGTGCCATTGAGCAGGTAAATGTTTGAGCCGAGCAGCGTGACGTGGGATGCGACGATGGCTTCGTCGGGGATAGCAAATTCTTCCCAGGCGTCGGCGTTTGGGTCGTAGCGAAAGCTGAACCGTCGCTCCCGATCAAAGATTAGGATCGTGCCAAGCGGAGCCACAACGCCGGGGAGCATCACCGGGGCGGGCAACGGGGCAATCACACCCCAGCGCATATCGGTTTCGGTTGGGTCGAGCCTGACGTTTTTACTCAACGCGCCGCTGCTATCGCTGCCGCCAATCACGTAGATCCGACCAGATGCGGTGGTCGCCCCGGCATTTTGGCGCGGTGAAGGCAGCGGCGGCCCCTCGGCCCATGTGTTTGTTTCCGGGTCGTAGATATAGACGTTGCCACGAATCGCGGTGCCGTCCCATCCACCAATCAGATACAGTTGTCCCTCCCAAACCACCAAGGCATAGCGGCTGCGCGGTTTTGGCAGTGCCGCGCCCGCATCCCAGCGCTGATTACGCGGGTCGTAGATCTCTAGGATGTTGCGCACATGGCCGCTGGCATCTTCACCGCCAGGGATATAGATTCTACCGTGCAGCACCACCGCACTCACATCGCTGACCGCCGTGGGCTTATCGGCCAGCGTGATCCAGCGGTCGCTGACGGGATCGTAGCGCTCAACAGCGGCGCTCACCGTGCGGCCCACCCGTCCGCCAATCACATACAGCTTGTGTTCGAGGTCATAGGCGGTCAGGGCGAATCCGTCGCGCGGGGTGGGCAAAGAGGCGTGGGTCAACCAACGCTGAGCTTGATTCATCCCACTTACGGTGGGCACGGTCGTAACTAACCCAGTTGTGGGCATGGGCCGCTGAGTGACAAGCTGGCCCTCCAGGGCGATCAGGATGACCAGCGCGATGCTGATGCCAACACCTATCAGCAGAAGCGGCGGGCGGCGCGGGGATGGCGCAGGCACGGCAGGTAGCGTAGGTGGCAGATCCGCCTCCAGGGTGCTGGGTATCGCCGGAGCGGACGTAGCTGCGATCTTGCCAGACACCGCCGCCGAGGCCACAAACAGCTCAGGATCGGGCGGCATCGCGGCCACGGGCATGATCTCGATCTGCGTACCAGTATCCTCAGGTTCTACGGCCATACCCGACGCAACGGCCACCAGCCCGTGGCGAATCGCATACACCGTTGCCTCAGTCCGCGAGACCACCCCGATCTTCATAAAAATATTGCGCAGGTGAACCTTCACGGTGTTGGCGCTAATGTTCAGCCGCTGCGCGATCTGCTGGTTGCTCGCCCCGGTGGCGACAAGGCGCAAGATCTCAAGCTCACGATCACTAATTGGCGCGTCGTTCGACATAGGTTATAGGTGGCTCGGCTATCTGGACTTCGGCCTGATCATAGCATGACCCTACAAGACGGGCAACAAGGAAGCCCGCTGGTGTATAATTCGGGTGGTTCTGGCCCGCGCCTCCCCGCTTTATTTTACTGAAGAGATTCACTGATGAACAACCGTGGGCTCGTGCGCGCGATCCTTCTGGTGGCGTGCGCCATCGCTCTGCTGCAAGCCCCGCCGGCGCGGGCGCAGGCGGGGATCACCCTGGCATCGACCCCGGCCTTTGAGGGTAACTATACCCCCGGTACCTGGCTGCCGATCACGGCGACCATCACCAACGCGGGGTCGGCCCTGAGCGCCACGCTGGTGGCCACGCTGCCGGGTGCCAAGGTGCGCCACGTGCAGCAGGTCGAACTGCCCGGCGGCGCGCAGAAGCGGCTGGTGATCTATGTGGCGATGGAGCAGACCTCCCGCGAGGTACGTGTGTCGGTTGAGCAGCCTGGCGTGGTACTCGCCGAGCAGACCTTGGCCGTGCGCCCGCGCACCAATGAGCGCCTGCTCGCCATCGTCGCCCGCACGGATCCGGGCCTGGCCTTGCCCCGGCGCGAGGATCTGGCCCGCATGCCCTTCACCAGCGTGCGCGTGGCCCCGACCGAACTGCCCGACCACGCGGCCGGGCTGGGCAGCCTGGGGCTGCTGCTGATCAACGACATCCCGCCCGATAGCCTCAGCGCCGGCCAGATCAACGCGCTGCTGGCGTGGGTATACGCGGGCGGCCACCTGTTCCTCGGCGGCGGCGCGGCGGCGAAGTCTGCCGACGCCTGGCTCCCGGCTGACCTGCACGCGGCCAGCATCGGTGACGCTACCCAACTCAATGCCGCGCCCCTTGCCGATCTGGCCGGCGCGAGCGGGCCGGGGCCACTGCCCGCCGTTAAGCTGGCGGCGCTGCCGGGCGGTATTTCGGCGGGGACGATCCAGGAACCTGCATGGGTGACACGGCCCTTTGGCAATGGCCAGATCACGCAGTTCGCGTTTGATCCTGGCACCCCCGCCATGCGCAGTTGGACGGCGGCTGCGACGTTCTGGAACGCGATCCTCCAGCCGGCGATCCTCGTCAGCACGCCGTTCGGAGATCAAACCAGCGTCGATTATATCCAGGAGCAGATCTTGGCCGGCACGCTCACTGCGCTGCCGACGATTAAGCAGCCGCCGGTGGATCTGCTTTTCCTCATCCTGGCGATCTATACCTTCCTGATCGGGCCGATCCTCGCCCTTGGGCTGCGCCGGATCGACCGTCAGGCATGGTCGTGGCTGATTGTGCCGGTGGCGGCGGTCGGCTTCGGCCTGCTGTTTATGGCCTTCGCGCTCACGATGCGCGCAAATGATCAGCTGATCACGCAGATGAGCTTGATCGAAGATATTGGCACCGGCCAAGCGCGCGAACGTACCTTTGTCGGCGCGCTCGCCTCGCAACCGCAGACCTTTGCGGCCAGCCTGTCTGGCGGGGTCTTGGCGAGACCGATACGCGAGACGAGCGGCCTGTACGGGTCGATCGGCGGTGTCGGCGGCGATCTGGCCCAGGAGAGCGAGATCCTCGCGCTGAAGATCGACGCCTGGCAGTTCCAGGGCGTGGTCATGGAGCAGCAGGTGTCGCTGCCGAGCCTCACGGCGACGGTTACAATCGACAGCCAGGGCGAGCGCATTGACGTGAAGAATACCACGGGGCGACAGCTCAAGGATGTGGTCGCCATCTACGGCGAGCGGGTGCTGCGCCTGGGCAATATGGAGCCAGATGAGCAACTGACTGGGCGCTGGACGCCGGGGCCAGATAGCAGCGGTGCCTCGATCAGTGCCCTCGTCTTTGCGGATGCCGTCGCCGAGGCGAACCGCCCAGGCCAGGTGCCAGACCGGCGCATCCAGATTCAGCAGTCGCTGATCAGCGCTGCGGTGAATCGTGGCTCAGGGAGCAGTGATATCGGGCCGTTGGTGCTGGCCTGGGTCGAGCGCAATCCGCCTGTAACTGAGCGTAATCCACCTACCAAAGATCGCGATCCGCTCTTTGTGGACACCACCGCACCAAACGCAACTGCTCAGAATCTGACCATGCTCGTGAGCCACGCGAAGATTAAGGCCAGCGGGCCGATCATGTTGAACACCGGCTGGCTGCGGGCTGACCCCGCCCTCAGCCAGCGCTCGGCGTGTCGTGGCGGCACAGGCGTCGGCGTTGCGGCGAGCCCAGCGCCGGTAGAGATTACGCTGCGCCTGCCAGATGATCTGACGCCGCTCCGCGCCAGCACGGTGAACGTCGCCCTCGATAGCTCCAACCCCTGGCCAAATGCCGGGATCTCCACCGAGGTCTACGACTGGGCGCAGCGGGCGTGGGTCGCGCAGAGCTTTGACGGGCCGGGTGAGCTGAAGCTGACCAGTGCGGCACCCTACCTGCGCGAGGGGCGGCTGCGGCTGCGCCTGAGCGGTCCGATTGAGCGGGCTGGCTGCATCTCGGTCAGCGCCAAGCTCCAGGGAGACATGCCATGACCCGCCGTGACATCCTTGGCCCGGTGCTGTTCAAGGAGTTGGCGACACAGCTGCGGGGCAGCCGGGCCGCCCTGATGATCACGCTCTACGTCGGGCTGGTGCTGATCGCCACGCGCCTGCTGTACGGCATGGTGGCGGCCCAACTCGACTACGGCAAGCCGCTGTTGAGCGCCCAGATCGGCCAGGTACTCTTTATTGGGGTGAGCCTGGTGGTGCAGACGCTGACCGTCTTCCTGGCCCCGGCGACCACGGTAAACGCGATCAGCCAGGAGCACGAGCGCGGCACCTTCGAGCTGATCCGGGCCACCCCGCTCCCGGCGGGGCAACTGCTGGTCGGCAAGCTGATCGCCGCGCTGGCCTTTATGGCGCTGCTGCTGCTGGCGGTCGCGCCGGTTCTGACCTTGGTGCTGCTCTTCGGCGGCGTATCGGTCGCCGATATGCTGCGGGTACTCGCCACCACGATGATCACCGCCGTCGTCGGCTGCGCCTTCGGGCTGTGCTGCTCGGCGATCACCAAGCAGACCTACAGCGCCACCCTGCTCTGCTACGCGCTGCTGATCAGCCTGGTGGGCGGCTCGCTCTTTGTGGCGAATGTCTGGTCGATGGTGAACGGGCTGGCCAACGCCCCGCCGGTGATCGTGGCGATCAACCCGCTCTCGGCGATGGCCACCGCCCTCGCACCGGTGCGCCCACCTGACTCGACGATTACCGGGGGCTTCCGCCCGCTGGTGCTGCTCGGCCTGCTCTCGCACGGGACGATTAACACCGTCAGCGGCGACGCCGCGCCCACCTACCGGGCGACGGCGATGATCGACGGGGCGGCGACGATCATCCTGCTCTGGGTTGCGCTCCATGCCGTGCGCCCGCGCCGCTGGCTCACCCGCGAGGACGGGGTGATGCTGCTGGGGATGCTGGGCTACGGGCTGGTCGTCTACCTACTGCGCAACTGGTGGCTGCCGGGGATCTTCCCGGGGGGATGATGGCGGACCCGGGGGGATGATGGCGAACCCGGGGGGATGATGGCGGACCCGGGGGGAGGATGGCGGATCCGGGGGGGGGGTAGGGCCGAAGCATTCGCCAGAATATGCTCCCTTTTTCAGGAAGATCATAGGGGCGAATGCTTCGGCCCTACATCCCACGTCGTCCGTCGCCCGTCGTCCGTCGTCCGTCGTCCGTCGTCCGTCGTCCGTCGTCCGTCGTCCGTCGCCCGTCATCCGTCGCCCGTCGCCCGTCGTCCGTCGTCCGTCGTCCGTCGTCCGTCGTCCGTCGTCCGTCGTCCGTCGCCCGTCGTCCGTCGCCCGTCGCCCGTCGTCCGTCGCCCGTCGCCCGTCGCCCGGCGCCCGTCGCCCGTCGTCCGTCGTCCGTCGCCCGTCGCCCGGCGCCCGTCGTCCGTTGCACGGGGCACCTCACGGGGCACGGGGCACCGCGATGATCGTCACGCCGTCCTGCTGGTAAACCGTGCGGAAGCCGGGCTGGCCGACGAAGATCTCGGGGTTGAGTGTGCCGCCCTTGGCCCCCAGGTAGATGTGTGTGATCCGCTCGCTGGTGATCATGTCGAAGATGGCCTGCTCCTGGCCCGGTGTATAGCTAGCCACGATATCAGACACGGCATTGATGTGGCGCACATACTCGGGATCGCCGTAGGTGAAGAGTACCGGCGGCGTGCTTACCCAGCGCCCGGCGAGGGGCAGCAGCCACCAGCCGCCGTCGGCCCCGCGCCGCGCGGTGGGCAGCCAGTTGGCGCTGTTCACCAGGAAGCGGGCGTCGGGCGGGGTGTTCGCGACGGCCCAACTGATCGCGGCGCGGTCAGCTGCGGTCGCCAGTACCGTGCCCTGGTTGAGTACATCGCGCTGGGCGTAGGCGGCGTAGCCGGATACCGCCAGGGCCAGGGCGGCGGTACATATCCCGGCGGCGCGGGGCCAGCGTCGCGCCGGGGGCAGAGAATCGTAGAGCAGGGCCACCGCGCCGCCCGCCAGTACCCCCAGTGGCATGAATAGGCTGATGACCACTACGTCGTTGGTGATTAGCCAGAGGTAGGGCGGGTCGACGCTGAACGGGTTGATCAGCAGCAGGCACGCCCCCGCCAGGGCCGCCAGCAGGCGACGGCGGCGCAGCCCCCAGAGCAGCAGCAGTACGCCGGATCCCGGCGTGAGGTAGACGATCAGCCAGGGGTTGCCCTCGATAGCTAGGAGTGCCACCCAGATCAGCACCGCTGCCGCTGCGCCGGCCCGCCGCCGCAGCCCGAGCCAGGCTCCGAGCAGCCCCGCGCTGATCAGCAATTCGTTTTGGGTTGACCAGAGCAGGCTATCGCTCAGGGCGTTGTAGCTGCCGCCCCCGGCTAGCCCGCCCGCGCTCGACAGGGCCGGTAACAGGGCGCGGCGGGCCAGCAGCCCGAGCCACGGCGCGGTGATCGCCGCCGCGCCCGCGCCCGTCGCCAGGATCGGTCGCCGCCGCGCCCGCAGGACTTCCCTTGGCTGGCCTGCGCCCCAGACGACGGCCTGCGCCACAAGCAGCGCCAGGGCGAAGATGAGTACGCGCACGTGGACGAGGCTCAGTCCGGCGAGCAACAGCAGCACCAGCGCCCAGCGCCCCCGGCCCGATCCACGCAGCGCCTCGCCCCAGGCGATGGCCAGCCCTGGGAGCACGAGCAGCCCACTGAGTTGGGTGTAGCGCCCCCACGAGACGTAGTAGGCGGGCATGATCGAGATCAGTCCGGCGGCGATGGCTGCGCCGACGGCGGCGGCTGGCCGCCGCCATAGGTAGCGGGCCAGCCCGGCCACGGCCACGCCGCAGAGGGCGTTGAGGATCTGCCCCGCTATGATCATGGCGGCGGGAAGATCCAGCCCGCTCAGGCGCATCAGGGTAGCCGTAAAGACGTGGTAGCCCCAGTGGTAGGGCAGGTCGTCCACCGGCAGGTATGGCCGTAGCGACGTGGGCACCATCCCGGTCTCGGCGGCGACGCGCACCATTAGGGCGTGGTGAACCGAGTCGACCCAGGCGGGCAGGGCCAGGCCGTCCACTTGGGATAGACGCAGCCAGAGGGTGATCGCGAAGATGGCCATGAACACGTAGGGCTGAAGTATTCGCCCCGGATATATCTGCGAAACGCCTGAGGCAGCGGGCGAATGCGTTGGCCCACAGGGATCGTCGCGGCGCGGTGGGAGATCGGCGTCCGGGGGCCGGGGGCCGGGGGCCGATCCCAGATCCCACCATGCGGCGGCGAGGCTGGCCAGAGTCAGGGCGGCGGCGAGGCTCCAGAGCAGGGGCGCGCCCAGGGCCAGCCCGGCGGCCGAGAGCCACAGGTAGAGCAGGGCGATCAGGCTCAGGCTCAGGCCCATCCAGAGGGTGAGCCGGGGCAGGCCGGGGAGTTTGGCCGTAGGCGCGGCGCGTTCCACCAGGTAGCCGGGGGCGATCAGCAGCAGCGGCATGGTCAGGCACAGCCGACCCACAGGGTCGACCATGGCCATCGCGCTGGCGCAGAACACCCCGGCCAGCAGCGCGCGGCGACCGGGGGTGAGGGTGGTGAGGTACATCGTTGCGTATTGTACTCGTGATTTTGCGCGGCCCCCAAGCACCATGCTATAATCTCGGCTTGGATCTGGGCATAGCGCAAGGTGACACATACATGGCGCAGATATCGATACATCGCCGGGCAACGCTGCGCGCCGAGCTGCTGGCCCTGTTCCAGTACGCCTCCGAGGCTGACCTGGAGTCGCGCATCGACCAGCTGCTCGCCGAGGTGCTGGAGGACGAGCCGATCTCATCGCCGCTGTCGCTTGGCTCCGACGACCAGGGCGAGGACGGGCGGATCGTGATCACCGGGATCGGCGTGGTCTCGCCCTTTGGCGTGGGCGTGGAGCCGTTCTGGGAGGGGCTGGTGGCCGGGCGCAGCGCGATCAGCAGGATCAGCCACTTCGACCCGAGCGGGTTCCCTTGCCAGATTGCTGGCCAGGTGCCGGACTTCGCCCCGCAGGAGTTTATGGACGTCAAGGAGGCGCGGCGCATGTCGCGCTCCAGCCAGTTCGCGGTGGCAGCCGCGCGCATGGCCGTGGACGCGGCCGGGCTGCGCATCGACACCGGCAACCGCGACGAGATCGGTACGCTGATCGCCTGTGGCACGATCTCGATGCCCGATGTGGAACAGGCGGTGATCACCATGGTGCAGCGCGGCCCGATGAAGATTAGCCCCTTCTTCATCCCGGCGGCCGTGCCGAACATGCCCTCTAGCCAAGTGGCCATCCAGCTCGGCTTGCGCGGCCATATCTCGGCGATTAGCACCGCATGTGCCGCCAGTTCCCAGGCCATCGGTGAGGCCGCCGAGGTGATCCGCCGGGGCGACGCCGAGATTATGCTGGCTGGCGGTGCCGAGGCTCCGATTACTGCGCTCAGCTTGGGTGCCTTCTGTGTCCTGCGCGCCCTCAGCACCCAGAGCAACGACGACCCCTCCCGCGCCTCGCGGCCCTTCGACAGCCTGCGCGACGGGTTTGTCTCCGCTGAGGGGGCTGGGGTTTTCGTACTCGAACGGCTCTCCAGCGCCCGCCGACGCGGTGCGCCCATCCTGGCCGAACTGGTGGGCTACGGAGCCTCCGCCGACGCCTACCACGTCACTGCGCCCGACCCGGAGGGCCACGGGGCCGCCCGCGCGATGCGCCGCGCCCTGCACCGCGCCCGGATCGACCCGCAGCAGGTAGACTACATCAACGCCCACGCCACCTCCACCCCCGCCGGGGATGTGGCCGAGACGCGGGCGATCAAGCAGGTTTTTGGCGAGTACGCCCACAGCGTCCCGGTCAGCTCGATCAAGTCGATGATCGGCCACCTCACCGGCGCGGCCGGGGCCGTCGAGGCCGCCGCCACCGTCCTGGCCATGCAGCGCGGCGTTATCCCGCCTACGATTAACCAGGAGGAGCCCGACCCCGAGTGTGACCTGGATTATGTGCCTAACGTCGCCCGCCCGGCCAGCCTCCAGGTGGCGATCACCAACTCCTTCGGCTTCGGCGGTGTAAACTCTGTCCTGGCCTTCAGGAAACTCTAGGAAGGATCCGTAAGGGCGCAGCCGCACGGCGTGGCTGCACGCTTACGCCTGTGGGGTAGCATCGTGAGTTGGAACATCGTCGGCCACGAGTGGGCGGTTGAGCAGCTACGGCGCAGCATCTTGGCCGGCAGCGACGCCCACGCCTATATCTTTAGCGGGCCGCCGGGGCTCGGCAAGGCCGCCCTGGCCTTGCATATGGCCCAGGCGCTCAACTGCGAGCGCGGCCCTGGCGACCCTTGCCAGGAGTGCCGAGCCTGCCGCCGGATCACGCGCGGTAGCCACCCCGATGTGCGGATCGCCGGGATGGCCTCGCAGGGTGCCGCGCTCAAGGCCGATGAGGCCGCCCGCCAGAAGGAGCTGAAGATCGCCACCGTCCGCGAGTGGCAGCACGACATCAGCCTGCGCCCCTACGAGGGCCGCCGCCGCGTGCTTATCCTCCATGACGCCGAGCGGCTGAACGAGGAGTCCTCGAACGCGATGCTAAAAACGTTGGAGGAGCCGCCCGACTATGCGACGATCATCCTGGTGGCCAACAGCACCGACCTGCTGCCAACCATCGTCTCGCGCTGCCGGGTATTGCGGCTGCGCCCGCTGCCCCGCCGCCAGGTGGCCGAGGCTCTGGTGGCCCGCAATATCATCGCCGCCGACGCCGAGTTGCTGGCCGCATGGAGCGGCGGGCGGGTGGGTTGGGCGCTAGCGGCGGTCGCCCAGCCCGAGACGATCACCGCCCGCCAGGAGCAGTTGACCGCCCTGGTGGAACTGGGCGGTCACAGCTACAGCCGTGGTGCCGCCTTTCGCTGGGCCGAGCAGCGCGCCAAGGAGTACCGGGGCGGTGAGCAGGAGGTGGTCTTCGCCTGGCTCGACCTCTGGCAGGGCTGGTGGCGGGATGTACTGCTGGTCGCCGTCGGCTGCCACGAGAGCGTGGTGAACATCGACCGGCGTCACGAGTTGGCCCACGCCGCCGCACGCCACCACATTCCCGCCATCCACGCCTTCGTCGGGCGCATCGGCACCGCCGCCCAGCAACTCCGCGAGAACGGCAACCCCCAGCTGGTGCTAGAGAATATGCTCCTGCATATGCCCGCCGCCTAGCGGCTGCTCACGCTGGGCGACGTTGCGCCACTGGCCCAACGTCGCCCCAAAAAGCTGGGTCTGGGGCGCAGCCTCAGCGATGTGGTTCCAGCCTTGCCTATGAGTGGCGTCCAGTAGACAGAAAGGCACAAGCATGAAGACAATCCTGGTTCCCCTGGATGGGTCGCCCTTCGGTGAGCATGCGTTGCCAGCGGCCATCGCCATCGCCCGAAGGGAATCGATGCGCCTGAACCTGGTGCATGTCCACCAGATCGTCGCCCCCACCCTCTCGCCCGCCGCCGTGCCGTTCTTCGACCCGGCGGTCGATATGGCCCTCCGCGACCAGGAGGCCGCATATCTGAAGGGCGTCGCAGGGCGGATCGCCGCAGCCTGGGATGGGCCGATCTCCCCGGCGGTGCTGAATTCGCCCGTCGCCGAGGCGCTCTGTCAGCACGCCCATGAGATCCACGCCGAGCTGATTGTCATGAGTACCCACGGTCGGGGCGGCGTTGCGCGAGCCTGGATGGGCAGCGTCGCCGACCGGGTGATCCGCCAGTCGAAGATCCCGACGCTGGCGATTCGCCCGACCGCCGAGCCGCCCGACTTCACGCACGAGCCGACCCTCGACCACATTCTGATCCCCCTCGACGGGTCGGCCCTGGCTGAGCACGTCATCGCTATGCTCGATCCGATTGTGGGCGGCGCGCCGATCCGCTACGATCTCGTCCGCGTCGTTGAGCCGGTGACCCACGGCTTCATGTTCGACGGCATCGAGCCGGTGATTGATGTGGATACGCAGGATGCCGCCTGGCAGCACGCGACAGATTATCTTGAGGGCATCGCCGCCGCGCTCCGCCAGCGCGGGCACGTGGTGATGACCTATGTGCCCATCGGCCACCCGGCCAGCGCGATTCTGGAGCGGGCGAGCGACGGTGCCGTCAGCCTGATCGCGATGACGACGCATGGCCGGGGCGGCGTGGCCCGCATGGTCATGGGCAGCGTCGCCGATAAGGTGCTGCGCGGTGCCGCAACGCCCCTGCTGATCTACCGGCCACCGGCGGGGGACGCCGCCACCCCTGATGATTGATCGTAGTCCGCCCGTTCACAGGCCGAGTGTGTGATGTTGCAACCGCCCTGGGACGCGCCAGGGCGGTTGCAACGTCGCTGGGGCTACGCCCCAGACCTCGCTTTTTGTTAGTTTTTGGCGGTGAATCCGCCAAAAACTAACAAAAAAAGATCTTTCGGAGGTGGCGAAGCCACCCCCAAACCCCCGCCAGAGGCGACGTTGCAACCGCCCTGCTGGGGATGCCAGGGCTGTGTGCCCCTACTACGAGGGTGCTATAATGATCCTCAGTGTCACAGCGTTTCAGCGGGTCGCTACCTGTGCATGCATCCAGCGAAATAACCCCCATCGCCCAGCAGAGCTACGGGCGTCCACATCTGATCTTCTTCTGCGATCTTGATGGCCCGGCGATGCTCGGCATGATTGACCGCCCCGGCATGATCGATGATCTGGCCGCCCACGGGTATGGCGTCGCCATGGCAATCCGTGAGCTCACGCCCGCCCTCGCTGCTGCCGTCCGTCTGCTCAACTTCCACGAGATCCAGGTCGTGGCTTGGCTCCAGCTCCCTGAGCGCGAGGGCGGCTGGTTCCACCTGCAAAATTATCCCCAGGCCGTCGAGCGCTACCGAAGCCTGCACACATGGGCGCGCGATCACGGGCTGCGCTTTCACGCGATCGGAATTGACATCGAGCCGCCCGCCAGCGAGCTTGATCGCATGCAGCGCTGGGGCATGCGCGACCTCGTCCGCCGGGTTTGGCTCGCCCACGAGAACGTCCTCTTTGCCGCCGCTCGCGCCGCCTACGTCGACCTAGTCGGCGAGATCCACCACGATGGCTACGAGGTTCACGCCTACCAGTTGCCCATCCTGGCCGACGACCGGCGCGCCGGTACCACCGTCATCCAGCGCGCCTTCGATATCGTCGGCATGCCCGCCGATGTTGAGGTGCTGATGTGCTACAGCAGCCTGCCCATCGATGCTCTGGGCAACGATATCGGCGGCGCGCTGATATCGAGCTATGGCCCCACCGCTGATAGCATCGGGGTGGGTGCCATCGGCGGGGCCACCTCCGATGCTGCTCTCGATGATCTGCCGCCCCTCTCCGGCGACTCCCTTAAGCGCGACTTGCTCCTCGCCGCGCGCCACACCGATCTGATCTATGTCTTCTCGCTGGAGGGCTGCGTCGAGCGCGGGCTGCTGCCGTATATTGCGCAGATCAACTGGGATCTCGAGCCGCACACGGTTCGCTGGAAGCGCCTGATCGTCGGCTCCATCCGCGCCCTCGTGCTTTGTGCCTTGCTGATCTCACGCTTTAGCGGCGGAATCCTCGCCTGGCTCGGCTGGGGCCTTTTTGTGTTCATGCTCACGCGCAAGGCCCGCGCCGCCCTGCAGCGGAGAAGTTGACACCGGGAACGTAGCCCGTATAATGTGACCGCTTCCCCTTACGTCATGCTTGTGACATATATTCAATACTTAAGGAGCTCGCTATTATGGACTGGGGCAAACAGAACCGGTGGTCACAGATCACGAAGCCGGATGGGCGCTGCTTCTTTCTCGCCATGGATCATGGCTACTTCCTGGGGCCGACCCGCTGCCTTGAGAAGCCGGGCGAGATGGTGACACCGCTGCTGCCCTACGTCGATGCGCTCTTCGTCACCCGTGGTGTGCTGCGCGCCAGCATCGACCCGAACATCAAGGTGCCGATCATCCTGCGCGTCTCTGGCGGCTCCAGCATCGTCGGTAGCGACCTGGCCAACGAGAGCGTCACAACCTCAGTTGATGAGGTTATCCGTTTGAACGCCGCCGCTGTCGGCCTCTCTGTCTTTGTTGGCTCTGACTTTGAACACCAGACTCTGAACAACCTCGCCAACCTGATCAATTCCTGCGAGCCCTACGGTATCCCGGTGATGGCCGTCACCGCTGTGGGTAAAGAGCTTGAGAAGCGCGATGCCCGCTTTCTGGCCCTCTCCTGCCGCATCGCCGCCGAACTTGGTGCGACTGCGGTGAAGACCTACTGGTGCGAGGATTTCCACAAGGTTGCCGAGAACTGCCCCGTGCCGGTGGTGATCGCCGGCGGCCCCAAGTGCGACACCATCCTTGAGGTCTACGAGTTTGTCCACGACGGCATCCAGCGCGGCGCGATCGGCGTCAACCTCGGTCGGAATGTCTGGCAGGACGAGCATCCTGTGGCCGCCGCCCGTGGCCTCCAGGCGCTTATCCACGAGGGTCTGACCCCGGCCCAGGCCAGCGACCTCTACCAGACGATCAAGCACGACGCGGTGCCGAGGTAGCGCTGCTGCGGCTGAGCCCCTACCTACCGCCGTAAGGGCGCAGCAGCGCGACGCTGCTGCGCCCCTGCTATCTGCGCCTCTCTTACATACGACGAAACCATATGCAAAATCAATGGAACCCCGAAGTTGCCGCGCACTTTCCCGGCGACCTGGGCCAGTGCGTGTACGCCTCGCGGCTGCTCGGCGCTGATCCGGATCTCGTTCTGCATGGTGGCGGCAATACCTCGGTAAAAATCGTGCGGCCCACGATCTTCGGTGAGCCCGAGGCGCTGCTTTACGTGAAGGGCAGCGGCTCCGACCTAGCGAGGATCGCGGCGCAGGACTTCGCGCCCGTGCGCCTGGATCACCTGCGCCGCCTGACCACGCTGGAGACCCTCTCCGATAGCCAGTGGCACAACGAGTTGCGCGGCAGCGTGGTGGATGCCTCGGCCCCCCCGGTTTCAGTCGAGGCGATGCTGCACGCACTCCTGCCGGCCAAATACGTCTTCCACACCCACTCCGACGCGGTGCTGGCGATCACCAACACCCCCGGCGGCGCGGAGCGCATCCGCGCGATCTACGGCGACACGGTGGTGATCGTGCCTTACGTTCGGCCCGGCTTCCCAGTCGCCAAACACTGCGCGGCGATCTTCCAGGCCGAGCTCTCCGCCCGCACGACCGGCGTGGTGTTGTTGCGCCACGGCCTGTTTAGCTTCGGCGAGACGGCCCAGGCCGCCTACGATCAGATGATCAGCCTCGTGAACCAGGCCGAAGCATATTTGGCCAGTTACCCCGTTCCGCCTGCGCCGGTGAACATGCCGGATCCGCAACTGATCCTCCGCCAGGAGCTAGCGGAGCTGCGCCTGGCCATCTCCGGCGCAGCGGGCACCCCCATGATCCTGGCCACCCACAGTGACGAACAGACCCTGCGCTTCGCCCAGCGCCCGGATCTCGCCGTGATCTCGCAGCAAGGCCCGGCCACGCCTGATCATGTTATCCGCACCAAGCGCGTGCCCATGCTCGGTCGCAATGTAGCTGCGTTTCGTGCTGATTACGAGGCGTATGTTCAGGAACACCAGTCTCGTACCAGCTTCGCACTCACCATGCTCGACCCCGCCCCGCGCGTGGTACTCGACCCGGCCCTGGGCATGGTTGCGGTAGGCCGTAGCGCCCAGGAGGCGCACATCTCCGGCGAGATCTATCGTCACACGATGACGATTATCGCGCAGGCCACCGCCATCGAGTCCTACCTGTCCGAGTCTGCCGCTGAAGTCTTCGACTTCGAGTACTGGGAACTGGAGCAGGCCAAGCTCAAGCGCCAGGGACGCCCGCCCATGTTCGCCGGCGAGATCGGCCTCGTCACCGGGGCGGCCTCGGGCATCGGCAAGGCATGCGTCGAGTCGCTGCTGGCCCGTGGCGCAGCGGTGGTCGGCCTCGACATCAACCCCACTATCGCGCAACTCTTTGACCGCCCCGACTTCCTCGGCATCCGCTGCGATGTGACCAGCGAGGAGCAGATTATCCAGGCTCTAGAGCGCACCGCCCGCGCCTTCGGCGGCCTCGACATGCTCATCCTCAACGCCGGCATCTTCCCGCCCTCCCGGCGCATCGAGGCCATGCCCACCGCCGAATGGCGCAGAACCATGACCATCAACCTAGACTCGAACCTGATCCTTATGCGCGAGGCCCACGCCCTGCTCAAGCATGCACCGCGCCGTGGGCGGGTGGCGATCATCGGCTCAAAGAATGTGCCCGCGCCAGGGCCGGGCGCCGGAGCCTACTCCGCATCCAAGGCGGCGCTCAACCAGCTCGCGCGGGTGGCCGCCCTGGAGTGGGGCCAGGATGGGATCAGGGTCAACTCACTGCACCCCAACGCCGTCTTTGATACCGGTCTCTGGACCGAAGAGGTACTCCAGGCCCGCGCCAAAAACTACGGCCTGACCGTCGAGCAATACAAGACCAACAACGTCCTGCAGATCGAAGTCACCAGCCGTGATGTCGCCGAGCTAGCGGCCGAGATGTGTGGCCCGCTGTTTGCCAAAACCACCGCATCGCAGGTGCCAGTCGACGGCGGCAATGATCGCGTGATCTAAGCTGAGCGGGTCTGCGGGATGGCGTCAGCATCCCGCAGACCCGCTCAACTGGTGTATAGTGTAGAGACGCCTCGCGAGGCGTCCCTACACGAACGAGGTGCCGATGAAGCTCTCACCCGAGAAGATCGAACTGCTCTCCGCCGCCATTGTCGACCAGCTCGCCGAGATCGATGGCGTACTCTTCCAGGGCGGCGATAGCGACCTACGCCTGGCGGTCAACGAGATCATCACCGACGAACTGATGGTCGAGGAGCGACTCGACGCCGAGATCCACAAGATGCTCCAGGCATACAAGTACGAGATCACCATGGGCCGCCTGAACTACGACGAACTCTACCGCAAAATGCGCTCGCGCCTGATCGGTGAGCGCAAGATAGTTCTGTAGGCGGAGTGTTCGGAAGAGGGCGAAACCCTCGCTCGAATGCTCCCTTTTCTGCTGGGATGTAAATGCAGATCATCGCGAGCCCGACCGAGCGCACCACCGCCGCCACCGACGCCATGATCGCCATCATCTCGCTGCGCTACGCGGTCGAGTTGCTTGGCCGCCGCCAGAGCCACCCTTGGAAGGCCAGCATCTGGGCCGGAGCCTTCGGGGCCACGAGCGTAGCCAGCGCCCTCAGTGTGGTTGTCCACGGCCTGCAGATGTCGCCCCGCCGCCACGCGATCCTCTGGCATCCCATCACCCTCATGCTCGGCGTCACCGTCGCTCTCTTCGCCACCGGATCCGTCGGCGACCTGCTCGGCGAGCGGGCCGCGCGCCGCGCCCTACCCGGCATGTTCCTCAGCGCCGTCGGCTTCTACGCAATCAAGCAGCGCCTCCAGCGCGGATTTATCGCCTTCATTGTCTACGAGGCGGCGGCGATGCTGTTCGCCCTCGGTGCCTATGCCCGGCTCGTCCAGGCTGGTCGCCTCAGCGGCGCCCAGCAAATGCTTGCTGGCATCATTCTCTCCATCCTCGCCGCCGCCATCCAGGCCAGCAGCGCCGAACTGACCATCTTCGGCATCCCGCTCGACCACAACGGCCTCTTCCACATTGTGCAACTCGCCGGCCTGCCGCTCCTCGCCGCCGGCCTCCGCGCCGCCCTCGACTCCCCCGCCGAAGCCTGATGCACGCACCAGACGCTTATGCGCCCCGAGCATCCCCGTTTCGCGATCCAAACGCTTTTCGCGTTCGCGTCATTCGCGATCCAAACGCTTTTCGCGCCTTCGCGTTCGCGTCATTCGCCCCACTTCGCGTCATTCGCGATCCAAACGCTTTTCGCGCCTTCGCGTTCGCGTCATTCGCCCCACTTCGCGTCATTCGCGATCCAAACGCTTTTCGCGATCCAAACGCTTTTCGCGCCTTCGCGTTCGCGTCATTTGCCCCACTTCGCGTCATTCGCGATCCAAACGCTTTTCGCGCCTTCGCGTTCGCGTCATTCGCCCCACTTCGCGTCATTCGCGATCCAAACGCTTTTCGCGCCTTCGCGTTCGCGTCATTCGCCCCGCTTCGCGTCATTCGCGATCCAAACGTCATTCGCGCCATTGACCGGCGCGTGGGAGATCACCATCTTCGTC